>JALSIX010000053.1 GCA_026989655.1 Caldilineaceae bacterium
CCATGAATGCCCAGGTGGCCGAGACCATGGGCTTCGTGCATCGGTTCCACCAGGTCTCCCAGGAGCTCCGGGACCTGGCCAGCCGGTTCCGCACAGAGCTGGAAGATCCGCTCGCGGAGACGGCGGAGACGGCGGCCGAGGGCCCCATGGCGGAGCGACCCAATGGACGGGTCCATGCCCGGGCGGGATGAAGGAGGGGGCACGAAGCGATACGCGGAGAGGCCGGAGCACCAGGGCTCCGGCCTCTCCGCGTGCGGGGGGATGGGCTGCTATTCCTCTGCAGGCAGCAGCACCTGGTTGATGGCATGGAGGACGCCGTTGGAGGCCTCTTCCATCTCGCCCTCCAGGACGGTGGCGCCGTTGATCCGGACGGTTCCCTCCTCATCCACCTCCACGGTCAGGGTCTCGCCCAGCAGGCTCTCCAGCTCCATGCCGTCCTCCAGATCCGCGACGGTGTACCGCCCGGCCACGATGTGGAGCTGCAGCACCCGGGCCAGCTCGGTGGAGTCGGCCAGGAGCGTGTCCAGGGTGGTCTCGGGCAGGGCCGCGAAGGCCTGGTCCGTGGGCGCGAAGACGGTGAAGGGGCCCTCCTCCTCCAGGGTCGCGCGGAGGCCCGCCAGGTCCAGGGAGAGGAGGAAGATCTCGAAGCGCCGGGACCTGGTGGCCACCTCCACCAGGCTCTTGGCAGCGGGCATCTCCTCTGCGGCTGGGGTTTCCTCGGCTGCAGGGGTCTCCTCGGCCTCTGGAGTGGTCTCGGCCTCCGGTGTGGCCTCGGGGGTGGCGGCCTCCTCTGGGGTCTCCTCGGCCTCGGGCGTCTCCTCCGCGGCCGGGGTCTCCTCGGCCATGGGGGTTTCCTCGGCCTCTGGAGTGGTCTCGGCCTCCGGTGTGGCCTCGGGGGTGGCGGTCTCCTCCGGGGTCTCCACGGCCTCGGGCGTGGTCTCCGGTGTGGGGGTGGCCGCGGCGCCGCTCAGGAGCTCCTCCAGGGGCGGGATCCGGATCTCGTCCCCCACCTCGATGCGGTTGCAGTCCGGGATGTTGTTGTAGGCACACAGCTCCCGGTAGTAGCGGACCTCGCCGTAGGCGGCCCGGGCGATGGCGCCCAGGGTGTCCCCTCGCTGGACCACGTAGACCGAACCCACCTCCACCGGGCCGCCGGGCTCGGGGGCCGGGGTGGCCGCGGCCTCAGGGGTGTCCTCGGCTGCGGGGGGAGCCATGTCCATCCGCTCCCGCGCGTTCTTGCTCTGGCCGGAACCGTCCACCAGGATGCCGTTCTCCACCCAGATCCGGTAGGTGGCCGGGATGGAGGAGTCGTTGGCCACGATGACCGTGTAGGTGGTGCTGGACGGGGAGACGATCTGGGCGAACCGGGTCTTGGTTGCCCGCCGGAGTTCTCCCGCGGCCGTGTTGTTGGTGGCGGGGTTGGTCTTGCCGGAGACGCCCAGGATCAGCTCCCGGAACTGGGAGGGATCCAGCACGTAGAAGTTCAGGCCTTGGTCCAGCTCCTGCTGGTCCTGGGGGTCGTAGGCCATGAAGATCCGAACAGGGTTGCCCGTCACCCGGAGCTCGTAGTAGTGCTTCGCGAACTGCCTGGGCAGTTCCCCTTCCAGGGTGTCGGACTGGACCACCACGATCCGGGGCTGCTGGGCCGCGGGGGTGGGGGTAGGGGTGGCCGGGGGCGGGGTCTCCTCCGGGGGTTGGGGCGCTGCCGCAGGTGTGGTGGCAGGAGGGGCCTCCTCCGTCTCCATCATCCGGGGGCGGGTGGCGTCCTCCACCTGCTCGCCCGACTGGTCCACCAGCTTGCCGTTCTCCACCCGCAGGGTGTAGCGCATGGGCACGGTGGCGTCGTTGTAGACGATGACGTAGAAGGTGCCCACGGGCGAGGCGATGGTGGCCACCTTCTGCTTGATGCCCGTGGCCAGGGTCACCCTCTGGCCCGTGGCCAGCTTGGCGGTGCCGGCGCTGGCAGGGTTCTTCCCGTTGAGCACGTCCTGGAACTGGCCCTCGTTGAAGACCCAGAAGCCGCTGTACAGGTCCACGGCCGAGACGCCCTGGGGCTCGTAGTCCATCACCAACCGCAGGGGTTTCGAGGGGTCGTCCACTCGGATCTCCAGGTAGTGCTTGTCGAACTGTCTGGGCAGCTCGCCCCGTACCGCGGTGGAGATCACCGGGTCGCCCTGGGCGCTCACCGCGAGGGGCAGCGCGGCCAGCACCAGGCCGAGGACCAGGGCGATGGGGAGCCACCGGCGTAGGGGCCTGGATAGTGCTCCGTTGGTCATGGGGAACCTCCGTTCCGGAAATGGGTGTTCGGGGGAAAGAGCGATCCTCGGTCCACGCGGATCATCCTTCGGTCTCACGGCCATGGGGCTCGGAGAGCCGGCCCGATCTCCCGGGCAGATGGCGTTGCCCGTCGGCAACCTAAGCATATATTATACCGTGCCCTCGAGCAGGGGACCAAGCTGGGTTGCGCTGGGAATCCGCCCCTAGGGGCCACGCAGGTAGGGCGGTGGCGTGGGCGTAGGCAGAACGACATGGATCCGTCGGACAATCGTGTCCTGGAAGTTTCCGTCCTCCCGTACCAGGCGGACCCGGAGATCGTACTGCCCGGGCGGCACGGCGCGCAGGTCGATGAGGGCCAGGACCTGGTCCACCACATTGTAGCGACCGCTGTAGAGACGGGTCCAGGTCTCCTCCTGGCCGGGATGAGGGGCCCAGTAGAGCTCCCAGCGGTCCAGGTTCGGGGCGTAGACCGTGCCCTGGACGGCCAGCCGAACCGCGGCCTGGCTTCCGTCTTGAGGGGCGGTGAGGCGCAGCACAGGGTCCTGGGGAAGCGGGGGATTCGCGATCTCCAGGCCGTACACGAAGTACTCGTGGTAGTTGCTGTCCCGGTAGACGATCCGCAGGCGCAGGTCGTAGCGGCCGTTGGGGAAACGGGTGGTGTCCAGCACGTACAGGGTATCGTGGTAGAGCTGTTGGTAGCTGCCGGCGAGCCACGTCCACGCTCGGTTCGGCCCTTTGGGCTCGGCCGGGGCTATGTAGAGTTCGTAGCGCAGGTAGCGGTGATAATAGATGTCCCGGGCATTGGCCGTGCCCACGATGCGCACGTATCCCTGCAGCCGTTCTCCGGGGGCTGGGGCGTAGATCCCCTGGCCACCGGGGATGAAGCGGGTGGTGTCTGGGGTAGCGGTGGCGGTGGCGGTCGGTGTGGGGGTAGGGGTGGCGTCCACGTCGGGGGTGGGCGTGGGGGGATCGGTGTTGTCGATGACCACCCCTCGGACGAGGAACTCCCGGTAGTTTCCGGTCACGTCCACGGCCCGCAGGCGCAGATCGTAGACGCCGTCGGGAAGGCGGCGGGTGTCCAGCCGGTGGAGGACGCCGTCCCGCACCACGGTGAAGCGGGTGGCCAGCCACGTCCACTCCTGGCTGCCGGTCGGCGCGATGTGGAGCTGGTAGTGCTGGTAGTTGTCCACCAGTGCGGTGCCGCGGATGGGGGCCAGGCCGATGAGGATGTCGCCGGGCCGGGGCCAGTCGATCGCGGTGCGGATGGGGGGCTTGGTGGCTGTGGGGGTGGGCGATGGGCCTGGCGTGGGGCTGGGGCCTTGGGTGGGGCTGGGCGATGGGGTGGGTAAGGGGCTTGTGGGTTGGGGACTCTGGGGGCTGGCCTGCCAGGACGGCGCGGCCACGGTCTCCGCGGCCAGCCAGGTGCTCACCAGCAGGGCTGCCCCCACCAACAGGGCCCAGATGGACAGGGTGTGGGGGCCCAGGGGGCGTCCGGGACGGGGGCTGTTGGAACGGCTGGACAAGGACTCGGACACGGTGCAGCTCCATGGGGTTCCGCGGGGGGTGGGCGGATCTCAGGACCTCTTGGCCTCGCGTTCACCCACCCCGGAAGACCACATGATGGCAGGGCTGGCGGCTGGCGTCGTCCTGGTTGTGGGGGATGACCACCGTAGGGCTGATGGGGTTCCCGGCCCCGTCCACCAGGGTCAGGCGTAGGTCCTGGGGGGTGCTGGAATACAGGGGGAAGTCGAAGTATCCGGCGTCGCCGGGGCCAGACTTGCTCACGGCCTCGTAGCGGTTGCCCCAAGGGTCCTCCAACACGGCCCGCACGCCGGGCACCGGCTGTCCTTCCCAGGTGAGCACCCGCCCCATGATGTAGCTGCCCGGGCAGCTGGCATCGTGTCGGACGGGCTCGGCCAGCACATAGGGAAAGTTTCCGGCCTGGATCGGGTTGGCGATGGTCACCAGCTCCCCGCCGGGGGTCTCCCCGACCTCGGGGTTCCCGGCGTTGGCCAGGTCCACGGCCAGGCGGAGACCGTGTGCGGAGGCCCAGCGCTCCAGCTCCTCGCAGGGCCCCAGGTAGACGGGCACGTTCCGCTCCATGGCCCATCGCAGGGCCTCCACCTGTTCATAGCGCTGTTCCGGGGTCAGGGCCGGGGTGGGCCCTGGGCTCGGGTCGTCCTGGGGGAGCGCGTCTGTCTGGCCCAGGCGGCCGGGCAGCCGGAGCAGCCGCCGGGTGGCTCCTTGGGGATACCCGCAGAAGCCGGTCAGCCGTGCCTCTGCGGCCGTCTGGAGGTAGACAGGGGCCGAGGGGCGCTCCACCACGCTGTCGGCCAGGGGGCCGGCCTCGCCCATGCGTTCCAGCCAGGCCTGGCTGAAGAGCTCGCCGTTGGGGCGACAGGTGAGCCCAGGGGGGCAGGCATTCTGGACCACCACCCCCTCGGGCTGGGGGAACTCCCAGGCCGCGGGGTCCTGGGGGGCTCCCAGTTCGGCCAGGAGCTGGGGGTCCTGGAGGACGGCCTGCATGAACGCGTTCCAGATGGGCGCGGCCGCTCGGGCACCGGTGGCGTTGCGCATGGGGCGGCCGTCGGTGTTCCCAGTCCACACCCCGGCCACCAGGTAGCGGGTGTAGCCCATGGTCCACGCGTCCCGGTTGTCGTCGGTGGTGCCGGTCTTGGCGGCCGCGGGTCGGTCCAGGACCAGGAAGCTCCGGGCCCCGAACATGGGGATCCGGGCGTTGTTGTCGCTGAGGATGTCGGTGACCAGGTAGGCGGCCTCCGGGGAGATGACCGGCACAGGTTGGGGTGGGGGCTCTTCCAGGAGGGAGCGTCCCTGGCTGTCGGTGATGGCCAGCACGGTCTGGGGCGGCAGGTATCGTCCCTGGTTGGCCAGGGTGTGGTAGGCCGTGGCCAGGTCCAGGAGGGTCACCTCGCCGCCGCCCAGGGTCAGGCTGAGCCCGTACCAGGTGGGTCCCCGGTCCAGGCTCCGGATGCCCATGGCCTGGGCCCGCTCCAACATCCGGGGGACTCCCAGGGCGGCCAGGAGCTTGACCGCGGGGACGTTGTAGCTGTTGGCCAGGGCACTGCGGGCGGTCACCGGGCCGTGGAACTTCCGATCGTAGTTCAACGGACGGTAGACCTGGCCCACCCCGACGGTGTAGGTCACGGGGGTGTCCCAGATGACCGTGGCCGGGCTGATGCGCAGGTCGTCCAGCGCGGTCGCGTAGAGGACGGGTTTGATGGAGCTGCCCGGCTGGCGTCGGCTCACCGCGACGTTCACCTGGCCCTGGATGGCCTCGTTGTCGAAGTCCACGGAGCCCACCATGGCCAGGACCTGGGCGGTTCCGGGCTGGAGGGCCACCAGGGCCCCGTTGTCCATGCCGTAGATGGGCGCGAGCTCTGCCACCTTGTCCCGGAGGACCTGTTCCGCCGTCCGCTGCAGCTCCAGGTCCAGGGTCGTGTAGATGCGCAGGCCGGCCCGGCGGACGTACTCCCGGCCCAGGCGGTTCTCCAGATCGGCCAGCACGTACTGGACGAAGTGGGGCGCTTCCCGGAGGACCCGATCCGGCTCTGGGTTCAGGGCGATGGGTTCCCGGTAGACCGCGTCGGCCTCCTCCTGGGTCAGGTAGCCGTGGCGGACCATGAGGGAGAGGACCACCTTCTGGCGCGCCTTGGCCCGGTCCAGGTTGGTGAAGAGGTCCAGGTTGGCCGGCTGCTGGGGGATGCCGGCCAACAGGGTGGCCTCGGCCAGGGTGAGCTCTCGGGCGGATTTGCCGAAATAGACCTGGGCGGCTGCCTCGGGGCCGTAGGCCAGGTGGCCGTAGTTGAGCAGGTTCAGGTACATCTCCAGGATCTCGGCCTTGGTGAACTTCTCCGTGAGCTCCTGGGCCAGGCCCACCTCCAGGATCTTGCGGTCCACGTCCTGGCGGTAGCGTTCCTCGGGGCCCAGAAAGAGGTTGCGCGCGAGCTGCATGGTGATGGTGCTCGCGCCGGAGACCACCTGGCCCTCCTGGACGTTCTGGACCAGCGCGCCCACGATCCGCCGGGGATCCACGCCGGGGTTCGAGAAGAAGGAGGCGTCCTCGGTGGCGATGGTGGCCTCGATCAGGTGGGGGGAGATCCGGTCCAGGGGCACCCAGGTCCGCCGCCCTTCGTCGAAGAGCTCCGCCAGCATCTGGCCGTGGCGATCGTAGACGTAGGTGGTCTGGAAGAGCCGGGGAAGGGGGCCGGGCTGGTACTGTTGCAGGTAGGCCTCCACCACGGTCACCAGATCTGTGGCCGGCCGGGGACCGATGTCCGTGGCCGCAGCGGTGCACCCGGCCAGGACCAGGCCCCAGGCCAGGAGGAGCACAGCTCGGAGAGCGGGGGGAAGGGGTAGGGCGCGCATGGGGACCATCGCCTCTCGGTTCGGATGTCGGAAGCCTTGTTGTCCTCTCTGACGCCCCGGCCAGGGCCATGGTTCCCCCATCAGTATACTCGGCGCTCCAGAACCCCGGAAAACCGGCCTTTCTTTCGGCGGCGGGACGTCGATCCTGACGATTGGGTGACAGTGGCGCGGGGCACCATGGCTGTGGTATGATAAGGCCTTGGACCCCCCGGCGTCTCTGTGGTTTCGGCTCCATCCCTTCTGTCTCATTGCCTACACCGCAGATCCATTTCATCTACACGTCATCCATTTCGGTCACCATCCCGTACATTGATCGATCGACTCGTCGACTCATCGATCCATCGATTTCATCGAAGTACAGATCCGTTCGTTGCCTCTTCCATCGCTACAGGGAGCAGCCATGTACGACTACCGCCATATGTTCGATCTCCGTGGCCGAAAGGCTCTGGTCGTGGGGGCAGGGAGCGGCATCGGCCAGGCCTCCGCGGTGGCCCTGGCCGCGTTTGGGGCCCATGTCTGCTGCGGCGACATCGACGAGAGCGGGATCCAGGAGACGGTGGGGCAGATCCGGGTACAGGGGGGGCACGGAGAGGCCCTGCACCTGGATCTCCTGGATCCGCTGTCGGTGGCGGCCGCGGCCGAGCGCCTGGGCCCTGTGGATGTGCTGGTGATCACGCCCGGGGTCAACGTGCGCAAGCCCTTGCTCCAGCTCCAGGAGGACGAGTTCGAGCGGATCGTCCGCCTCAACTTGCGGGGCACCTTTCGGGCTGTCAAGGCCTTTGCTCCGGGGATGGTGGCCCAGGGTCGGGGCAGCATCATCGTCTTCTCCAGCATCCGCAGCCAGGTGGTGGAGCCCGGCCAAGGTGTCTACGCGGCCACCAAGGCGGGTGTGGTCCAGATGATCCGGGCCCTGGCCGCGGAGCTGGGTCCCCAGGGAGTTCGGGCCAATGCCATTGCCCCGGGGGTGGTGGAGACGCCCTTGACCGAGCCCATCAAGCGCCATCCAGAGTGGTACGCGGCCTACGCCCACCGGAACGCGTTGGGGCGCTGGGCCCAGCCCCACGAGATCGCGGGCATGGTGGTCTACCTGGCCTCGGACGCGAGCTCCTATGTCACCGGGGCCCTCCTCTTCGTGGACGGCGGGTGGACGGCCATCGACGGCCGTTTCGAACCTCCTCTCTAGTCCCATCAGCACCGAACAGGAACACTCCCGGAATGGGCCGTCCGCTTCGGTCTCCTCGATAGGTTCCAGAGCCATGTCCGATCCCATCATCCGTGTGGAGGATCTCTGTTTCGAGTACAACCCGGGAACGCCCCAGGCGGTCACCGCCCTGGACGGCATCCACCTGGAGATCGGATCGGGGGAGTACGTGGCCATCGTGGGCCACAACGGTTCGGGCAAGTCCACCCTGGCCCGGCATCTGAACGCGCTCCTCCTGCCCACCCGGGGGAACGTGTGGGTCAACGGGTGGAACACCCGGGATCCGGCCCATCGACGGGCGATCCGCTCCACCGTGGGCATGGTCTTCCAGAACCCGGACAACCAGATCGTGGCCACCATCGTGGAGGAGGACGTGGCCTTCGGTCCGGAGAACCTGGCCCTGCCCCACCCGGAGATCGTCCGTCGGGTGGACTGGTCCCTGGAGCAGGTGGAGATGCAGCCCTACCGCCACCGGGCCCCGCATCTCCTGTCGGGGGGGCAGAAACAACGGGTGTGCATCGCGGGGGTGCTGGCCATGCGCCCCCAGGTGTTGGTGTTGGACGAGTCCACGGCCATGTTGGATCCCCGGGGCCGCCAGGAGGTCCAGCGGGTGGCCCGGCGGTTGAACCGCGAGGAGGGCACCACGGTGGTGGCCATCACCCATTTCATGGAGGAGGCCGTCCACGCGGATCGGGTGGTGGTGATGGAGGCCGGGCGGATCGTCCTCCAGGGCACGCCCCGGGAGGTCTTCGGCCAGGTGGATCGGCTGCGGGCGCTCCACCTGGACGTTCCCCCCATCACCCGGCTGGCCCAGGCCCTGCACAGCCGCGATCCCCGCTTCCCGGCCCAGGTGCTGACCCTCCAGGAGTTCCTGGACGCGTTCCGGGCCTGGCGCAATGGCCGTCCCCTGTGCATGCCTCCCTGGTCGCCGTCTGGGCCGCTGTCGGCCGGCGAGCCGTGTATTCGTATGGAGGGTGTGGGCCATCGGTACATGAAGGGCACGCCCTTGGAGGTCCAGGCCATCCACGATGTGGAGCTGGAGCTCCGGGAGGGCGAGGTCCTGGGGCTGATCGGCCACACGGGCTCGGGCAAGTCCACCATCATCCAGCACATGAACGCGCTCCTGCGCCCGGATCGGGGCACGGTGACGGTCTTCGGCCAGGATGTGGCCGGGCCGGAGACGGATGTGCGGGCCATCCGCCGTCGGGTAGGGCTGGTCTTCCAGCAACCCGAGACCCAGCTCTTCGAGCGCTTCGTGGGCGACGATGTGGCCTTCGGGCCCCGCAACCTGGGGCTGAGCCGGTCGGAGGTACGGGAGCGGGTCCGCCAGGCCATGGAGTGGGTGGGGCTGGGGTTCGAGGCCTTCAAGGACCGGATGACCTTTGGCCTGAGCGGCGGCGAGAAGCGGCGGGTGGCCCTGGCCGGGGTATTGGCCCTCCAGCCCCAGGTATTGGTGCTGGACGAGCCCACCGCGGGGCTGGATCCGCGGGGGCGGCGTCGTTTTCTGGACCTGCTCCGGGAGCTCCATGGCCGGGACATGACCCTGGTGTTGGTCTCCCACAACATGGAGGAGCTGGCCGAGATGTGTCACCGCCTGTACGTCATTGCGGGCGGGACCACGGCCCTGGAAGGTCGGCCGGGGGAGGTCTTTGGGCAGGGGGCTCGGCTGCAGGGGATGGGGCTGGATGTGCCGCCGGTGACCCAGGCCTTCGACCGGCTGGTCGGGATGGGCCTCGTCCAGGGGCTGGCCGGGACTGTCTACCGGGTGGAGGACGCGGTGCGTCTGCTGGAGGAGGCCGTCCATGCAGAACTTTGAGCTCCTGCGCAACGTCACCATCGGCCAGTACATCCCCACCGGCTCCCCGGTCCATCGTCTGGACCCTCGGGCGAAGATCCTGGCGGCCATCTTCCTGATCCTGGCCGTCTCCTTCAACCGCTCCATCGTGGCCAATGCCCTCTTCCTGGCCGTGGTCCTGGCCATCACCGGCCTCTCCCAGATCCCTCTCCGCTACATGTTGCGGGGCTTCGTGCTGGGGCTGCCGGTGCTCGTCCTCATCTTCGCCACCCAGTTCCTCTTCCTGGGGCGGGTGGACCCGCCCGGATATGTCTTCGCCGAGTGGGGATGGCTGCGGGTCACCCAGTACCAGCTCCAGCTCATGGCCATCAGCGCGTTTCGGATCACCTCCTTCATCTTTCTCACCAGCCTGGTGACCATGACCGCCACCACCACGGAGTTGACCCATGGCGTGGAGAGCCTGCTGGCCCCCCTGCGCCGTTTCGGTGTGCCCAGCCACGAGCTGGCCCTTATCCTGATGATCACCCTTCGCTTCGTCCCGGTCCTGGCCGAGGAGATGGAGCGGATCATGAAGGCCCAGGCCAGCCGAGGCGCCGAGTTCGGCACCCGCCGCTTCTGGCGGCCGGACAGGGCCGCCCGGGCCTACCTGCCGCTCGTCGTGCCCCTCTTCCTCAACGCGTTCCAACGGGCCGAGGAGCTGGTGTTGGCCATGGAGGCCCGGTGCTACGTGAGTGGGGGAACGCGGACCAAGTTCGTCCAGCTCCGGGGGCGTTGGGTGGATGTGGCGGTGGTGATGGCGGCCTTGGCCTTCATGGGGTTTATGGTCCTCTTTCCCTGGCCTCCGGTGTCCGACTGGCTCCGGGCCGCGGGGATCATGCGGTGAGGTCTGGAGGTGTCCCATGCTTTCGGAACAGGAACGCCGGGTTCTCGCCCACGTGGACGACGACGAGCTGATCCGGTGGGTGCAGGAGCTGGTGCGGATTCCCAGCGTCTGGCGGCCCGAGCAGGGGGTGGGCGAGGAGGAGGCGGCCCGATGGGTGGAGGCCCGTTGTCGGGAGATGGGGCTGGAGACCCACTTCGAGGTGGTGGAGCCCGGCCGCCCCAACGTGATCGCGCGGCTTCCCGGGCCGGAAGACGGGCCCACCCTCCTCTTTGAGGGCCACACGGACGTGGTCACCGAGGGCGATCCCCAGGCGTGGACCTTCCCGCCCTTCAGCGCCACTCTCCATGAAGGGCGCATCTACGGCCGAGGGGCCAACGACATGAAGGCCGGCCTGGTCTGCGCCCTGGCCGCGGCCAAGGCCCTGGTCCGGAGCGGGGTGCGTCTGGCCGGCACGGTGTTGATCGCCGCGGTCTGCGATGAGGAGGGCCAGATGATCGGCATCAAGCACTTCGTGGACCGGGGATGGGCGGACCGGGTGGATGCCGCCATCGTCTGCGAGCCTGAGGAGAACCATATCTGTGTGGCCCAGAAGGGCGTCATGTGGATCCGGGTGGTGGTCCACGGCGAGATGGCCCATGGGGCCATGCCCCTGACCGGGGCGAACACCGGCTATCCCGCGGCCCGTTTCCTCACGCTGGTCCAGGAGCTGGAGCAGCAGGAGATCCGGGCCCACGGGCGCCACCCCTACCTGGGGCAGCCCAGCATCACCCCCACCATCCTGCTCTCGCCGCCCCGGGGTGGGGGGGAGCCCCAGAACAACGTCATGCCCGGCGCCACGGAGATCGTCCTGGACTGCCGCCTCATCCCGGGCCAGGATCCCGATCGCCTGGCCCGTCGGCTGGAGACCCTGGCCCGGGCCGCCTGCGCGGCGGACGGTCGGCTGCGCTACACCTTTCAGGTGTTGGAGGTGCGCCCCCCAACGGCCACGGATCCCGACCACCCCCTGGTCCGTACCCTGGCCCAGAGCTACACCGATCTCACCGGGGAGCCGCCCATCTACGGGGGGGTTCCCGGCTCCACGGACGGGACCATCCTCTTCGCGCGCAAGGGGATCCCGGTGGTCACCTGTGGCCCGGGGGATATCCACATCCCCCACCATGTGGACGAATGGGTCAGCATCCAGGAGATCCGGGTGGCCGCGCGGCTGTATGTCCTCGCGGCCCTACGGTACCTGGGCGTGGTCTCCTCGGCCTAGGGTCTGGACGGTGGGGGGTGTTCCCGGCAGCCCATCCGCACTCCTGGAAAGGAGGTTCCACATGGCCACCAACGCCACGTTGACCGCCATCCCCGGCATCCTCGTGGGCCACTGGACCGACGAGGACGCGGCCACAGGGTGTACCGTGGTCCTCTGTCCGGAAGGGGCCACCGCGGGGGTGGATGTCCGCGGCAGCGCGCCGGGCACCCGGGAGATCGCGCTCCTGGACCCCGTGTGTATGGTGGAACGGGTCCATGCCGTGGTGCTGAGCGGGGGAAGCGCGTTCGGCCTGGCCGCCGCAGACGGCGTCATGCGCTGGCTGGAGGAGCAGGGCCATGGCTTCGACGTGGGGGTGGCCCGGGTGCCCATTGTGCCCGCGGCCATCCTCTTCGACCTGGCCATCGGCCGTGCGGACGTGCGGCCCGATGGGGCGGCCGGCTACGCGGCCTGCCAGGCCGCGTCCAGGGCGCCGGTGGCCCAGGGAAGCGTGGGGGCCGGTACCGGCGCGACGGTGGGAAAGGTGTTGGGCTTTCGCCAGGCCACCAAGGCGGGCATCGGCTCCGCAGCCCGGACCATCGGCAAGGGGATCCAGGTGGCGGCCCTGGTGGCGGTGAACGCGGTGGGGGATGTGGTGGACCCGACCACGGGCCGGATCCTGGCCGGGGCTCGACGGCCCGGGGTGGGCGGCTTCGTGGACAGCCAGCGGTTCCTGGAGAGCCGCCTGGGGCAGACCCTCCAGGACCTGGCCGGCCGCAACACCACCATCGGGGTGGTGGCCACCAATGCCCGCCTCACCAAGGCCGGCTGCACCAAGGTGGCCCAGATGGCCCAGGATGGCCTGGCCCGGACCCTGCGCCCGGCCCACACCATGTTGGACGGGGACATCCTCTTCGCCCTCTCCCTGGGGTCGGAGGCAGCGGACCCCGGGGTGGTGGGAGGGGTGGCCGCGGACGTGGTGGCCGAGGCCGTGGTGCGGGCCGTGCGGGCCGCGGAGGGGCTCCACGGCATTCCGGCCCTGGGCGATCTGGCCGGGCCGGAATAGGTGGCGGCTACGCGGGGCTCCGGGGATCCCGGAGCTGGGCCCTTCCGACACCTCTCCGAGCCCCCTTCGTCGTCGTTGTCGTGTGCTACCCGTGCTGCTGTCTGTGTTGTCCGTGGATCCCTGTTCTACCCAGGAAAGGAGGGCATCATGGAGTCTGCTCAACAGGGAACCGTTCTGTCCGTGCGGAGCATCGTGGTGACCGCGATCCTGGCTGCCATTGCGGTGTTGCTCGGCGCCACCCGGTTGGGCTTCATCCCCGTTCCCAACCCCTCGGGCAATGCCACCATCATGCATGTGCCTGCCATCCTGGCGGGGGTCCTGGAAGGGCCCATCGCCGGCCTGTTGGTGGGCGGCATCTTCGGCCTCTACAGCTTCCTCCAGGCCACCACTCCCTTCTTCAAGGACCCCCTGGTCGCCATCCTGCCCCGGCTCTTCATCGGCATCACCCCGTACTTCGCCTACCGGGCCCTGCGCAACATCTCCCCGGAGGTGGGGTACGCGCTGACCGCGGTCATCGTGGGCCTGGTGCTCTGGGTGCTCTCCATCGCCTTCCAGTTCGCCCCCGAGGAGCCGGAGCTCGCCTACGCGGGCATCACCCTGACGGGGGCCAGCGCGCTGTGGGCGTATCGGGTGATGGGGCTGCTCATCGCGGGCATCGGCCTCTGGATCTCCTATCTGCTCTACCGGCTGATCCGGGAGGGGCAGATGGAGATGCTCGCGCTCAGCGTGGCCGCGGTGGTGGGCACCTTGACCAACACCGTGCTGGTGGTGGGGATGTTGATCCTGCGGGGGTGGTTCCCGGCCGAGGTGATCATCCCCGCGGTCATTCCCCAGGCCGTGGCCGAGATCGTCATCGCGGTGGCCATCACGGTGGCCGTGGTGGGGGCCTGGAAGCGGATCGAGGGAGGACGTGGCGCGTCCTCGGTATGAGGGGCCAGGGCCGAGGTCTCTTCCCCGGGCGGGCCGGGAGCCCGGCCCGCCCCGGGGGGCTTCGGCCCTCAGGCCTTCCGCCACTCCATGAGGGCCGTGGCCACCCAGGTGGGGGCGGGGGTGCCGTACAGCTCGGTCGCGTCGCTGTAGGCCAGGTCCACGATACGTCCCTCCATGGGGCCCCGGATGTAGCGGTACACCTGGCCTGCATCTCGGGCATCGCTCTTGCCCACCACGCAGTGTTGGTTCCAACCCCAGTAGTCTCCGGCCCCCAGCACCTGGAGGCCGTGCTCGATGCTCCGGCGGGCCATCTCCAGGCCTCCGTCCTGGGGGTGTCGGGCCACCTCTGGTGGGTCGCCGTAGCCCAGGCCGTGGTGGTAGGGGTCCTCGGTGGAGACCACCACCGCGTCCTCGCACAGGCGGGCCAGCTCCTCGATCCCGGGGAGACGTTCTGGATGGCCGCCGGCCAGCCACGGATAGCGTTCGATGACCTGGGGGCCGCGGATGCCCCGTCGACGGATCTCCGCGGCCCAGAAGTGGCGCCAGCTGATGAGGGCGTGGTCGTGTCGCCAGGTGTCGGGGCCGGGGAGGCCGGGGCCCTGGATGCCCCATTGGTCCTCCTGGGCTGGGTCGCCGCCTCGGCTCACCCGCATGCGGGCGGCCTCCATCTCCTCGGTGAAGGCGTGGAGCACGCTGATCACCACCACCCGATCTGCGCCGCTGTCCAGGCAGGCGTGGACCGCGGCGGCGATCTGGTGGCCGCACTCCTTCACCCCGGCATGGGGGAAGACCAGCACGCCCCCGCGTGCCAGGGTATCCGACAGGTCCCACTCCCGGGCCTGGTCCAACAGCCGATAGGTGCCTTCCTCGCCCAGCTCCCGGTGTTCTCGGGCGTAGAGGGCGTGGATCCGCTCGCGCAGAGAGATTCGACGGTCCATGGGGATGCTCCTCTGGGGCTCGTGTCTGTTCGGGGAAGAGGCCCAGATCAGGGCCCGGGTGTTTCTGGGCAACCGGGCGAGGCCCGGGCCCGTGGTCCTCGGGTGTGGAGGGGGCCTCACATCGCCTTCTCGTCATCCTCGTTCGCCCTGCCCTGAGGGCCTCGACGGGCAGGCCGACGCATCCGGGGCAGTTCGCCCCGATCCCGCAGCTCCACGAAGATCCGACACAGGAGGGAGAGATCCAGCAGGGCCTCCTCGGGCAGATTGGCCCGGGCCACCAGGTCCTGGGCGGGAACCGGCGCGACCGTGTCCTCGGCCAGGGGGATGGAGCGTCGGAGGCCCTGGGCCCGGTACTCAGCGGCCAGGGCCTGGGCGGCCAGCCAGCGGATCTCCGTGAGCCGCCGGGGGCGGCCGAACGCGCAGGGGGTCCGGTCCTCCAGCAGGGCCTCCAGGTGAGACAGGAGCCGGGGATCCTCGGAGGGCCAGTTCCACAGGGCCACCAGCATGATGGCTCGCTCCTGGGGTTCGGGGTGGTTCAGGTAGCGGATGGTCTCGGCCAGCTCTTCGTCGGTGTACATGGTGCTCTGTGCAGGGCAGGGTGCGATCGCCGGGCGGTGTCGGTGTCCGGGGGCATGGCCGGCTCCCGCGGGCTCACGCCTGTATCCGGGAGCGGAAGGGCGGCTTGCCCTGGATCCCCAGGTTCAGCCGGAAGAGACCGCCGGCAAGGGGCCCTTCCTGCTCCTTGTGGTGGCCGCCGGCCGTGGTCACGTACATCTCCGTGTAGTCCGGCCCTCCAAAGGTGATGCTGGAGACCTTGGGCACCGGGAAGGGAATGCGCTGCAGCTCCCGGCCGTCTGGCATGTGGTGGACCAGGCAGTGGCCGTCCCAGCGGGCGGACCAGAGGCAGTTGCCCGCGTCCACGGCCATGCCGTCGGGGATGCCCCGAGCCGGATCGGTCTCCGCCACGAGGAGACGAGGGTTGGAGAGGGTGCCGGTGGCCCGGTCGTAGTCGAAGGCCCGGATGGTGCGGCGCCAGGAGTCGCTGTGGTAGAAGGTGCCCAGGTCCGCGGTGAACCCCATGCCGTTGGAGAGCCCCGCGTCCTCCAGCACCGTGTGGAGGGAGCCGTCCGGATCCAGACGATAGAGCTTGCCGGGCCGGTCGCGGATGGGCATGGTGCCGCAGAAGACCCGGCCCTCGGGGTCCGCGATCACGTCGTTGAAGCGGCCTTCCACCTCCTCTGGGATCTGGTCGATCACCGTCTGGAGGGAGCGCCCTTCCCGCCACAGGGCGATGCGGCCCTGGGCCATGAAGAGCAGGAGATCGCCGTTGGCCTGGATGGTGAAGCCGCCGATGGCCTCCCGGACCTCCAGCACCGGTTCGTGGCGGCCGGACCCGGGATGGTAGCGGAAGAGCCGGCCCCGTGGGATATCCACCCAGTAGAGGGCCTGTTCGTCGGGATGCCACAGGGGGCCTTCGCCGGTGTGACAGGCGTAGTCCGCGATGAGGGTCAGTCGGATCGCCATGGTCGCCTCCCCGCACAAACGAAAAGGTTGGAACCGGATGGGCCGGTGGAGGTCGGGAGCCTCAGGCGCAGAGTTCGATGGGGACCTCCCGACCTTCCTGCTGGCTGCGGTAGATGCCGTCCAGGATGGCCATGACCTGGAGGGACTGTTCCGGGGGGACGGGGGAGGGGCCTCCCTCGGCCACGGCCCGGGCGAACTCCACACACTCCAGGGCGTGGGGCTCCATCCCGTCCTGGATCAGCCGGAGTTCCTTGTCATAGAGCTGCTTGGTCCGATAGTCCGTGTGGATGAAGCGGGCCGAGGGCCAGTGGCAGCCTCCCTCGGTGCCGTAGAGCCAGATCTGGGCGTCCTCCTCCAGCGCGTCGTGGTGGAGGAGCCAGCTCACCTCCAGGATCAGGGTGGTGTCGTTCTCCAGGCGGACGAAGGCCGCGGCGAAGTCCTCCACGTCGAAGGAAGGAGGCACCTCTGTCTCGGGTCGCCAGGAGGAGAAGGCCCCGGGGTGGCGGGCCAGGGGGGCCTTGGCCGTGCCGCTCACCGCGACGGGCCGGGGGTTGCCCATGAGCCACAGGGCCAGGTCCAGGACATGGACGCCGATGTCGATGGTGGGGCCGCCGCCGCTGTGTCGCCTCTCGATGAAGGTGGGGGTGGGGATGAACCCGCTGCGGCGGAGCTGCCAAGCTCGGGCGTGGTAGACGTGGCCCAGGGCGCCGGTCTCGATCTCCCGGCGCATGGCCTGGGATACGCCCTTGAAGCGGAAGTGTTGGGCGGTCATCAGGAGCTTGCCGGCCCGGTCCCGGGCCTGGATCATCTGGTGGATCTCCTGGGGGGTGGGGGCCAGGGGTTTTTCGCAGAGGACGTGTTTGCCCGCCTCCAGCCCGGCGATGGCCAGGGAGGCGTGGGACATGTTGGGGGTGCAGATGTCCACGATGTGGATGTCCGGATCCCGGAAGAGGTCGCGGGGGTCCGTGTAGAGGCGGGAGATGCTGTGGGCCTGTCCCCAGCGGGCCAGGGCTTGGGGGTTCACATCGCAGCCGGCGATGACCTGGGCGTGCTCCGAGGCCTCCCAGCCGGGCATGTGGGTGCGGGCGATCCCGCCCACGCCGATGATGCCGACGTTCAGGGTTGGGGGCGTCATCTTGGGCGAAGTCCTTGCGCGTGGTGTGGGCCCGGATGTGGGCAGCGGATGTGCAGCGAGCTGCGCAGTTCGGGCAACGGCGGCTCCAGCCGGCAGGCACTCCGGGCGTGGCCGTTCCCTGGGGATGGGAGCCGGTACCCGGTCCCGGGGGCTGTTCCCCGTGTTCCCAATGGTACACGAAAAGTCCTGGGCCCACAAAGGCCGAATTTTCTCCCCCTGGGCCCGATTTGACCCTTGAGAGGGGGCTGTGCTACAATTGCAGTTCGTGGGCCTGGACGTACAGGCGCACTTTTTTGCTGCCTGATATCGATGGGTGAAGTCTGAGGCCCGACCAGTCACAGACATTTCAAGGTCACGCATTAGTTCAAGGTCTTGCATTCGACCAGGTGGTGCATTCGCTCGGGTCCTGTACCCGGTGGGGCCCATTCAGAGCAGAACAGGGGGGGGTTCCGTTGCCTACCATCAACCAGTTGGTCCGGAAGGGCCGCAAGAGCAAGCCCAAGAAGGAGAAGGCGCCGGCGCTGCAGTTCATCCAGAACACCCTGACCGGCAAGGTGAAGCGGCTGCCCAAGGGCAGTCCCCAGAAGCGGGGGGTGTGTACCCAGGTGCGCACCACCACCCCCAAGAAGCCCAACTCCGCGCTGCGCAAGGTGGCCCGTGTTCGCCTGACCAATGGCATCGAGGTGACCGCCTACATCCCGGGCGAGGGCCACAACCTCCAGGAGCACAGCGTGGTCCTGGTGCGGGGAGGCCGGGTGAAGGACCTGCCGGGCGTGCGCTACCACATCGTGCGGGGGGCCCTGGACGCGTCGGGGGTGGAGAACCGGCGCCGGGGCCGCAGCAAGTACGGCACCAAGCGACCGAAGAAGAGCTGAGTCCACAGGGAGCCCACGGAGAGGACGGAGATGCCGCGACGATATCGGCCTGAACGGCGGAAGGTGACCCCGGATCCTCGCTACCACAGCGAGGTCCTGGCCAAGTTCATCAACAACGTCATGCGCCGGGGCAAGAAGAGCCTGGCCATGCGCATCGTCTACCAGGCCATGGACATCATCGCCGAGCGGACCGGCCGGCCGCCTCTGGAGGTCTTCGAGGAGGCCCTCCAGAACGCCATGCCCCTGGTGGAGGTGCGGCCCAAGCGGGTGGGCGGCGCCACCTACCAGGTGCCCATGGAGATCCGGGCCGAGCGCCGCCAGGCCCTGGGCATGCGCTGGCTCATCGAGAACGCCCGGCGGCGGCCCGTGGGCCAGGGCTCTCGGCTGCGGGGGACCCACACCATGGCGGTGAAGCTGGCCAACGAGCTGATGGACACGGCTCGGGGCGAGGGGGCCACCATTCGCCGCAAGGAGGAGATGCACCGGATGGCCGAGGCCAACCGGGCCTTCGCCCACTTCCGCTGAGGGGCAGCCCCTCCAGGGGCTCGCCCGGCTCCTCCGGTCGGCGGCTCTCGGATCCCACCGGGATCGACGCGGCGCACACGGACCACAGCGACAGGCGGCGCGCTCTTTCGGCGCTTGGGGCACACCGGGTTCAGGCGGCACGGTCCATGGACGCGTGGCCGGACCCGGTGTGTGTTGCCTGAAGCCATTGGGGGACGTGTCTGTGCCGCTTTTGTTTGGCCGGCTCTTCCCCTCTGGGGAGGTCGAGCCCTGTGAACGCACCTTTCCGAACGGACATGGATTTCCCAGCATGAGCATTGAGTATCCCATCGACCGGCTGCGCAACATCGGGATCATCGCCCACATCGACGCGGGCAAGACCACCACCACCGAGCGGATCCTCTTCTACTCCGGGCGGATCCACCGCATGGGCGAGGTGCACGAGGGCACCGCGGTCACCGACTGGATGGTCCAGGAGCGGGAGCGGGGCATCACCATCACCGCGGCCGCGATCACCACCACCTGGCAGGACACCCT
The DNA here is from genome assembly GCA_026989655.1 of Caldilineaceae bacterium. Taxonomy (GTDB): domain Bacteria; phylum Chloroflexota; class Anaerolineae; order Caldilineales; family Caldilineaceae; genus JALSIX01. Next base: position 19,283 of record JALSIX010000053.1, read on the forward strand.
GACCGGGGAGGACGTCCAGATCAACATCATCGACACGCCCGGCCACATCGACTTCACCGCGGAGGTCCAGCGCAGCCTGCGGGTCCTGGACGGCGGCGTGGTGGTCTTCGACGCGGTGGCCGGGGTGGAGCCCCAGTCCGAGACCGTGTGGCGCCAGGCCGACCAGTACAGTGTTCCCCGGATCTGTTTCGTGAACAAGATGGACCGGGTAGGGGCCAACTTCTGGCGCACGGTGGAGATGATCCGGGACCGGCTGGGCGCGAACCCCATTCCCATCCAGCTTCCCATCGGCGTGGAGGACCGTTTCGTCGGCGTGGTGGATCTCTTCACCCGCCAGGCCCTGATCTACACGGACGAGCTGGGCGCGAAGCCCTCCATCGGGCCCGTGCCCCCGGAGATGGAGGAGGCCGTGGAGGAGGCCCGGGCCACCCTGGTGGAGCGGATCGCGGAGACGGACGACGACCTGACCCTGAAGTGGCTCGAGGGCGAGGAGATCGCCAACGAGGAGCTGTGGGGGGCCCTGCGCCGGGCGGTCATCGCGAACGAACTGGTGCCGGTGCTGTGCGGGTCTGCCCTGCGCAACAAGGGCATCCAGCCCCTGTTGGACGCCATTGTCCGCTACCTGCCCAGCCCGGTGGAGATCCCACCGGTGAAGGGGGTGGACCCCCGGACCGGGCAGGAGATCACCCGGCGGGCGGACCCCGACGAGCCCTTCTGCGCGCTGGTCTTCAAGATCGTCACAGACCCCTTCGTGGGGCGCCTGGCCTACGTGCGGGTCTACTCCGGCACCCTGAAGGCCGGCAGCGCGGTCTACAACGTGAACCGCCAGCGGAAGGAACGGGTGGGGCGTCTGCTGCAGATGTACGCGGACAAGCGGGAGGAGATCCGGGTCTGCGACGCGGGGGACATCGCCGCGGTGGTGGGCCTGAAGAACAGCTTCACCGGCGAGACCCTGAGCGACCCGAACCACCCCATCCTGTTGGAGAGCATCACCTTCCCCGAGCCCGTGGTCCAGGTGGCGGTGGAGCCCAAGTCCAAGGCCGACCAGGACAAGCTCACAGACGCCCTGTTGAAGCTGGCCGAGGAGGATCCCACCTTCCGGGTGCGCTACGACGAGCAGACCGGCCAGACCATCATCGCGGGCATGGGGGAGCTCCACCTGGACATCATCGTGGATCGGCTCAAGCGGGAGTTCCGGGTGGGCTGCAACGTGGGGCGTCCCCAGGTGGCCTATCGGGAGACCATCACCCGGCCGGCCCGGGGCGAAGGGCGCTTCGTGCGCCAGACCGGTGGCCGGGGCCAGTACGGCCACGCCATCATCGAGGTGGAGCCCAACGAGGCCGGCCAGGGCTTCGAGTTCGAGGACCGGATCGTGGGCGGGGTGATCCCCAAGGAGTTCATCCCCGCGGTGGAGAAGGGGATCCGGGAGGCCATGGAGGCCGGGGTGCTGGCCGGGTACCCCGTGGTGGACGTGAAGGTGCGCCTGGTGGATGGCAGCTACCACGAGGTGGACTCCAGCGAGATGGCCTTCAAGATCGCGGGCTCCCTGGCCTTCAAGGACGCCATGCAGAAGGCCGCCCCCGTGCTCCTGGAGCCCATCATGGAGGTGGAGACCCTGGTCCCCGACGAGTACGTGGGGGACATCATGGGCGACTTCTCCAGCCGGCGGGGCCACATCGAAGGCATGGAGCCCCGGGATACCGGCGTGACCGCGGTCCGAGCCCTGGTGCCCCTGGCGGAGATGTTCGGCTACGCGACCCGGCTGCGCTCCATGACCAGCGGCCGAGGCACCTTCACCATGCAGTTCCACAGCTACGCGCCGGTGCCCCAGGCCCAGTCGGACCAGGTGCGGCGCCGAGAGTACGCCTGACAGGACGGCTGTGGTTTTTCACAGCCTGTGAAACTTGTCAATCCACACGGGAACCGGTATACTATTCAGGTTTGCAGCCCACGCTGCAACAACCCCATACGCCATTGGCACTCGACGCACCGCCGACAGCCCATTCGGCGGTGCGCCTGTGCAACGGAATGGAGACGACGGCAAACCGAAACCGGGCACAGCCCGAGGCACAGCGAGCGACCAAGGAGCGACATCGTGGCGAAGGAAGTGTTTCAGCGGACGAAGCCCCATGTGAACGTGGGGACGATTGGGCATGTGGACCACGGGAAGACGACGCTGACGGCGGCGATCACGAAGGTACTGAGTTTGAAGGGTTGGGCGGA
>JALSIX010000054.1 GCA_026989655.1 Caldilineaceae bacterium
GCTGGCCTGGGAGACCGGGGTGAACCAGCGGGATCTCGCGGTCATCAACGCCCTGGCCGATGGGCTGGTGCAGATTGTCGATCTCTTCGGCCTCTATCGGGAAGGGCGGGCCCTCGCCACCAGGGCCATTCAGGCCCTGGAAGCCTGGGCTGGGCCCACCCAGGAGGGACCCGGTCCGCAGGAAGAGGCCCTGGCCCTGGGACGGGCCCATGGGCTCGCCGCGGTGAGCTGTGTGCGGCTGGGCGACAGCGCCAGCGCGTTGGCCCATGCCCAGGCAGGCCTGCGGCTCCTCGCCTCCTGTCGTCCCCACCTGGCGTACGCTCACAGCCTCGTCTACGCGGGCATCGCGGCCTACAGCGCGAACGAGCTGGAGCAGGCGGTCTCTTGCTGGCAAGAGGGAGCTGAGGCGTACCGCGCGGCCGGGTCCATGTGGGGGGAGTGCGTCGCGCTCAACAACCTGTCGGAGGCCATGCTGGCCCTGGGGCGCATCCAGGTCACCCGCCAGTACGCGGGCAGCGCCTACGCCCTGGCCGTGAAGATGCAGAACAGCGCATTGATGGCCACGACCCGGCAGATCCTGGCCGCCGCGGCCCTGGAAGAAGGGGATGCGGCAGCGGCCCGGGTCTCCGCGGAGGAAGCCCTGGCCCTGCACCGGCAGACAGGGTATCGGGTCCTCGGTGCCCATACCCTGGTGCTCCTGGCCCGCATCGCCCGGGTGGAGGGCGATCTGCCCCGGGTTGTGGCACACCTGCAGGAGAGCATCGCCATGTTTCGGCAGCTGGGCGCCCAGCTGCACCTGCGTCATCTGCTGGTGGACCTGGGCGCGGTTTCCCTGGAGATGGATCGCCCCGAGACGGCTAGGGCCGCCCTGTCCGAGGCCCGATCCCTGGCCCGGGCCTGTGGCGATGATGCCCTGGCCGCGAAGGCGGAGCGTCTGCTGGCGGCCTGCACGGACTCCTGAGCCGGCTGAAGGCTCTTCCCCCGTCGCACATCCCTCCTCCCGCCCCTCTCTCGGCTTGCCTCTGTAGCGGTTCAGGTGTAGACTGTCTGGCCATGACGACCCAGCCTCTGACCCAGCGCCGCATCTTCTGGTTCTGGCTGCCCCTGGCGGCCATGTGGATCCTCATGGCCGTGGAGCAGCCCGCCCTGGCCAGCGTCATGGCCCGTCTCTCCCAGCCGGAGCGCAACCTGGCCGCCTTTGGCCTGACCTTCTCCCTGGCCCTCTTCGTGGAGGCGCCGGTGATCATGCTCCTCACTGCCGGGACGGCCCTGGTCCAGGGGCCCCGCTCCTATCGCCGCCTGCTCCACTTCACCCATGCCATGGCCCTGGCCCTGACCGGTCTCCATCTGCTCCTGGCCCTGACGCCCCTCTACCACCTTCTGCTCCAGAAGGTCATCGGCGCACCGGAGGAGATCATCGAACTGAGCCGGGTCAGCTTCCTGCTCATGACCCCCTGGACCGGCGCCATCGCCTACCGTCGCCTGTGGCAGGGGGTGCTCATCCGCTTCGGGCGCACCCAGGTGGTGCCGGTGACCATCGCCGCCCGTCTGGCGGTATCGGCCGGGGTGCTGGGGTTTGGCCTGTTCCTGGGGCGCTTCCCCGGGGCCTATGTGGGGGCAATGGCCCTCAGCCTGGGGGTGATCGCAGGGGCCGTCTCCGCCTATCTCTACGCCCGTCCGTGCATCCGCGGCCACCTCTCTGGCCCCGCCCCGGCCGGGGACGTCCTCTCCTACCGGGAGCTCCTGCGCTTCTACGTGCCCCTGGCCCTCACCTCCCTCATCACCCTGACCGCCCAGCCCCTTCTCTCCACCGGCCTGGCTCGAGGGCCGGAGCCCCTCATCTCCCTGGCCGTCTGGCCGGTGGTCTCCAGCTTCCTCTTCCTGGGCATGTCCATAGGCCTTTCCTTCCAGGAAGCGGTGGTGGCCCTGCTCCAGGACCGGGCAAGCTATCGGGAGCTCCATCGCTTCACCGGGCGCCTGGCCCTGGGGCTGAGCGGCCTCTTCCTGCTGGCCGCGGCCACCCCCTTCGCCCACTGGTGGTACGCGGAGGTCTACGGGCTCGCCCCTGACCTGGTGGGCTTCGCCATCCGCCCCACCCTGATCCTGGTGGCCGTGCCCGGCCTGAGCGTCCTCATCTCCTGGCAGCGGGGCATCCTCATCCACTTCAAGCGGACCCAGGCCATCACCCAGTCGGTGGTGACCAGTGTGCTCCTGCTCTTCCTGGCCATGTTCGGGCTGATGACCCTGGTTCACCTGCCTGGGGCTCTCATTGCCGCCTCGGCCCTGGCCCTCTCTCGGCTGGGGGAATGGGGGTATCTCTGGTGGCGCAGTCGCCCCCTGGAAGGGGCCTTCCGCCGGCCCCAGGCTGTGAGCGTGGCCGCGGACTGAAGCTCAGATCGCCTCCAGCACCTGGCCGATGGCCTCCACGGCCTGCTCCATCTCCTCCTGGCCGATCACCAGGGGCGGCAGGAGCCGAAGCACGTTGGGGCCGCCGGGCAGGGCCAGGACTCGGTGCTCCTCCATGAGGGCCCGCAGCACCTTCCCCACCCGTCGCCGCAGCTCGATGCCCACCATCAGCCCCAGCCCCCGGATCTCCCGGACCCGGGGCAGCTCGCCGATGCGCGCCTCCAGCCGCCTGCGGAGGAACGCGCCGGCCTGGTCCGCCCGCTGGATCAGGTCCTCCTCCTGGTAGGCGCGGATGGCCGCCAGGCCCGCGGCGCAGGCCAGGGGATTGCCGCCGAAGGTGCTGCCGTGGGCGCCGGGGTAGAGGGCCTCCTGGACCCGCTCCGTGTAGACGATGGCGCCCATGGGGAAGCCGCCGCCGATGCCCTTGGCCAGGCAGAGGATGTCCGGCTCCACTCCGTAGTGCTCCAGGGCGAACCAGCGGCCCGTGCGCCCGAAGCCGGTCTGGATCTCGTCCAGGACCAGGAGCGCGCCCCGCTCCCGGCAGAGGCGCTCCGCCCCCTGGAGGAACTCGGGCGTGGCCGGGTGCACGCCCCCCTCCCCCTGGACCGGCTCCAGAAAAACGGCTGCGGTGTCATCGTCCACGGCCGCGTCCAGGGCCGCCAGGTTGTTGAAGGGCACGTGGCAGACGCCGGGCAGCAGGGGCTCGAACTTGCGCCGGTACTTGGGGTTCCAGGTGAGGGAGACTGCGCCCACCGTGCGGCCGTGGAAGCTGTTGCGGGCGGCCACCAGGTTGGTGCGTCCTGTGGCCAGGCGGGCGAACTTGATGGCCCCGTCGATGGCCTCCGCGCCGCTGTTGGCCAGGAAGGCCCGGGTCAAATGGGGGGGTGTGACCTCCATGAGGGCTTCCAGGAAGGCGGCCCGCACATCGTTGTAGAAGAAGTTGGGGCAGGCGTGGAGTCGCCGGGCCTGTTCGCCGATGGCCCCGGCCAGAGCGGGGTGTCCGTACCCCAGCATGGCCACCCCCTGGCCCGAGGTCATGTCCAGGTAGCGGCGGCCCTGCGCGTCCACCATCCA
>JALSIX010000055.1 GCA_026989655.1 Caldilineaceae bacterium
TGGCCAACAGCCGGTAGAAGAAGAAGTTCAGCAGGTCCAGCTCGCCCCGAAACCGTTTGGTCAGGGCCGCGTGGAGCGCGTAGAGGAAGGTGGAGGCCACCACCAACAGGGAGCCCAGGCGCAGGTAGTCGCCGGGCTGGAAGGTGACCACCGCCAGCCCGAGGAGCGCGATGGCCGCGCCCAGAGACTGGAGCCGGGTGAAGCGATCGCCCAGCCAGAAGATCCCCAGCCCCAGGCTGAAGAGGACCGAGGTCTTGCCCAACATGGAGGCCGTGCCCGGATCGATGTAGCGCACGGCCGAGTAGTTCAGTGCAGTGCTCACCCCGATGCAGAGGCCGATGGCCAGGAACAGTCGCCAGTGCCGGCGCAGGGGTTCCAGGCGGATCCGTCGGGTGGCCAGGCCGTAGAGGGCCACCTGGCCGGTCGCGAGGAGCAGCACCAGGGAGGCCGAGAGGACCGGCTCCACGTGGGGCAGGAGCAGCCGGGCGAAGACGAAGTGGAGGCTGTCCACCAGGACCAGGGGCACCAGGAGAGCGACAGCTCCCCTGGAAGGCGGTGGCGAGACGAGGGGTTCTTCCATCTCAGTAGCGCAGCTCCCAACGATCTGGATCCTCCTCCGAGGGGCGGAAGTGGAGGAAGAGCTCTCGGGTCTCCCCTTCCTGGAGCACGAACTCCGCGTTGCCTCCGAGGCCACCCCGGAAAGGGGTGCTGGCCGAGAAGCGCACCCGTCCGGCCCGGATCGGGAAATGGAGGCTCTGCCCCGGCTCCAGATCGTACTCCGAGGGAGTGCCCTCGGGAAAGCCGTGCTCCCGGGCATCCAGGGTGAAGCGGACGGGATAGTCGAACGCGTTGGTGACGATGAGCAGGGCCGTCTCCGGAGGCAGCCCTGGCGTGGCCTCTCCGGACCGGGGTGGGGTGGACTCTGGGGCCTGAGGCCGAGGGGTGGGCGTTGGGGCCAGGCGCCCATCGGTGATCGGGGCCAGGGGCAGGGACTCGGTGCCTGGGGCGCAGACCAGGAACCGTTCCCGGTGGATCACCCAGCCGCCCGCCACGAACCCCGGGTCCACCGCCAGCCAGGTGTTGTCCTCGTTCCGGCCCACCACCCGGACCCGGCCCTGGCCCGGGCCATCCTGGCGGACCTGGCCGATGACCCGGTACTGGGTGCCCGGGCCGGCCCGGACGTTCAGAGCAGGCACCTGGATCTGGCAGGAGACCCCGGGGGGCTCCGGTGTCGGCGTGGGGGTGGGCGTGGCCGGCGGCTCCAACCCGCTCGAGAGCTGCAGAGGTTCCAGGCGGATGAGGGTGATCGCGCTCTGGAGGAGAGGACCGGGCCGGGTCTCGTCCACCAGCGCATAGTAGACGCCGCCCTCCAGAGGATAGGGGAGCCACTCGCACACACGTTCCTCCCCCAGGGCGATGCAGTGGCGTAGATAGACGCGGCTCCTCTCCGGAGGGCCTCCAGGCTCCAGGAGGAGCTCCAGGATCGATCCGTTGTCCACTGTGTGGAGCACTTCCCCCTGGAGGAGGCGCTCCGGATGTCCGGTGCGGTTCTGGATCCACACCCGGTCCTTGGGCGGAGGAGCCGCGTCCTTCAGCACCAGGGCTATGGGCGCGTCCTCCTCCGCGGCGTCCACGATCTCGTAGAACCCGTCTCGCCGCACCGGGTAGGGATCCCAGAAGCACTCCCCTGCGGGCCGGGCACTGTCGGCCGGGCAGTTGAAGAGCGCGAGCCCGGCCACGGCCCGGGGCAGGGTCACCGAGGTGGCCCGAAAGGGGGGCAGCAGGTAGAGCCGGCCCTCCAGGAAGAAGGTGGCGGTGACCGGGGTGCGGTTGGCCAGGACGGTGCCTGTGAGGACCTGGGTGTCCACAGGGGGGAGGGTCACGGGCGGGAGGACGGTGGGGGCGGGCATGGGCTCCACGGGTGGGGTCTCGGTCTGGGAGGCCGTGGCCTGGGGAGTGGGGGGTACGGGGGCGGCGACGGTGCCACTCCCCTCCGGGGTGGGGGTGGGCGTGGCCTGTGCGTGGAGCAGGGCGACCCCCTGGAGGAGGCTCCAGATCAGGGCCAGGGCAAAGATCCCCAGCACCCGCAGAGATCGGGCCCGGGCGACGATCCGGGAACTCTTCGATGGTTCCGGGTGGGCGTGGGGTGGGCTGGGCGACATCTCCGGCCTCCTGTATAGGGGGGCGAAGCCCGTGCCGATCTCTGGACGGAGGATCTCTCGATCCAGTATACCCCAAAGGAAGGGTCCGGTGAAAGGGCCTGAAAGGGACCCCGGGCAGAGGGGCTTCCGGACCGGGCGGTCCGCTGGTTCACCCGGCCTGGGGCCACAGCTCCCGGATGCGTTGGGCGCTGAGCAGGAGCCAGGCCCGTTCACCGAAGACCTCCACCGTGATGGTACCGTCGTAGCCGAAGCTGCGCAGGGTGCGGAGCTCCTGGAGGAGGTCCAGCCGGCGTCCCGTCGCGGGCGCGCCGAAAGGAAGGTGCTGGTCTGCCCGGCCGTCGTTGTCGCTCATGTGGACGTGGGCCAGCCGGTCCCCCAGGCTGAAGAGATATTCCCGGGTCAGGCTGCGGGTGGGGGCTAGGTTGCCATGTCCCACGTCGTAGAGGAGCTTCAGCCCAGGGACCCGATGGAAGATCTGGTTGAAGTACTTGTGCTGGTGGCGGGTGTAGGGGCCGTTCTCCATGGCGATCTCCACCCCTCGCTCCTGGCCATGGCGGACCAGGATGCCCAGGAGTTGGGCGTACCAGGCATATCCGTCCTTCTCCTGGAGGTAGTGGGGCCAGCCCATGAAGTGCATGGTGCACAGGGAGGCACCCACCACCTGGGCCACGTCCACCGTGCGGCGCAGCTCGTCCAGCGCGGCCTGGCGAACCTGGCGCGAGGGGTTGTGGATGGGCAGGTAGGGCGCGGCGTGGACGATCACCCCCAACCCTGCGTCTTGGATGGCCCGCCCCACTGTGGACCAGTCCGTGGACTCGGGCGCGGCTCCAGGGGCTTCCACGGTCAGATCGATGTAGTCGAACCCATGGGCGCCGATCCAGGCGATCTCGTCCAGGAGATCACGACGGGGGTTGTTCATGGCTCCCAGGCGCATGGGGCATCCTCCTGGAGTCTACGGTTCATGGCTGTGGCGATCCTGCCTTCGAAGTATAGCAGAAAGGGTCTGTCGTATACACAGAAGGAGTTCGTAGTGCGCACTTCAGTGCGCAGACAGTGCGTCGAGGTCTGGTGCGTGGGGGAGTGGGTATGCGCTGAAGCGCACACTACGAGCCGAGTGTGGGGAAGGAGTTCGTCGTGCGCACTTGGGTGCGTCGAGGTCTGGTGCGTGGGGGAGTGGGGTGCGTGCTGAAGCGCACACTACGAGCCGAGTGGTGGGGAAGGGGCTCGTGGTGCGCACTTGGGTGCGTCGAGGTCTGGTGCGTGGGGGGGTGGGATATGCGCTGAAGCGCACACTACGAG
>JALSIX010000056.1 GCA_026989655.1 Caldilineaceae bacterium
CGGGGGGGACCTCACCACCCCCTGTCCCCCTCCTCTCCCCGGGCGGAGAGGAGGGGGGACTGGAGGAGGTCGTTGGCTCTGAGGTCGTGTCCTGTGGGTGGGGGTGGTCGTGGGGTTCCCCCTCTCCGCCGCGAGGAGAGGGGGCCAGGGAGTGAGGCGCCTGGTCCCAGGGCACGATGGCCATCTCTTCCAGCCAGGCGTCCTGCCAGGTATGGCCCAGGCTTTTCTGCAGCAGAGCGAGCAGGCCCGCGGCCAACTCCAGGTCCTGTTCGGCTGTGGTCTGCTGGGGCGGCGTGAAGAGGAGATGCGGCGATTCCTCCGGCCGATAGACCAGGAGGGGTGCATCCACCGCTCCTTGATGGCCGCAGTGGGGGCAGGTCACGTGGTGCAGGGTTCCGTCCCGGGCCTGGGCCAGCAGGTCTGGTCGCTCGGACGCGTCCAGGATGAGCCAGATCGTGGCCTCAAAGGACTGGTGGCAGGCCGGGCAGGGCAGGGTCACAGATTGGGCGAAGGAGTGCGCCATGGGGGAACCTCTCTCAAGAGCGACAAGGGAGCGACACGGGGCTTACGCAGGGATTATACCACAGGGGGCCGGCCTGGAAAGTCGGTGGGAGACGGGAGGAGCAGGCACGGTGCTGTACCGCCGTCGGGGGACGCGCCTCCCGGTGCCCTGGGAGCCTGGCCGAACTTGGTGGGCCCGACCTTCCGCGGTATCATAGAGGCCGTGGCGCCTCTGCTGCCCCCGGTCCAACCGCTTCCTCACGGGGGGCTCGAACATCCATAGAGGTCGATGGAACCTGCCGTCCTACCCGTTGAGCCTGGATCACAGGAGCCATGAGGGATCCCTTCGTCCATCTCCACACCCACTCCGAGTACTCTCTGCTGGACGGTCTGGGCCGGATCCAGGATCTGGTGGCCGAGGCCAGCCGGCTGGGCCAGCCCGCCCTGGCCCTGACCGATCACGGGGCCATGCACGGTGCGGTGGAGTTCTTCCGGGCTGCCCGGGCCGCGGGGATCCAGCCCATCATCGGGGTGGAGGCCTACCAGACCGTGTGGGGGCGCCCCATGCAGGGCCGCGATCCCCGGCTGGACAAGGAGAACTACCATCTCCTCCTCCTGGCCCGGGACATGACCGGCTACCGGAACCTGCTGAAGCTCAGCTCCACCGCCCACCTGGAGGGCTACTACTACAAGCCCCGGGTGGACCACGAGTTCCTGGCCCAGCACGCGGCGGGGCTCATCGCCACCACCGGCTGCCTGGGCGCGGAGATCCCCCAGCTCATCGTCCAGGGACGGGAGGAGGAGGCCTACCAACGGATGGGCTGGTACGTGGACGTCTTCGGCCGGGAGCACTTCTTCGTGGAGCTCCAGGAACACAGCATCCCCCAGCTTCGGGAGGTGAACAGGAGGCTGGTGGCCTGGGCCCAGGAATTCCGCCTGGGGATGGTGGTCACCAACGACGTCCACTACGTCCGCCAGGAGGATGCCACACCCCACGAGGTCCTCCTCTGCGTCCAGACGGGCACCAAGCTGGCCGACGAGAAGCGCATGCGCATGAGCGACGGCAGCTACTACCTCAAGAGCCGGGCCGAGCTGGAGGCCGCGTTCCGCCCCTTCCTGGACCTGCCGGCCAGCGCCTTCGACAACACCCTGGCCATCGCGGAGATGTGCCAGGGGGTGGATCTGGAGGACCCGGCCTACCACCTGCCCGACATCCCGATCCCTTCGGGCTATACCTACGAGACCTACCTGCGCCACCTGACCGAGGAAGGGCTACGCCGGCGCTACGGAGACCGGGCCCAGGATCCCCAGGTCCAGGAGCGCAAGGAGAGGGAGCTGACCATCATCCACGAGATGGGCTTCGATGTCTACTTCCTCATCGTCGCGGACCTGTGCGACTACGCCCGCAGCCAGGGCATCTGGTGGAACGTCCGGGGCTCCGGCGCGGGGTCCCTGGTGGCCTACTGCATCGGCATCACCAACCTGGACCCTCTGAAGAACAACCTCATCTTCGAGCGCTTCCTGAACCCGGGCCGCATCACCATGCCCGACTTCGACCTGGACTTCCCGGACGACCAGCGGGAGGAGATGATCCGCTACACCATCCGCAAGTACGGCAGCGACCAGGTGGCCCAGATCGTCACCTTTGGCCGCATGAAGGCCCGGGCCGCGGTCCGGGACGTGGGCCGGGTCAAGGAGATCCCCCTGGCCGATGTGGACCGGATCGCGAAGCTGATCCCGGCCATCCCCGGCAAGCCCGTCACCATCCGGGACGTCCTCACCCCCGATCACGAGTCCTACAACCCGGAGCTCGCGGCGCTCTACGAGCAACAGCCCTGGGTTCGGGACCTGCTGGACACGGCCATGCAGTTGGAGGGGGTGGCCCGCCACGCGGGCATCCACGCGGCCGCGGTCATCGTGGCCGACCGGGAGCTGGTCCACTACACCCCCCTCATGCGGGGCACCAAGGGGGCCATCACCCAGGCCGTCACCCAGTACGAGTTCCCCATCCTGGAGTCCATCGGCCTGCTCAAGGTGGACTTCCTGGGCCTGAGCACCCTCACGGTCCTCCGGGAGGCCTGCCGTCTGATCCGGGAACGCCGGGGGATCGTCCTGGGGCTGGACAACATCCCCTTCGAGGGGGAGGCGGCTGGACCGGCCTTCGAGCTCCTCTCCAGCGGCGAGGTCAGCGGAGTCTTCCAGGTGGAGTCCCAGGGCATGCGTCGGGTGCTCACCGAGATGCGGCCCCGCGCGTTCGAGCACATCGTGGCCACCATCTCCCTCTACCGCCCAGGCCCCATGGAGTACATCCCCCAGTTCATCCGGCGCATGCACGGCCAGGAGCCGGTGGCCTTCAAACACCCCGCGCTGGAGCCCATCCTGGCCGAGACCTATGGCATCTGCGTCTACCAGGAGCAGATCATCCAGATCCTGAGCCAGTTGGCCGGCTACACGCCCGGGGACGCGGACCTGGTGCGCCGGGCCATCAGCAAGAAGAAGAAGGCCGAGATCGACAAGCACCGGGAGATCTTCATCCAGGGCTGCACCGAGCGGGGCATCCCCCCGGAGACCGCGGCCTCCATCTACCACGACATCGAGTACTTCGCCCGCTATGGCTTCAACAAGTCCCACGCCGCGGACTACGCGGTCATCACCGTGCAGACCGCGTACCTCAAGGCCCTCTACCCGGTGGAGTACATGGCGGCCCTGCTCCTGGTGGAGCGGGACAAGACCGACAAGGTGGTCAACTTCCTCCACGAATGCCGGCGCATGGGCATCCGGGTCCTGCCCCCGGACGTGAACTACAGCGGCCTGGACTTCGAGATCCAGGACGTGCCCCCCGAGGACAACCTGCCTCCTCTGGTCCGGGATCCCAACCTGGCCTACGACTTCCCCGTGCCCGAGGGCGCGGCCATCCGCTTTGGCATGGCCGCGGTGAAGAACGTGGGCGAGGGACCCGTGCAGGTGATCCTCCAGGCCCGACAGGAGGGCGGCCCCTTCACCAGCCTGGAGGATTTCTGCGACCGGGTGGACCTGCGCCAGGTCAACCGCCGGGCTCTGGAGTGCCTCATCAAGGTGGGCGCGCTGGACCGCTTCGGCGAGCGCAACCAGCTCCTGGAGGCCATCGACCAGATGATGGCCCGCTCCGCGGCCACCCACAGCGCCCAGGAGAGCGGCCAGCTCTCCATGTTCGATCTCCTGGACAGCCAGGACACCCCCGAGGCCCTTCCCATCCGCCTGCCCGACGTGAAGCCCGCCACCGGGCGAGAACGGCTGGGCTGGGAGAAGGAGCTGCTGGGCATGTTCGCCAGCAGCCATCCCCTGGAGCAGCTCAAGGTGGACCTGAGCCGCTTCGTCACCTGTTCCTGCGGAGACCTGGGGGAGGAACACGACGGCCAGACCGTGGCCCTGGCCGGCCTCATCGCGGACATCCGGGTCACCACCACCCGGAAGGGCGACCGGATGGCCTTCCTCCAGCTGGAGGACCTCCAGGGCCAGTGCGAGGTGGTCCTCTTCCCCCGCACCTACGCGGCGGTCAAGGACCGGCTGGAGCTGGACCGGGTGGTCCTGGTTCGGGGCAAGGCCCAGACCCGGGGGCACCGCACCAGCCTGCTGGCCGACCAGCTCCAGACCGCGGTGGAGTTCGGCGTGGAGGCGCCCGGCCCCGGGCCAGACTACCAACAGCCCCTGCTGGAGCCGCCCCGGATCAACGGCGTGGCCCCGGCCCCGGAGTCGAGCGCCGAGCCCTCCACCGCATCTCCGGGCCCGCCTGCGTCCGAGCCCATTGCCCCCAGCCTGGAGGAGACGGACTCGGAGGAGCCCTTCTATCCGGAGAATCCCTTCAGGGACGAGATGCCAGATTGGATGTTGGCCGAGATGGCCGGCCAGGAGGCGGCTGGAGAGGAGGCGGAGGCGCTGGCAGAGCGGGAGCAAGAGGCCCAGCCCCAGCCGCCGGCCCCGGGCTCCAAACCTCCTGCGCCGGAGGCCGCGGCTGGCGCGGCCGAGGCCAGGGCCCCGGGCAATGGACGTCGGCCCCGGACCCTGCGCATCGCCTTCACCCGGACCGGCCACCTGGAGCGGGACAAGTACCGGCTGAAGGAGATCGTGCACGCGATCCGGGATCCTCGGGGCCGGGACCGTTTCGAGATCGTCCTGCATGGGGAGGGCCAGAGCTATGCCCTCCTCTTCCCCAACGACTACTGCACCATCACGCCTCGCCTCTTGGGCGACCTGCGCACCCATTTCCGGGTGGACGTGGCCGTGGAGGAGGGCTGAGCTCCTCCACGGCCTGGCCCTCTCGGCTCAGCACTCGCTGTAGCCGCAGATGATGCACTTGCGGCACCCTTCCACGTTGAGGAAGGCCGCCTCGCCACATTCGGGGCACAGGTCGCCGATGGGGCGTTGGGCAATGGGCAGGGCCAGTTGTTCGGCCGGCTCCGGGGGGGTGCGGTGGGCCTCCGGGGGCATCTCCTCCAGGTACTCCGCGATGACCTGGGCGATGCCGTCGGGCAGGCTCCGCACCCGTTGAGCGCCGAAGCCCAGGGCCCGACCGCCGCCGATCCCGGCCAGCTCGTCCATCACCCAGCGCAGCCGCTCCGCGCCCGGCAGGGGCCCCGGCATGCGCAGGACCAGGCTGATGAGACGGCCGATGGCCTCGCTCACCGCGCTGACGTCGCTGCCGGCCTTGCCGATGTTCACGAAGACCTCGAAGGGCTCCCCCCGTTCGTCGCTGTTCACCGTGATGTAGGCCGTGCCCAAGGGCGTCTCCTTCCGGTAGGTGCTGCCCCGGAGCAGGTGGGGCCGGGGCCGCTTCACGTGGAAGGTCTCGGGGCCTTCTGGATCGCCCCGGCCATTGGCCTCCTGGGAGCCGGCCACCGGGGAGGGGAGCGAGCCGTTGGCCCCGGCGCCGTTGGGGCCCGGGCCGTCGCCGGCCTTCCTCTGCCGGGTGGCCTGGGTCTCCAACACCACCTCCTGACGGCTGCCCGTGACGTAGACGGTGATCCCCTTGCAGCCCAGCTCCCAGGCCAGCTGATAGGCCCGGGCCACATCCTCCTCCGTGGCGTCCTCGGGGAAGTTGATGGTCTTGCTGATGCTGTTGTCCACGAAGGCCTGGATGGCCGCCTGCATGCGCACGTGTTCCTCCGCGGTGATGTCCTGGCTCACCACGAAGGTGTGGCGGATCCACTCGGGGAGGTCCTGGATGTGTTGACAGGTGCCCCGGGCCACCACCTCCTCCTTGATCTGCTGTTTGCGGGCCTCGCTCAGGTCGGTGGTGTCCAGCGCGGCCTGGAAGAGGGGGCTGGTGTAGAGCAGCTCCACGTCCTGGTCGCCGTCCTTGAAGTGGCGGATGTAGCCCAGCGCGAAGACGGGCTCGCAGCCGTAGCCCTCACAGCCGCTCACCGTGCCGATGGTGCCCGTGGGCGCGACGGTGGTCTGGGCCGCGTTGCGGATGCCGTGTTGGGCCAGCCCCTCCACGATGGCCTGCCAGTCCAGCTCCGGCCGTCCCCAGTCCCGGGTGTAGGGGAAGAGGGGCTGGGGAGGCTTCCACCGCATGCCCCCGGGTTGTTCCGGATCGTAGATGCTGCCGGGGAAGGCCGGGAAGGGGCCCCGTTCCCGGGCCAGCTCGATGCTCCGCTGCATGGCGTGGTAGCGGACGAACTCCATGATCTGGGCGGCGAACTCCTGGCCCTCGGGGCTTCCGTAGCGGATGCGGAGCTTGTACATCAGGTCTCCCAGCCCCATGATGCCCAGGCCGATCCGCCGGGCCCGCAAGGCCGCCTCGCGGAGCTGGGGCACCGCGGGGACGTAGGCGTTCTGGGTCACCACGTTGTCCAGGAAGTGGGTGGCCTCCCGGATGGTCCGGCGCAGGCGCTCCCAGTCCACCACCGTGTGGCCCTGGCCATCCGTGGTCACGTGGACCCCCAGGTTGACGGAGCCCAGGCAGCAGTTCTCGTAGGGCCCCAGCCACTGCTCTCCACAGGGATTGGTGGCCTCCAGCTCGTAGAGATGGGGCACCGGGTTGCTGCGGTTGGCGGCATCGATGAAGAGGGCCCCGGGCTCGCCGTTGCGGTGGGCGTGGTGGACGATCTGCCGGAAGAGCTCCCGGGCCCGGACCTGGGTCCACACCTGGCCGTCCCGGGGGTTGCGCAGGGCGAACTCCCGGTCCTCCTGCACGGCCTCCATGAACTCGTCGGTGATGGCCACGGAGATGTTGAAGTTCGCGATGGCGCCCTCCTGGGCCTTGCAGGCGATGAACTCCTGGATGTCCGGGTGGTCCACCCGGAGGACCCCCATGTTGGCCCCGCGCCGCGAGCCCCCCTGCGCGATCTCGCCGAAGGCCTGGTCGTAGACCCGGAGAAAGCCCACCGGCCCGGTGGCCCGCCCCGCGGAGGTGCGGACCACGTCTCCCTTGGGGCGCAGGCGGCTGAAGGAGAAGCCGTTGCCGCCGCCGGTCTGTTGGATCAGGGCGGCGTTGCGCAGGGTGTTGAAGATCCCGTCCGGCGACTCCTTGCCCATGTCGTCCTCGATGGGCAGGACGAAACAGGCCGCGAGCTGGCCCAGGGGGGTCCCCGCGCCGGTGAAGGTGGGGCTGTTGGGGAAGAAGCGGAGCTCGGTGAGCAGCTCGTAGAAGGTGCGGGTGGTGGCCTCCACGTCGCCGCCGAAGGGCTCATCGGCCTGGGCAATGAAGTGGGCGATCCGGTAGAACATGCCCGCGGGGGTCTCCAGGGGCGTGCCGTCGAAGTCCCGCCGCAGGTAACGGCGCTCCAGCACCCGACGACCGTTCTCGCTGAGCTGGATCGTGCGGTCGTCCACGTAGTCAGGACATTCCACGCGCAGGCGTTCGCCCTTCACCACCTCGAAGGTGGTGAAGGCTCGGGTGCGAGCGCGCGCTCGCGTCTTCGGGCTCATGGGGATCTCCTCCTCACACAACGGATGCGAACAGATGTTTCGTCCTGGAGGCCAAACACGTGCCAGGCCGGGTGGAAAACGCCCGGCCGACTTCTGGAAACCGGTTCTCGGGCTACGGGATGGGTTGGACGGACAGGACGCGTGCCGGGGCCGGCTTCTCCGACACCGGCCGGCCCATGAGACGGTCGATCTCCGCGCGTATCTCGGCCAGGTCGTTGAAGTCCAGGTAGACGCTGGCGAACCGGATGTAGGCCACCTGGTCCACGTGGGCCAGCTCGTCCAGCACCAGGTTGCCGATGATCTCGCTCTTGATCTCGGCCCGGCCCATGCCCAGCACCGTGTCCTCCACGTGTTGGGCGATGCTCTCGATGGTGTTGCTGCTGATGGGGCGCTTGGCCGCGGCGATGCGGATGCCGGTCAGCAGCTTCTGCCGGTCGAAGGGCTCTCGACGGCCATCGCGCTTGATCACCAGCAGGCTGGGCGCCACATGTTCGTAGGTGGTGAAGCGTTGGCCACAGCTCCGGCACTGACGCCGTCGCCGGATGGTGTCCCCAGCCTCCCGGGTGTCGATGACCTTGTGTTGTTTCGAGCCACAGTGCGGGCAGATCATCGGAGTGCTGTCGACTGGTTGGCAGTCCGCCTCGTTGGAACGCCGGTTTGTCGGACAGGGCACAACATCTAGTGGTTTTGCCGTATACCCATACTAGATATTGGCCTGTTGGGCTTGTGAGTATAGCACAGACGGCCCCCGGGTGCAAGTCCAAATGGGGATGGACTATGCCCAAAATCGGGTGTGGTGCAGAAATTTAAGATTCTCGATCCCGGCCCTGGGGCCCAAACAGGACCCCCTTCCCCGGCGGAGCAGGGAAGGGGGTCGGGTACGGCAGGGTGGGGCGGTGGCTGGCCACGGTCCCCCTTCCCCCGGGGTCCTGGGGGGCGGAGGAAGGGCCGGGCCGCTATTGGCCGTTGAACCCCCGCTTTCGACGCAGGAACGCGGGGATGTCCAGGTCGTCCCGGTCGAAGGAGCGGGCGGGGAAGTCCGTGGGCTGGGGTTGGGGGGGCGGCGGGGGCGGGGGGGGCATCTCCACCATGCTCCGAGGGGTACGTCGGCCAAAGGGCGTCATGGTCTCGTTGCCGATGACCTCCTCGAACCCGGTGGCGATGACCGTGATCTGGACCTCGTCGCCCATCTCCTCGTCCAACACGGCGCCGAAGATGATGTTGGCCTCCGGGTGCGCGCTGCCCCGGATGAGCTCCGCGGCCTCGTTGACCTCGTGCAGGGCCAGGTCGGGGCCGCCCTTCACGTTGAAGAGGATGCCCCGAGCGCCTTCGATGGAGACGTCCAGCAGTGCGCTGTGGATGGCCTTCTGGGCCGCCTCCTGGGCCCGGCTCTCGCCGTTGGCCCGGCCCACGGCCATCAGGGCGGCGCCGCCGTTGAGCATGATGGAGCGCACGTCTGCGAAGTCCAGGTTGATCATCCCGGGGACGGTGATCAGCTCGCTGATGCCCTGGATGCCCTGGCGGAGCACGTCGTCCGCGGCCGCGAAGGCCTCCCGGATGCTGGTCTTCTTGTCCAGGATGTGGAGCAGCCGGTCGTTGGGGATGGTGATCAGGGTGTCCACGTGCTGTTGGAGCCGGGCCAGGGCCTGCTCGGCCACCCGACGCCGCTGCGCGCCCTCGAAGGAGAAGGGGCGGGTGACCACACCGATGGTCAGCGCGCCCAGCTCCCGGGAGATCTCCGCGAGGATGGGGGCCGCGCCGGAGCCGGTTCCCCCGCCCATGCCCGCGGTGACGAACACCATGTCCGCGCCGTCCAGGATCTGGTGGATCTCCTCCCGGCTCTCCTCCGCGGCCCGCATCCCCACCTCGGGGTCGCCGCCGGAGCCCAGGCCCTTGGTGAGCTTGTCGCCGATCCGGATCCGCTGGGGCGCGTTGGACAGCATCAGGGCCTGGGCGTCGGTGTTCACCGCGATGAACTCCACCCCCTGGATGCCGGCCTCGATCATGCGGTTCACGGCGTTCTGGCCGCCACCGCCCACACCGACGACCTTGATCTGGGCAAAGTTGTCCACGAACTGGGGTGCTCCGCTCTTCTTCGACATGGGGCTCCTCTCCTTTTTCCGCTTTTCGAACCGGAAATCCATGGGTGTTTCAGGGCTCACATCAGGGCAACAGGCGACGGAACCACTGCTTCAGCCGCTCGCCCCACACGGACTCCTCGCCCCGGGCCGAGGGCGGCGGCAGGTGGATGGCCCGGGCGTCCTCGTACAGGCCCCAGAGCAGCAGGCCCACGCTGGTGGCAAAGGCCGGGGACTGCAGCTCTCGGGGCAGGTTGGTGATGGGCAGTTGCTCGTGGGGACGTCCAATGCGCACGGGCATGCCCAGGACCCGGCGCGCGAGCTCCACGGTGCCGGGGAGCTGGCTGGCTCCCCCGGTCAGGACCAGGCCGGCGGGCACCAGGTTTCCGTACCCGCTCTCCCGGATCCGCTGCTGGACCAGCTCCAGGATCTCCTCGGCTCGGGCCTCCAGGATATGGCTGATGAAGCGGCGGCTGAAGGCCCGTTCCGAGCGGTCGCCGAAGACCGTGGCCCACACCTGTTCGTCCTCCGCGACCCGTTCCGGCAGCAGGTGGCCGTAGCGCAGCTTCAGCTCCTCGGCCACCTCGAAGGGGGCCCGCAGCCCCACGGCCACGTCGTTGGTCAGGTGGTTGCCGCCCAGGTCCAGCACCGCGGTGCTCCACAGGCTGTTGCCCCGGAAGAAGGCCAGGTCCGTGGTGCCGCCCCCCATGTCGGCCATGACCACGCCCATCTGGCGTTCCTCTGGGGTCAGGACGGCCTCGCCGCTGGCCAGGGGTTCCAGCACCATCTCGTCGATGTCCACGCCGTGGGCGAAGACACACTGGGCCAAGTTCTGGATGGCCGTGGTGGTGCCGGTGACGATGTGGGCGTCCACCTCCAGCCGATGGCCGGTCATCCCCAGGGGCTGCTGGATGTCGTCCTGGTCGTCCACCTTCCACCGCCGGGCGATGACGTGGATCACCTCCCGGGTGTCCGGCAGGGGCACGGCCTGGGCCGCCTCCAGGGCCCGCTGCATGGCCCCCGCGGTGACCCCTTGGCTGTCGATGGGGCTGATGCCCCGGCTGTTGTCGGTCTGGATATCGCTGCCCGCGATGCCCACGTAGGCGTTGGTGATCCGCAGCCCGGCTCGCTGTTCCGCGGCCTCCAGGGCCTCGCCCACCGCGGCGGTGACGGCCGGCACGTCCACCACCACGCCTCGGCGGATGCCCCGGCTGGGGACCACCCCGGCCCCCAGGAAGTGGAGGCTCAGGTGGCCCAGGCTGTCGTGGGTCACGGCCCCCACCAGCACGGCGATCTTGGTTGTCCCTACATCGATGGCGGCGATGATCTCTTTGGTCACGGCGTCTCGGTCACAGGGGTGTGCGTGCTTTGCCCGTCCTCGGGCCAGGGGCGGTCAATGGGCCTCTGGTACCTGCCGGGCGTCCGATCTGTAGTGTACACCATGGATGCCAGATGTCATGGGCGAAGTGTCTGAAGATCTCTCGAAGATCGGTAATTCACGATTGTAGCCAAACGGAGGCGTGAGCATCCTCCGATGCGGCATCGCCTCTCTGGGAGCGGCATCCTCAGATGCCGCTCCCGCTTTGCTATGACGAATTCGTGAACTGCTGAAGATCGCTTTCCGAGATCACCCGGTTCCGTCCAGAGGGCGGAAAAAGGGGCGGCCCGGGGCCGTCAACCCCAGGAGCCGGGCTCGGGCCGGCTCTGCCAGGATCTGGCTCTGCAGTCGCTCCAGGGCCTGCCATTTGCGCTCGAACTGCCGCTCGTTGCCCCACTGGACCCAGGTGGCCGTGCCGGGGTAGCGGAACTGGAGCCCGGGCCCCCGTTCGTAGCGGAACTCCTCCAGCCCGGGGATCGCCTGGCCCAGGCGCAGCGCGGTGCGCAGCAGCTCGGGGCGCATCTGGGCCAGGTGGGGCTGGCCGGGCTCGGTGGCGTCCCCGCCCGGGTCCAGGATGACCAGTCCCGGCTGGTCCGCGGCCTGCCGTACCTCCAGGGCCCGGCCGTCCTCCAGGAGCCATCGTTCCCCGAACGCGGTCTGCCACAGGGCCACGGGCCGGACCTCGGCCACCTGGACGGTGACCTGGGCCGGCCAACGGATGGTGACCCGGACGTCCTCCACATAGGGGTGGCGCTGGAACTGGGCCCGGATGGTCTCCGGGTCCAGCCACAGGGCGCTCCAGGTCTCCAGTTCGCCGTAGGGATAGAGCTCCTCCGGCGTCAGGTAGGTGAGCCCGGTGAAGCGGACGTCCTCCTGGTAGACGAAGAAGGCCTCGTCCGCCTGCATCCACCACAGGCCCACCAGGGCCAGTGCCAGCAGGGCCAGGCTGAACAGCTTGCTCGGCTCCCTCCAGGTCAGGCTCGGGAGCGCCAGACGGCCTGGCAGGGCCAGGGAGCCGGGCAGGGGCAGGCGGCGCCGGGCCCACCGCCATTGTTGCTGGAAGCGGTGGCGGCGCCGAGCATGGCGTCGCGCCCGGACCGCAGGGCTGGAGGTGACCTGGCGGGATGCCCCGACGAGGCGGGCCGAGCGCCCGCGATAGCCCGAGTGGACCTGGGAGGTGCGGCGCTGTGCGCGGCGTGAAGCCATGTGCTTGTTCCGTCTACCCTCGTTGGATCCGGTTGCGGCTCCGTTCCCGGTGCCGCTCCAGGGCCAGCATCACCAGCCGGCGGACAAGGTGGGCCAGGGAGAGCCCCTGGGCCTCCCAGAGCTTGGGATACATGCTGGCCTGGGTGAAGCCCGGCATGGTGTTGACCTCGTTCAGGTAGAGCCCCCCCTGGGGCGAGAGCAGGAAGTCCACCCGGGCCAGACCGCTGCCGTCCAGGGCCCGGAAGGCCCGGATGGCCCACCGTTGGGCCGTCGCGGCCTCCTGGGGCTCCAGGGGGGCTGGGATGCGCAACACGCTGTCGTCTCGCAGATACTTGGCCTCGTAGTCGTAGAACTCGTTGGCCGGGATCACTTCGCCGGGCACGCTGGCCACTGGGTCGTCGTTGCCCAGGATGCTGACCTCGATCTCCCGGGCATCGGGGATGGCCTGCTCCACCACCAGCTTCCGATCGTAGGCCCCGGCCAGGTCCAGGGCAGGGCCCAGCTCCCTCCGTTCCCGGACCTTGCTCACCCCCACGCTGCTGCCCAGGTTGGCCGGCTTGACGAACAGGGGGTACCCCAGCTCCGACTCCAGCTCGGCCACCACCGCGAGGGGGGCTTCCTGCCAGCGACGGCGCGTCACCACCCGGTAGCGGGCCTGGGGGATGCCCGCCCTCGCGAACAGGGCCTTGCTCACGGCCTTGTCCATGGCCACCGCGCTGGCCAGCACCCCGCAGCCCACGTAGGGCACCCCGGCCATCTCCAACAGGCCCTGGACCGTGCCGTCCTCGCCGAAGGGGCCGTGGAGCACCGGAAAGACCACGTCCACCGGGGGCATGGCGCCGGGATCGGCCAGCAGGGCCCACAGGGGCCGGGCCCCGGACAAGGGCCGAAGCGCCGGTTCCGGGGCCTGGAGGGCCTCCTCCAGCCGGGCCAGGGGATCGTCCTCCACCAGCCAGGCTCCCTCCACGGTGATGCCGATGGGCACGGTCGGGAATCCAGCCTCCTGGAGCCCGGCCAACACCGTTCGGGCGCTCATCAGGGACACCGGATGTTCCCCGCTGCGTCCGCCGAAGAGCACCCCGACCCGGATCCGGCCGGGATCTACCTCACCTGGCTCCACTTCCCTACCCACTGGATCTCCGGCTCGAGCTCGATGCCGAACTGCTGCAGGACGTTCAGACGGATGTGGTCCATCAGGCGAACCACGTCCTCGGCCCGGGCAGCGCCCACGCCCCCGGGGTTCACGATGAAGTTCGCGTGCACCGGGCTGACCATGACGCCCCCGATCCGATAGCCCTTGAGGCCGGCGGCCTCGATGAGCCGGCCGGCGAAGTCCCCCGGGGGGTTGGCAAAGGTGCTGCCCAGGCTGGGCTCCACGGGCTGGGTGCGCCGTCGGTGTTCCAGGTAGTGGGCCGCACGTTCCCGGATCTGGACCGGATCGCCCCGCTGCAGGCGGAAGTTCACGGTGAGCACCACCGGATCGAAGCCGGGCTGGAGGGCCTGGGACCGTTTCAGGATACTCCGGCGATACCGGAAGCCCAGGTGGGAGGCCCGGGTGTCCTGGACCTGTCCCTCCTGGTCCAGGACCAGGGCGTTCCACAGGATGTCCTTGATCTCGCTGCCGTGGGCGCCCGCGTTGTTCACCACCGCGCCGCCGATGGTGCCGGGGATGCTCACCGCCCACTCCAGTCCGGTGAGGCCCGCCTGGACCGCGGTCCGGGCCACCCCGGCGGTGAGGGCCCCGCTC
The DNA here is from genome assembly GCA_026989655.1 of Caldilineaceae bacterium. Classification (GTDB taxonomy): domain Bacteria; phylum Chloroflexota; class Anaerolineae; order Caldilineales; family Caldilineaceae; genus JALSIX01. The sequence continues at coordinate 13,820 of JALSIX010000056.1, forward strand.
TCCGCGAAGACGAAGGGCCGGGCATCCACGAAGAAGTCGCTGGGGACCGGTTCGTCCACCCGGATGGTCCGACATCGGTTGTGGATCACCAGCCCGTGCACGCCGGTGTCGCTGATCAGGACATTGCTGCCGCCCCCCAGGATCAGGTAGGGCAGCCCCACGGAACGGGCCCAGCGCACCAGCTTGAGCAACTGGTTGGTTCGATGGACTGTGGCAAAGTACTCGGCCGGTCCGCCGATCTTGATGCTGGTCAAGGGCGCCAGGGGGCGTCCTTGTTCGATCCGCACGCCGAAGGATTCAGGAATCTGGAAGTCGATATAGTTTCTCACACGGTAGAGGGTATCGTCAATGGCTTACAACGCATATTGCAGGGGTTGTTGGGCCAGGCGGGCCAGCAGCTCTTCACCCACCCGGGTGACGTCTCCGGCCCCCAGGGTCACCACCACGTGGCCGGGGGCCACTGCCTGGAGCAGGTGTTCCACGGTGGCGTTCAGGCTTCCGGTGTACTGGATGGAGGCATGGGAGCTGGCCGCCACCAGGTCCTGGGCATGGATCTGGCCGCGGTCCTGCTCCCGGGCCGGGTAGATGTCCGTGATCAGGGCGTGGTCGGCCTGGTGGAAGCTCTCGGCCAGGGCCTGGAGCAGGGTCTGGGTGCGGCTGAAGGTATGGGGCTGGAACACCGCCCAGAGGGGACGGCCACGGTAGCGCTGCCGCGCGGCGGCCAGGGTGGCCTGGACCTCCGTGGGGTGGTGCGCGTAGTCGTCGATCACGGTGACCCCATCCTGGGTGCCCTTGAGTTCGAAGCGGCGGGCCACTCCTGGGAACCGGGCCAGGCTCTCCAGGGCCTGGGCCATCTCCACGCCACAGTGGCGGGCTACCACCAGGGCGGCCAGCGCGTTCCGCACGTTGTGGTGTCCGGGTATCTGGAGCTCCAGTTCCCCCAGGGGCGCGCCCCACCAGCGAACCCGGGCCCGGATCCCGCCCTGGGGGGTGGGCTCCGGGGCCTCGCCGCGCACGTCCACGTGGGGGGCCAGGCCATAGGTGAGCCACCGGCCCCGGGTGGGGGCGAAGGCCCGCAGCTCCTCCGCGCCGGGGTCGTCGCCGCAGGAGACCACGGCCCCCTCCCGGTGGACCCGGTCCACGAACTGCATGAAGGCCCGCCGGAAGCTGGCCGGGGAGGGGTAGCAGTCTGGGTGGTCCCAGTCCACGTTGGTGAGGACCGCGATGTGGGGGGTCAGCCCCAGGAACATGCGGTCGTACTCGTCGGCCTCGATCACGAAGTAGGGGTGGGTGCCCCAGTGGCTGTGGCCGTAGCCGGGCAGCTCCGAGCCGATGATGTAGCCCGCGTCCACACCGGCCTGGTGGAGGACCTGGACGATCATGGCCGTGGTGGTGCTCTTGCCGTGGCTGCCGGCCACCGCGATGGTCGGACGGTGTGCCAGCAGGGCGCCGAGGAACTCCCGTCGTTTGACCACGGGAATGCCCAGGGCCGCTGCGGTGGCCCGTTCCGGGTTGTGGGGCCCGATGGCGCTGCTGATGAGGACCACATGGGGGCGTTCCTCGGCAGACAGGGCGCGGAGGGGCTCCCCGCTCTGGTCCAGGTGGATCCGCGCGCCCTGGGCCGCCAGGGCCTGGGTCCGGGCACTGGCCTGGACGTCGCTGCCGCTCACCTGGATGCCCTGTTGGAGCAGCACCTGGGCGATGGGGGCCAGGCCGCTTCCTCCGATGCCGATCAGGTGGACCCGCAGACCAGGATGGGAACGGGCCAGGAGATCTCTCCAGCGGTGGGGGGCCATTGTCCTATCCTCGAACACGCATCAGCAGCAGCACCGCGATGGGGATCATCCACCAGGTGGGCGAGGGGACCACCGCCTGGGGGAGGATCCGGAGCAGGGCCTGGGCCACGGGCGACAGATCTGGCACCACCAGGCCGAAGCGGCTGAGGGGATACCCGTAGACATGTTGGAAGTACCAGAGGGTCCCGGCCACCAGGTAGCCGTTGAGCCCCCCGATCAGGAGGCTCAGGATGGTCCCCTGGGGCGGGGGCAGGGGCCTGCCATCGAAGACGATGACCTGGCCCGCATACCCCGCGAAGACCATGGCCACGAAGACCGTGGAGTACAGGGTGCCCAGGAGGAAGGGGGGATCCATCTCCGCCAGCTCTCCTCTCAGGGCCTGGGTGACCAGCCGTTGCACGGTGGGGTTGAACTGTTGTTCGACGAAACTCAGCAGGAAGATCCCCACCATGATGATCATGGTGCTGCCCAGCTCCTTGGAGTATCCTCGGGCCACGCCCACCAGAGCGATGATCAGGGCGATGGTGCCGAAGTAGATCTCGAGCGCTCCCATGGGCTTTCCTTGGCTCAGGTGGCCGGGCGCAGGCTCCGGGCGGCCAGGACCAGGAGCAGGATCACCAGGGCCATGAACACGAACGGCCGTTGGGCCGACGAGGCGTCCCAGAAGAGGTCCAGGCTGTCCCCGAAGAGGGCCCAGGTCCGGCCCAGGATCCGGAGGACACTCTCCTCCGGCGAGGCGGGCAGGCGGTCTCGGATCTCCGGTGCCACCAGGGATGCCAACAGGGGCAGGAAGATCCCCAGGTAGACCAGCCCGTTGACCATCCCCACCAGGGCGGCCCGGATCCCGGGGCGGCTCACCGTATCGGGCACCAACATGTTGGTGACCAGGTAGGTCAGGAGCAGCAGAGCGGCCCAGAGCAGGAAGACCACGGTGGAGGTCTGTTCCGGGCGCACCAGGTTGGGGGCCTCCCGGAGCAGGTCCAGGGCATCGCCGTTGCCGGCCAGGCCGCCTGCTCGGGCGAAGTACAGGAACTTCCAGAACAGGTTGATCAGGGTTCGGAGGGCGTTCGCGTAGCGCCACAGGAACAGGTAGCTGCCGAAACCCACCGCGAACACCGCCATCTCCCGGACCAGTCCCCGGCGGTAGCCGATCCAGCCGAACAGGAGCAGGTAGAGGAGGAAGGCAATGGTCAGCTCGATGGAGTCGCTCATGGGCTGGATCGCTCCTGGGCCAGGGAACGGAGCTGGGCCGCGATGGCCTGGGCCGCCTGGGGTCTGGCCAGGCCACGCAGGCGTTCCCGCATCCGCAGGCGCCGTTCCGGATCGGCCAACAGGGCCGACACGGTGGGAACCAGGGCCTGGTCCAGCTCCGGATCGGGGACCAGCACCGCGCCTCCGGCCTCCACCAGCTTCCGGGCATTGGGTTCCTGGTGGCCTCCGGCAATGGGCAGAGGGACCAGGACGCCGGGCAGGCCGGCCACCGGAAACTCGCCGAGGATGCTGGCCCCTGCCCGGGAGATCACCAGGTCGGCACCGGCCAGGGCCCAGGCCATGCCCCGGTGCAGATAGTCCACCGGATGGTACCGCCGGGCCAGGGCCTCTGGAAGCTCCGGCCGGTGCGTCGCCAACAGGGGCCAGTCCCGGGTGCCCACCACGTGGACCAAGGGGCCGTGGGCCAGGAGCTCGGCCAGGCCTGCCCACACGGCCCGGTTGATGCTGCGGGCCCCTCGGCTGCCGCCGAAGACCAGGGTCAGGGGCAGGTGGGGCTCGTCCACCGCGCCCAGGGCCTCCATCAGCCGGGCCCGGGCCGCCCTCGGATCCTGGACCGCCTCCAGCAGTTCCGGGCGCACCGGATAGCCGGTGACCACGGCCTTCTCGCCGAAGAAGGAGGCGGCCTCCTCGAAGCTCACCGCGACCCGCTGGGCCAGTCGGCTCAGCCACCGGACCGCGAGGCCCGGCGTCATGTCCGGCAGGTAGATGAGCACCGGCACCCGTCTCCAGCGGCTGGCCACCACCACCGGGGCGCACACATAGCCCCCGGTGACGAAACAGACCTGGGGCTGAAAGCGGTCCACGATGGCCAGGGCCTGCCGTACGCCGACCATCATTTTAATCGCGTTGCCGGCTACGGCCAAAGGCCGTTGGCCCCGCAGCGCGCCGGTCTCCACGGCCCGGTAGGGCAGATGGGCCCGGCTCACCAGCTCCCGCTCCACCCCTGTCGGGCTCCCCACCCAGAGCAGGGCCGTTCGCTCAGCGGACCCGACGCCGGGCCCGGGAGCGGGCTGGAGCCTTGCGGCCACGGCCAGCGCGGGGTACACGTGACCGCCGGTGCCGCCACCTGAGATCAAAATGCGCATGGGCCATCCTCGGGCCGCTGGAACTTCGGCCGACCGGGACGTGGCCATAGCGGCCGATGCTGAGCAACATCCCGGTGGCCCCCAACATGGTCACCAGGGAGCTTCCCCCCAGGCTGATGAACGGCAAGGGCACCCCGGTGGGGGGGGCCAGGGCCACGGCCACCGCCATGTGGACCAGGGCCTGGATGAGAACCAGGCAGGTGATCCCCGCGGCCAGGAGCGCGCCGAACATGTCCCCGGCCTGGCTCGCGATGCGAAAGCCTCGGTGGGCGAAGAGGCCGTACAGGCCGATGACCAGGAGGCCACCCAGCAGGCCCAGCTCCTCGCCGATGACCGCGAAGATGTTGTCGCTCCAGGCCAGGGGCAGCCGCGCGGGGTACTTGGCCTGCCCCTGGCCCAGGCCCACCCCCAGAGGCCCACCCTCGGTCAGGGCCTGGGCCCCCTGGGCGATCTGCTGCTCGGTGCTCTGGAGGGGATCCCGGTAGGAGGCCAGATAGCTCTCCAGACGGGCCTGGGCGTGGCCGTTGTAGTAGATCAGCAGGAAGAGGGTGAGGGCCGCGATGGCCCCTCCCAGGAGGATCTGGCGCATGTCCGCGCCGGCCAGGAAGAAGACCAGACCCCCCGCGGCCACCAGGATCACCGTGGTGCTGATGTCCGGTTCGGCCACGATGAGCCCGGCCACTCCTCCCATGAGCACCCCGAAGGGCACCAGGCCGTAGCTGATGTCCCGGATACGCTCCCCCTTGCTGGCCAGCCAGGCGCTGATGTAGATGAGGAGCGCGACCTTGGCCGGCTCGCTGGGCTGGATACTGCCGTTGAACAGGGTCCGGCGGGCACCGTACCGGTCGTCTCCGATCACCAGGACCGCGATCAGGCCCAACAGGGCGATGGCCATGATGGGGATGCTGGACCGTTCCCAGACGGTGTACGGGATCCGGGCCGCGACGATCAGCGCGGCCACCCCCACCGGAATCCACTGGAGCTGGCGCAGGGCGAAGCTGTAGGGCGAGCTCCCGACCTCCAGCGCCTTGGGAAACCCGGCGCTGAGGACCATGAGCAGGCCCAGCAGCAGCAGGGCACTCACCACGGTGACCAGGCCCCAGTCGTAGGGCCGAGCAGGGAGCGCCTGGCCCTCCCTGGGCTCCTTCTTCTCAGAGGCACGTGGCCGAGAGGAACGTGTGCTGACCATGGACCTCCTCCCTGTCCGTGGTTCGAGGGGGCGTCCCCCCTGGGGGAGCCGGAGGCCGGGCCCCGGGCCTCAGCCCAGCGAGGTGAGGGTGGGCCGCCGGGCCGTCACCTCCTGGACCAGCCGCCGGAAGTGCTCGCCTCGCTCCTCGAAGTCCCGATAGGCGTCGAAGCTGGTGCCCCCCGGGGACAGGAGCACCACGGTGTTGGGGCCCACGATCCGGGAGGCCAGGCGTACCGCGTCCTCCAGGCGCCGGACCACCGCGCACTCCGGTGCGCGACGGCCGCGCTCCCGGGCCCGCTCCTGCACCGTCTCCACGATCATGGGGCCCGCTTCGCCGAAGCCGATGAGAAACTGGACCCGTTCCAGGGCCTCGTCCGCGAAGTCGGCCCAGGGCAGCTTCTTGTCCCGCCCGCCGACCAGGAGGACCAGGGTCTGGCCTCCGGGCGGGAAGCTCCGCAGGGCGGCCACGGTCCGCTCCGGCGCGGTGGCGATGCTGTCGTTGATCCAGGTGACCCCGTCCCGGTGGGCCACCTCCTCCAGCCGGTGAGGCACGCCCCGGAAGGTCTGGGCCACGTGGCGGATCCCGTCCAGGGAGGCCCCGGCCGCGGCGGCGATGGCGGCCGCGGCCAGGAGGTTGGCCAGGTTGTGGTCTCCGCGTAGGCGGACCTGCTCTCGGCGGGCGAAGGGGTGGCCCTGCACCAGCAGGGTCTCCCCTTCCAGCCAGGCCCCCCGGTCCAGGGGGCGGCTTCGGCTGAACAGAAGGGGGCGGATCCCCTGGGCCGCAAGCCGTTCTCGGGTCCGGTCCAGGAGGTGGGTGACCTCCCAGCTCGGGGGGGGCAGCATGTCCGGCACCCCGGCCAGGCGGCCGGTCACCGGATCGTCCCGGTTCAGGATCACCTGGCTGTTGTGCCGGAGGTGGCGGAGCAGGTTGAGCTTGGCATTCGTGTAGTCCGCCATGGTCCCGTGGCGGTCCAGGTGGTTGGGTGTCACGTTGAGGAGGGCCGCCACCTGGGGCCCCAGGCCCTGGAGGTCCTGGGCCGTCAGGGTCGGCTCCCAGAGCTCCAACTGGAAGCTGCTCAGCTCCAACACCAGGAGATCCTCGGGCCCCACGTCCTCCAGCCGGTCCAGGAGGGGGGTGCCGATGTTCCCGCCGACGTGGACGCGGCCTCTCGGGCGGCCGTGGGCCAGCATCTGGCCCACCAGGGTGGTAGTGGTGGTCTTGCCGCTGCTGCCGGTGATGGCCACTACCGGGCAGGGCGCGAGCTGCAGGGTGAGCAGGCTGTCGTTGGTCAGAGGGATGCCCTGCTCCCGCGCGGCCTGGACCAGGGGGCTCTGGAGGGGGACGCCGCCGCTCAGGCAGAGGAGGTCGCACTCCTTCAGGAGCTCCGGGGGGTGGCCACCCATCACCCAGCGGATGGGGAGATCCGCCAGCGCCTCCCGGGCCTTCCCGTGCCGGGAGGCTGGGGTCCGGTCGCTGAGGGTGACCTGCGCGCCGGCCCGGGCCAGGAAACGGGCCAGGGCCTGGCCCTGGCGGCCCGCGCCCAGGATGACGGCTCTGCGGCCACGGAACTCCAGGAGGTTGGGTGGGGACATGGGTGCTCTCACCGGATCCACAGTACGGTTCCCTGGGGTACGGTTCCCTGGAAGGGGTGTCGCGTCCTCCGCGTGCTCTCGGGTCTTCTGTTCAGAGCAAGGCCAGGGCGACCCCCAGCATGCCGCTGAGCACCCCCACGATCCAGAACCGCTCCTTCACCTGGGTCTCGCTCCAGCCCAGCAGTTCGAAGTGGTGGTGCAAGGGGGTCATCTTGAAGATGCGGATATCCCGTCCCAGGAAGCGTCGGCTGAGCTTGGCCGAGGCCACCTGGAGCATCACCGACACGGTCTCGGCCACGAAGACCAGGCCTACCACGGGCAACAGCAGCCACTGGCCGGTCATGAGGGCCACCAGGGCCAGGGTCGCGCCCAGGGCCAGGCTGCCCGTGTCGCCCATGAAGAGCTCGGCCGGGTGGGCGTTGTACCACAGGAAGGCGAAGAGGGCCCCCACCAGGGTGAAACAGAAGGCCGCCAGGTAGATCTGCTCCTGCAGGTAGGCGATGATGCCGTAGGACACGAAGCAGGTGGTGGCCAGGCTGCCGGCCAGGCCGTCCAGGCCATCGCTCAGGTTCACCGCGTTGCTGGAGCCCACGATGACGAAGATGGCGATGGGCACGAACCAGATCCCCAGGCGCACGAACTCCGGCCGGCCGGGCACGCCCATGTAGTCGAACTCCGGCGGCCCGAAGTAGAGGACCGCGGCGATCAGGGATGCGAAGAGGAACTGGAAGCCGCTCTTCATCCGGGGGCTCAGGCCCTCTCCCCGACCTCGGAGCCCCTTGATGCCCTGCCAGTCGTCCACGGCCCCCAGGGCCGCGTAGGCCGCGATGCAGAAGAAGAGCAACAGGGTGCTCTGGCCGATCAGGTTCATGCCCCACAGGTCCGCCAGGTTCAGGACCCCGGTGATGAGGAGCACGGGCACCACGAAGAGCACGCCCCCCATGGTGGGGGTTCCGGTCTTCACCCGATGGGTAGAGGGTCCCTCGATGCGGATCTGTTTGCCCATGCCGTGTCGGCGCAGCAGGGTGATCAGGGGGCGGCCCCAGATCACGGCCAGGAAGAAGCTGACGGTGCCCAGGGTCAAAGCGTATGCCATGACAGGGTCCTGTTCAGGCGCTGATGGCGGCCACGATCCGATCCATGCCCACGGCCCGGCTTCCCTTGACCAGGACCAGGTCCTCCGGGCCGATGGTCTGTTCCAGGAACCGGATGGCCTCCTCGGCCGAGGCGAACTCCCGGACCCGCTCGGGAGGCAGCCCGGCGGCCTGGGCTTCCTGGCCGATGATCCGGGCCAGCTCGCCCACGGTGACCAGCAGGTCCACCACGTCTGCGGCCCGGATGCCCACCAGCCGGTGGCCTTCCTGGGTGTAGCTGCCGAGTTCTCGCATGTCGCCCAGCACCGCGATGCGTCGCCTGAAGTGGCCGTTGCGCAGGTCGGCCAGCAGGTTCAGGGCGGCCAGGGTGCTGGAGGGGCTGGCGTTGTAGGTGTCGTCGATGATGGTGCTGCCCTCCAGACCGGCCACGGCCACCAGGCGGAGCTGGCCGGTGGAGCGCTGGAGGCCGGCCACGATCTCCGGCCAGGTCAACCCCTCCACCAGGCCCACCGCGGCCGCCCGGAGCGCGGTGTGGACGCTGTGTCGCCCCAGCAGAGGGATGCGGACGTAGAGGGTCTCCTCCCGGTCCGGTCCGATCCGATGGTGGAAGCGGAACCGGATCCCCTCCAGCCCCAGCCCCTCGATCTCGTCGGCCCACAGGTCCGCCTGGGGCGTCAGGCCGTAGCGGAAGATCCGGGCCGAGGTGCGCGAGGCCATGGCCCGCACCCGCTCGTCGTCCCAGTTCAGGATGGCCACCCCGCCTGCGTCGGCCGGGGGCAGGGACTCCACCAGCTCGGCCTTGGCCTGGGCGATCCGTTCCAGGGTTCCCAGCCGTTCCAGGTGGCTGGGCCCCACGTTGGTCACCACCCCCACGTGGGGTCGGGCCAGCGCGCAGAGGTTCCGGATCTCGCCCAGGGCATACATGCCCATCTCCAAGACGGCCCGCTGGTGTTCCAGGCCCAGCCCCAGCAAGGTCAGGGGGAGGCCCTGTTCGCTGTTCAGGTTGCCCGGGTTCGCGTGGACCGGGTACCGCTGGGCCAGGACCCCCGCGGCCAGGTCCTTGGTGCTGGTCTTGCCCACGCTGCCGGTGATGCCGATGACCCGGAGGTCCGGGCGGGTGCGATGGAGGCGCTGGAACGCGCCCACGGCCTGGAGCGCGGCCAGGCTGTCCGGCACCACGTAGACCAGGGGCCGTTCCCCTTCGGCAGGGTCCAGTGGAGGCCGTTGGAAGGGGGAGCCGCTGCACTGGACGGGGAGGGCGGGCTGGCCGTCCAGGTGTTCCAGGCCTCGGGGCTCGCAGATCACCGCGGCGGCCCCCTGGGCCAGGGCCTGGCCCACGTAGAGGTGCCCATCCGTGTGCTGTCCGGGCAGGGCGACGAAGAGCCCCCCGGGCCGCACCTCTCGGCTGTCCAATGTGGCCGCAGCGATGGGGGTGGCCGGCAGGGCCAAGGGGGGCGTCGTTCCGGTCAGGGCCTGCCACAGGGTGTGTTGGGTGATCTGGGTGGGCAGGGCCACACGTTCAGCCATAGACGGTCAGGGTCCGGGTCACTCGGGCTCGGTGGGCGGCACGTTCATGTGGATCATCAGGCGGAGGACCATCCGGGCGAAGAGCGGCGCGGCCGTGTCCGCGGCCCAGCGGGCGATGTCCGGGTTGGGGCGTTCCAGCATCACCAGCAGGGCGACCTTGGGCTCCTCGGCCGGGGCAAAGCCCACGAAGAAGACGTTGGTCTCCTCCTCGGTGTAGCCCCCCTCGCCGATGAGCTCCGCGGTGCCGCTCTTGCCGCCCACCCGGTAGCCGGGCACCTGGGCCCGGGGGTTGCCCACCTCCACCGTGTGGACCATCATCCGGCGCATGGCCGCGGCCGTCTCGGGACGGATCACCTGACGGATGTGGACGGGCTCGGTGAAGAGGGCCTGCCCCTCCGCGACCCGGGCCTGGACCAGGTAGGGCCGCACCAGGACGCCCCCGTTGGCGATGACCGCCACGGCCCGGAGCATCTGGAGAGGGGTCACCGAGATGCCCTGGCCGAAGCTGTTGGTGGCCAGGTCGGAGAGGCTCCACAGCTCGGTGCCCGGCCACTTGACCAGGCCGTCCTCCTCGTCGCTCAGGTCCACGCCGGTGGGCTCGCCGAAGCCGAAGCGGCCTACGTACTCGTAGAAGCGCTTCAATCCCAGGGTCTGGGCCACCTGGACGGTGATCACGTTGTTGGAGTAGGCCAGCGCGTCGGCCACGGAGAGGGCCCCCTGGATCCGGTTGTTGCTGTTGAAGATGGCCCGGCCCCCCACCACGATGGTGCCGGTGTCTGTGAAGACCGTGGAGGGCGACACCGCCCCGGCGTCCAGGGCGGCGGCCATGGTCACCACCTTGAAGACCGAGCCGGGCTCGTAGATGCTGGCCACGGTCCGATTGGTGAAGGCCTCCAGGCGGGTCTCCTCGTAGTACCGGTTCGGGTCGTAGGTGGGCCAGCTGGCCATCCCCAGTATAGCGCCGGTATGGGGATCCATGGCAATCGCGGCCCCGGCCTGTGCCTGGTGGAGCTCCACGGCCTGGCGCAGCTCGTCCTCCAGGATCCACTGGACGCCCCGCTCCAGGGTCAGGAGCAGGCCCCGATCCGCCACGGCCAGGAGATAGCGCCGCTGGTCCGGGTCCAGGACCTCCGCGGGCACGGTCTGGCCGGGGGGCAGAGGATTGCCGTCCGCGGGCAGGAAGTTGCGGTAGTAGTGCTCCAGGCCGGAGAGGGGGGTTCGATCCAGGTTGAGCAGGCCGATCACGTGGCTGGCCAGGGAACCCTGGGGATAGGCCCGCTGGGGCAGGCTGCGGACGCTCACCCGGTTCAGGGCCGACACCAGCTCTGTGCCGGCCTCTCGCTGGCGCCGACGCTCCCGGAGGAAGGCCAGCCCCACCTCCACCGGAAGGCCATCCGCGAGGACGGTGTTCACCGAATCGGGGTTGGCCTGGATGGTGGCCAGGGTCTGGGAGGCAGGGATGCCCGCGATCTGCTCCAGGACCTGGGCAATGGCCGCGGCCTCCTCCTGCCCCAAGGTCTTGGGGGCCACCACCAGCCGGTACACGTAGCGATCCAGGGCCAGGGGCGCGCCTTGGCGGTCCACGATGCTGCCCCAGGGGGCCGGGTCCAGCTCTCGGGCCGCCGCGATCCGGACCAGGGGATCGGCCCGCTGCTGCCACCACCGCAGGATCTGGAAGTCCACCAGGCGCAGGACCAGGAAGGTGGTCCCCATCAGCAGGGCCAGTTGGAGGACCAGGAGCCGTCGCCGGTACGCCCGAGAGCTGGCCAGGCCGGAGCCAGGCTGTTGGCCGTCGGCCGGAAGCCCGGCCCCGGCCTCCATCTCCTGGGGGGTGGGGGGCTGGTGGGACATGGAGAGCTACCGGATGAGTTCCTGGGTACGGGTCAGCCAATGGTCCATGACGGCCTGCCATTGGGGCCACTGTTCGCGCCACCACCCCCGCAGGCTGCCCATCCGGGAGGGCTGGGAGGCCTCTGCCAAGCTCGGGCCGGCGAGGAGATCCGGGGCCCCCGGTGGCTGCAGGCCCACGGGCTGGCCGAGCGGGGGGGCTGTCGCCCCGGCCATGGCCTGGAAGAGGGGTAGCTGGCGTGCGGGCCTCAGGCCCCACTCCAGGGCTCGGGCCCGGACGGTCTCCAGGGCCGTTTCCTGGCCGATCTGCCACACGAGCTCGGCGTTGTACTGCTGGATGAGCCGACGTTCCATGCGGAGCTCGGCCAGGGTCTGGCGGGCCTGGGTCACCTGGATGGAGGCCTGGATCTGGAGGGCGGCCAGGCCACTGAGCAGGAGCATGGCCAGCAGACACTGGAGGTAGTCCCGGAACGTGCGCGGCCAGGGAAGGTGGCCGATCAGCTCCCGCAGGGGCACCGGGCGCAGCCACGGCGCGGGCAGGTCCAGAGGCCGGGGGAATGCGTTGTTCTGGAACATGGGCGACGTCCTGGGCGATGGATGGTGACTGGGCGATGGATGGTGAGACCGAATCAAAGGAACCGATGGCGACGACAGGTGGGTCAGGCAATGCGCTCCGCGATCCGCAGTCGGGCCGAGCGGCTGCGGGGGTTGCGGGCCACCTCCGCGGAGGTGGGTCGAATCGGCTTCTTGGTCAGGATGCGGAGGCGGGGCGTCCGGGCCTCCTCCCAGAGATGTCCAGGGATGTGGACCCGGTCGCGGGCCTCCTCCCGCATCCAGTGCTTGACGATCCGGTCCTCCAGGCTGTGGAAGCTGATGACGGCCAGGCGACCGCCCACGGCCAGGAGGTCCAGGGCTTGGGGGAGGGCCCGTTCCAGGCGGCCGAGCTCGTCGTTCACCGCAATGCGCAGGGCTTGAAAGGTGCGAGTGGCCGGGTGGATGCGGGGGCTGCCCCGTCTCCCCACCGTCCGTTCCACGATCCGGGCCAACTGGCCCGTGGTGTGGATGGGGCGAGCGGCCACGATGGCCCGGGCGATCCGCCGGCTGTGGCGTTCCTGGCCGTAGCGCCACAGGATCTCGGCCAGCTCCTCCACGGAGAGCCGATTGACCAGGTCGGCCGCGCTGGGGCCTTGGCCGGGATGGAAGCGCATGTCCAACGGGGCATCCGCCTGGAAGGAAAAGCCCCGTCGGGGTTCGTCCAACTGGTAGCTGCTCACCCCCAGGTCCATCAGGATCCCGTGGACCGGCCGGAAGCCGCGGTGCGCCGCGACCGAGGCCATCTCATCGAAGAAGGCCTGGACCAGGATCAGGCGGCCTTGCTCCACGTAGGGGGCCAGCCGCGCCCGCACCCGCTGGATGGCCTCCGGGTCCGCGTCCAGGGCCAGGACCCGGCCATCGGGGGCAGAGGCCTGGAGGATGGCCTGGGCATGCCCTCCACCTCCTACGGTGGCGTCCAGGTAGCGTCCCCCGGGGCGGACGGCCAGCCCCTCCAACACCTCCTCCCGCAGAACGGGAAGATGCCCGGATGGCGTGGCGGGCTGGCCGCTCATACGCCGAGGGCGGCGAAGAGATCGCCGACCAGGTGGCCCTCGGCCATGGGCTCCAGGACCTTCTCCTCCCACCGCTGGGGATCCCACAGTTCCAGGTAGGTGTTCATGCCCGCGATGAGGACATCGTTCTCGATGCCCGCGATCTCCCGGAGACGTTGGCTGATGAGGATGCGACCCTGCCTGTCCGGCTTCAGGTCCTCCGCGGCGGTGAAGAGCAGACGCCGCAACATGAGGACCTCTCGGCTGGTGATGGGCATCTCGTTCAGCCGATGGGTCCGCCTCTCCCACTCGTCCAGGGGCATCACCAGCAGGCACGGATCCAGAGGATTGCGGGTCACCACCAGGCCGGGCACCAGCCGATCCCGGTACTTGGCCGGGATGGTGAGCCGTCCCTTGCTGTCCAGTGTATGGATATATTCGCCGAGAAACACCCGGTTCTCCTATCCGACGAATGGCCTAGATGGCTGGGCATACCGGGTCGTGTCGGCCCAGGGGCGCCCGGCGATCCGCGCCCAGGTGTCGAACATGTGTTCGGAATGTCCCACAGTGGTGTGGAGCGGTCGGGGTGCCGTGGGGAGATGCCCCACTTTGCCCCACATTCTCCCACAACTTCGGAAAAAAAGCAAGGCCCAAAACGCAAGGAAATTCGAGCTCCGGCGGCGGGAAAGGCGATGCCATCCATTCGCAAAAAGATGGGGGAGGGGCCTGAACGATCAAAAACAGTTATGTCGGGTTATGGGAGCCGCAGACGAGATCGGGTCGCCATCGTTCCTTCGGCCAAGCGCCTCCGGGCCCGGACGGGCCATGGCGACGGTCCGGAGCCCGTCTCCCCTGGAGCATACCTCATATGGCCCTGGGCGTCATTCGGGAAAAACCCGGATCGCTGGGTCGATCTCCATGACGTTTATGGTATACTGGCCTGGGATTCTCCACATGGATCCGGGGCAGATGCCCCACATCCCACGCCTCGGCGGTGATTTCTTCGGGGCGGCCCTTGCCTTCGGCGGCTCTGGCCTTGGGCCCAGGAGCCCGTTCCCGTCCGGGCGCTGGACCGGAGCCCTGGATCTCCGGGGGCTGGGGCTCGTCCTGGAGGAAGTGGGAGGGGTCCCGGGTCCCAGGTTGGTCCGCTCGTTGTTGCCCGCCACAGGAGGTGCCACACCATGGAGCGCTACACCATCCCTCTGGTCCCCGGGCCCACGTCCGTGCCCGAGCCGGTGCGGATGGCCTACCGGCAGGACTATGCCAGCTCCGACCTGGAGGAGGAGTTCTTCCAGCTCTACGCGGAATGTCAGGATCTGTTGCGGCGGATCCTGGCCACCGAGAACGACGTCACCATCCACACCGGGGAGGGGATGTTGGCCCTGTGGGGCGCGCTGAAGAGCGTCCTGCGGCCCGGCGACCGGGTCCTGGCCGTGGCCAACGGGGTCTTCGGCTACGGCATCGGGGAGATGGCCCGGCAGATCGGGGCCCAGGTGGAGGTGGTGGGGTTCGACTACGACCAGGTGCCGGATCCGGATCGGGTGCGCCAGGAGGCCCGCCGTTTCCAGCCGCGGCTGGTGACCGCGGTCCACTGTGAGACCCCCAGCGGCACCCTGGCCTCCTTGGCCGAGCTGGGGGCCATTGCCGCAGAGGTGGGCGCGCTCTTCTACGTGGACTTTGTGGCCAGCGCCGGGGGCGTGGAGGTGCGGGTGGACGACTGGCAGATCGACCTGGGCCTTCTGGGCAGCCAGAAGGTCCTCAGCCTGCCGCCGGACCTGGCCATGGTCACCGTCAGCCCCCGGGCCTGGGAGGTCATCGAGCAGGTGGGCTACGTGGGCTACGACGCGTTGGCGCCCTGGCGGACGGGCCCGCAGCGGCGCTACCTGCCCTACACCCACAACTGGGCTGCCCTGGCGGCCCTGGGCATCTCGGCCCGGATGCTCCTGGAGGAGGGGTTGGACCGGGTCTTCCAGCGCCATGCCCAGGTGGCTGCCTACACCCGCCGGCGGCTGCGGGAGATGGGGGTGGATCTCTTCCCCGCGGAGGAGGCCATCGCCTCGCCCACGGTCACTGCGGCCCGGGTTCCCCCAGGCTGGACCTGGCCGGAGCTGGACGCGGCCCTCCGGGCTCGGGGCATGGGGGTGGGGGGCAGCTACGGCCCGCTGGCCGGGAAGGTCTTCCGTATCGGCCACATGGGCTCTCAGGCTCGGATGGAGCTGGTGCAGCGGGGGATGGATGTGTTGGAGGAGGTGCTGGGCTCACGGCCGTGAGCCCAGCACCGGAGCCCGGAGCGTTCAGTACTGGATCGCCCGGGGAAGCCGTCGGGCCTGCTCCACCCAGAGCCGGACCATCCGGGGAGTGGGAAGTTGGCGGACCAGCTTCCGGGCCCGGTTCACCTCCACCAGCCTCGCGTGGAGATTGTCCGGGTTGCGCTGGGCCAGTTCGGGCACGGTGTCCACCCCGGCGGCTTCCAGGAGATCCGAGTACTGCCGGCCGATGCCCTTCACCCGAAAGAGGTCGGCCCGGTTGATCCACCGCAGCAGCCGCTGTTCGTCCACGCCAAGCTGTCGGGCCAGCTCGCGGCGCCCTTGTGGAGTGGCCCCTTGGGTCAACAGATCCCCGGTGGTTCGGATCCCCAGCTCCTGGAGCTTCGCCCCGTAGATGGAGCCGATGCCCTCGATGGCCGTGATCTTGCCCATGCTTTCCTGCCTCCTTCGGCGGTGGGTGGGCCCCATCCCCGCACCCGGCCGCGGGGCACCGTGTTGCAGGGCCTGCGGTGGGTGCGACCGAGGGCCTCCCGGGCACCCGTTGCGTTCCCCGCGCGGGCCAAAGCGGTCGTCTCCGGAGGGTCATCCCCTGGGATCTAGGAGGGGGTGGGGTGGGACGACAATTGGTTACGGTTCACCGAATTAAAGAGAAGGGTTTTCACCTGTAGGAGCATAGGCCCCGAACATTACGGGGCCGATTACAATGCCGGCACCGTGTCGGGCCGATCACGGGGCAGGGGGTCTCAGGTGGAGGGTGTGGAGGCCCATGTCCTCCACCTCGGGCCAGTGCCACGGCATGGGGTGGTAGACCCCCTCCAGCCACAGGGGGATCTGGTCCGTGTAGTTGCGGTGGAGGGGGTGGCCCGACTGGCCCGTGCAGGTGACGCTGCGCATCTCGTCCCAGCGGCCCACGTGGATGATCTGGCGGTAGCTGGGGATCACCTGGACCAGGCCTGGCGGCAGCTGCAGAGGATAGTCCATCTGACAGGGAGTGGTGCCGTCGCCGCCCACGGGGAAGGGGCCTCGGTTGAAGAACGCGCCCAGGATGCGGACGCCGCCCATGGGGTGGGCGAAACGTACCTGGTGGACCCGCCCCCAGGCCCAGTGGCGAGGTGCGCTGTGGACCTCCTTGCGGATCCGTCGGGTGGCCCGGTACAGGGCCTCGTGGAGGAGCTCCTCCCGGCGACGCGGGCGGCCGGTCTGGGCCTCTGTGTACCAGACCGACTCCTCCTCCTGCTGCAACAGCTCCAGCAGCCGGGTGATGGCTCGGTGTTTCATCCCGGTGATGGGGAAGAGGGGGCTGGTTCCCTGGCCCAGATAGCCGGTGGCAGCCGTTCCCAGCTTCTCGCCGAAGGTCATCTGCAGCAGGTGGAGCAGGGTATAGTGGAAGACCAACGCGCCGCCGCTGTCCGGTTCCATCCGATAGCGCCAGTTGCGCAGGAGGCGCAGCCCGGTGCGGACCAGGGGATCGTCGCTGACGACGCCGGTGAGGAGAGGGGTCAGGACCTCCGCGTAGGTGCTGGTGGTGTCCAGCTGGATCTCCTCCATGTCCCGGATGCTCACCTGGCGCTTGGCCCGCAGCATCTCCTCGATGCGGCGGGCACGCCACCCCGGCATGAACTCCGCGCCCAGGAAGTAGGGGTAGTCGTCGCCCACGGGCTTGTTGTTCGCGCTCACCAGGAGGCCCGAGGGGGGGTTCACCACCCGAGGCAGCTCGTTGTCCGGGATGGTGCCCTCCCATTCGTGCGCGTCCGTCCACCCGGGCATGGGCACCAGCCCGAAGCCGGACCGACGGATGGGCACCCGACCGGCCAGGCGGTAGGCGATGGTGTTGTCCACATCGGCGTAGACCACGTTCTGCACGGGAACGGCCCAGTCGGCCAGGGCCTGGTCGAAGGCCTCCCAGCTCTGGGCCCGGTTGATGGCCAGGACGGCCCGGAGCTGCTGGCTGGGCTCGTGTCCGATCCAGCGCAGGGCCAGGGGCACGGTGGCCCCGTCGGCCACCAGGCCGTTGATCAGAGGGCCATGTCGGGTGATCACCACGGTCTCCACGTGGGGCGTGGGGCGCCGCCGGACGTGGATCACCTCTTCCAGCACGGTGGCCTGCTCCCATTGGCCGTTGTGCTCGAAGCGGTGGGGGTCCTGGGGATGGGGCCGTTCGATGTAGAGGTCCTGGACGTCCGCGCCGCTGTTGGTGAAGCTCCAGGCCACCCGCTCGTTGTGGCCCATGATCACCCCGGGGGCGCCGGGAAAGCTGGCCCCGGCCACCTTCAGGGTCGGGCAGCTCAGGTGGATCTCGTACCAGATCCCGGGCATGGAGACGTTCAGGTGGGGGTCTCCGCAGAGGAGAGGGCGGCCGGTGACGGAGCGCTCCGCGGCCACGGCCCAGGCGTTGCTGCCCTGGCCCAGGCCGTCGGCCAGCGGGCCCAGCCAGGGTCGGATCCGCTCGTACTCTCCCAGGATCAGTCCGGCGGTGTGGACCAGCCGGGTCACCTCCTGGCTGCTCACGCCCTCGGCCACGATGGGGTTGTGGGCCGGGTAGTCGGGCTCCAGGTCGGCAGCCCGGGCCGGGTCCAGCCGTTGGGCCAGTTGGAGGCGGGTCAGCTCGCTCTGCCAGTTGAGGCTCAGGCTCCATCCCATGACCTTGGCGAAGGCCACCACGTCCACCGGTTTCCAGGGCTCGGGGTGGGTGCGGAGGAGGTTGAACTCCGCGGCCAGGCGGCCGGGCCGGCTGCGGATGTAGGCGTTGATCCCCTCGCAGTACCGCTCCAACACCTGCAACACCTGGGGATCGAGCTGGGCCAGCTCCGCCTCCGCGGCCCGGCGGAAGCCGATGATGCGGCTGAAGCGATCCGCGTCCAGCGCGGCCTCGCCGAACAGCTCGGCCAGGGTTCCGTTGGCGATCCGGCGCTGTTGCTCCATCTGCCACAGCCGATCCTGGGCATGGACGAAGCCCTGGGCCCGCCACAGATCGTCCTCGGTGGTGGCCTGGATGTGGGGGATGCCGTGGCGATCCCGGACGATCTCCACCGGACCGTCCAGGCCGTCCAGGGTCAGGGTGCCCTGATGTTGGGGCAGGGGCCGCTGGATCATCCACCAGTAGATGTAGACGAAGCCCAGGCCGAACACGGCCACCAACACCAGGAGTGCCAGGAGCACCACGATCACGGTGGGAATGGTCATCTTGCCTCCAGAGGTGCGGCCGGGATGTGGGCCCTGGGGCTTGGACCAGCCGTTCTCCCCCCGGCAGGGGCAGATGCCCCGCTGGGGGGATCGGTCTGCCCTGTCTTGAATTGTCTTGACGCCTTGGCCCCCCGTTTCCCGGGCTCCACCGGGCTTGATAGCCCCGGAACACCGGGGTATACTGGGGCGCGGGCCGGCACCTCAGGACCGGGCCGGCTCCTGTATCCTACTCGGAAGCGGACGAAAAGACCAGTTCTGTGCTCCCCATGTCCGAGGGCTCAGCCATGGCTCCCATCTCTCCGGGCCTCCGCCCTGTGGTGGGCCTTACGGCCAAGCACGGTTCCCTGGAGTGGATCCAGAAGCACACGGCCCATTACCGGAACGTCCTGGCCGCGCTGGAGGTCACCACCCTGGTCCTGGCGCCGGATACGCCGGTGACCCTGCCCGACGGCCGCTGTTTCCAGCCCGATGGCCGGGGACGTCTGCCGTCAGCGGTCTTGGATGGCCTGGACGGTCTGGTGCTGTCCGGTGGGGGCGATGTGCATCCCCGACGTTTTGGGGCGCCCCTGTCCGGCGCGGATCCGGAGGCCATCGACGAGGCCCGGGACGAGCTGGAGCTCCACCTGGCCCGGGCAGCCCTGGCCCAGGAGGTGCCGGTCCTGGGCATCTGTCGCGGGTGCCAGGTGTTGAACGTGGCGGCTGGCGGCGGCATGGTCCAGGACCTTCCCGGCCATCGTTCCTCCACCCTGCGGCCGGTGCTGCACCCGGTCCGGGTGGAGCCGGGCAGCCGGCTGGCCGAGATCCTGGGGGTGGAGGAGCTGGCCGTGAACACCTACCACCACCAGGGCGTGGACGAAGCGACCCTGGCCCCGGGCTGGGTGTCCCAGGCCCGGGCCACGGCCCCTCCCTGGCTGCTGGAGGCCTTCGCGTCCCCGACACATCCCTGGGCCCTGGGCGTGCAGTGGCACCCGGAGCGGCTGTTCGAGCTGCCCCCGGAACACCGACGGCTGTGGCGGAGCTTCGTCGATGCGGTGCTCGCCCGGGCTCGGGCCCGCTCGGCCTCCCAGGCCTCCTAGGCCCTATCGGGGAGCCGGGGACAGGGACCATGGCTGGGTAGGCGGCCGGAGGTCACGGCCCCACCGTGCTATCCAACCTTTTCTCGACCTGGGAGCGAACCCATGGCTCACTTCGCCATGTTCGAGGGCCTGGTGGTGGATACCCGAGGACAACCGGTGCCCGTGCGCTACGTGGGCCCCGACGCGTGCTATGTGGTGGACGATGACGGTTTCCTGCGCCACATCGACGCGGCCCTCGTGGACCGCCAGGTCCTGGCGGCCATCAAGGAGCAGGTGGATCAGCACCGGGAGATCGCGGTGGCCGGCATGTTGGAGCTGCTGGGCCAGGACGATCTCTTCACCAAGGCGGCCCTGGAGAGCTCCATCGATCGGATCGACCAGATGGCCGGCCAACAGCCCCTTCCCGAGGAGGTGCGCCAGTGGCTGGGCATGTTGGGCTTCCGCATCGTCATCGACGAGCAGGGCAACGTGGTGGAGATCCAGATGCCCGCGGGCGAGGTGGACGAGGAATAGCCCGGTGAACACACCTGAGCCGCCCTCATCCCAGGCTGTTCCGCCCCAGGACGACCACCACCGCCTGCTCCTGCTCTCCGCGGACTGGCAGACCCGGGCCCTGGTGTTGGCGGAGCTCAAGGAGCGGGGCTACGGGGTCCTGGCCTTGCCGGGCTTCCGTCTCGGCCTGAAGGCCCTTCTGCGGGGCTACGTGGATCCGCCCCTGGTCTTTGTGGACACCAAGGACGATCCGGAGCTCTCGCCGGAGGCGATCCGGGAGCTGCGGGAGCTGTTGCCCCACACACCCCTCCTTCTCCTCACCGGTGCGTTCCAGCAGGCTGAGTACCGAGCTGTCCGCGACCGGGTGGACGCCTTCCTGGTACGGCCCATCCGGGTGGGCGAGATCGTCCAGGCCATCGAGCGGTGGATGCGCCGGAGCCGGGAGGCTACCGAGGCCCCCCGGCCCGACTCCGCGGGCGAGGAGGCTGCCCGGTGAGGAGAGCGGCCGTTCCCGGCCCGGGCCCTCGGCGGAGCGCGGTCCCCCGGCTCGGTTTCCCGGGTGGCGGCCCGGTCTCTTGCCGGGGCGGTGAGGAGGGCGTGGTGGCAGAGGGGCGGGTCCTCTGGCGCAGCCTCGGTCTCCGCGGCGCGGCCCCTCGCGTTCCGGTTTTGCCTCCCGTGTAAAATGTCAGTATAATTTCACAGTCCTGGTGGTGCCGTCCAGGGTTCCGGCCCACGGGGTTTCGAGGAACCGATCCCACCGAGTTGCGTCCCTGCCTCTCACCACCCACAACCGAGGAGGTTGTCATGTCATCCCTTCCCTCTCAGGCCAATGTGGTGGTCATCGGCGCCGGCATCGTCGGCAACAGCCTGGTGTACCACCTGGCTCGCCAGGGCTGGACCGACATCGTCCAGCTCGACAAGGGCCCCTTGCCCAATCCCGGGGGATCCACCGGCCACGCGTCCAACTTCATCTATCCGGTGGACCATTCCAAGGAGATGACCCACATCACCCGGGACAGCATCCGCCAGTACGAGGAGCTGGGCGTCTTCAAGCGGACCGGGGGCTTCGAGGTGGCCCGTACCGAGGCCCGGGTGGAGGAGCTGAAGCGGCGGGTCGCCTCGGCCCTGGCCTGGGGAGAGCGGGGCGAGCTCATGACCCCGGCCCAGGTGAAGGAGAAGGTCCCCTACATCAACCCCGAGGTCATCCGGGCCGGTTTCTGGTGCCCGGACGTGGGCGTGGTGGACTCCATCCAGGCCGGGGTGCTCATGCGCCAGTACGGCATCGATCGAGGGGTGCTCTCCGTCTTCCCCAACACGGAGATCACCGGCCTCCAGGTGGTCAACGGGCGGATCCGGGCCGTCCACACCGATCGGGGCACCGTCCGCGCGGAGACGGTGATCATCGCCTGTGGGGTGTGGAGCCCCTACATCGCCCGCATGGCCGGGGCCACCATCCCCCTGTATCCCATGGTCCACCAGATGATCGACGTGGGGCCCATCCCCCTCTTCCAGGAGACGGGCAGCGAGATCGCGTTTCCCATTGTCCGGGATGTGGACGAGAACATGTACGAGCGCCAGAACGGGGCAGACCTGGAGGTGGGCTCCTACGCCCACCGGCCCATCTTCGTGGACCCCGAGGAGATCCCCTCGCTGAAGGAGGCCACCCTCTCCCCTACGGAGCTGCCCTTCACCCAAGAGGACTTCGACCACCAGATGGAGGCGGCCCTGGAGCTCATGCCCGAGGTATTGGAGGCCCCCGGGGCAGGCGTCCGCCATGCCATCAACGGCCTCCTCTCCCTGACCCCGGACGGCGCGCCCCTCATCGGCGAGACATTGGAGGTGAAGGGGCTCTGGTCCTGCGCGGCCATCTGGATCAAGGAGGCACCGGGGTTTGCCCGGGCCCTGGTGGAGATCATGACCCACGGCGCCTCGGAGATCGACATCCACGGCGCGGACATCGCCCGGCTGGCCGACCACGCCCGCACCAAACGCCACATCGTGCTCCGCTGTTCCGAGCTCTACAACAAGACCTACGGCATCGTCCACCCCGCGGAGCAGTATGCCACCTCTCGGAATGTCCGCCAGAGCCCCTTCATCCAGCGGGAGCGGGCCCTGGGCGCGGTCTTCTTCGAGGCCGCGGGTTGGGAGCGCCCCCAGTGGTACACGGCCAACGCGCCCCTGCTGGAGGAGTACGCGGGGCGGCTCATGCTCCGCCCCAACGAGTGGGATGCCCGCTGGTGGTCGCCCCTCATCCATGCGGAGCACCTGGCCCTGCGGGAGCGGGCCGGCCTGGTGGACCTGACCGCGTTCGCCATCTTCGACTTCACCGGCCCGGGGGTGGTGGACTTCCTGGAGTACATGGTGGTGAACAAGGTGGATGTCCCTGTGGGCCGGGTGGTCTACACCCCGCTCCTCACCCCCACGGGGGGCTTCCAGTCGGACCTGACCCTGGTGCGGCTGGGGCCGGAGCACTACCGGGTCATCACCGGCGGCGCGATGGGCGGCCGGGATCGCCAGTGGTTCCTGCGTCACATGCCCACCGACGGCTCCGTCCACTTCCAGGACATGACCTCCGCCCTGGCCACCCTGGGCCTGTGGGGGCCCAAGGCCCGGGAGATCCTCCAGTCGGTGACCCGGGAGGACGTGTCCAACCAGGCCTTCCCCTTCGGCACGGCCCGGCTCCTGGAGATCGGGGACCTGCGAGCCCACGCGGTGCGCATCTCCTACGTGGGGGAGCTGGGCTGGGAGATCTACACCCCCATCGAGCAGGGGGAACGGCTGTGGGATCTCCTCTGGGAGGCCGGGCGGCCCCACGGCCTGGTGCCCGTGGGCATTGGGGTCTACGGCACCACGGCCCGGCTGGAGAAGGGCTATCGGGCCTTCGGCGACGAGCTGGACGGGGAGTACAACCCGGTGGAGGCAGGGCTGGCCCGTCCTCGGGTGAAGAGCCATGACTTCATCGGCAAGGAGGCCTATCTGAAGGCCCGGGAGGAGGAGCCGGCGGCCATCCTGTGCACCCTGACCATGGATGAGGTGCCGGACCCCATCGTGGACCGGTACCCCATGTTGGGCATCCACCAGCCTCCCTTCCCGGCCTCGGTCCAGGAGCGGGTCCGCTACGTGGTGGGCCACTGCCCGGTCCTGACCCCGGATGGCCGGCCCATCGAGGACCGGAAGGGCCGCCGCTCCTACGTCACCAGCGCGGGCTCCGGTCCCTCCCTCGGCAAACACATCCTCCTGGCCTACCTGCCCCCGGAGTACGCCCAGGAGGGCCGGTCCTTGCGGGTCCAGTACTTCGGCCGCCTGCACCCGGTGACCGTGGCGGCCGCGGGCAACCGGCCCCTGTTCGATCCCACCAATGAGCGGATGAAGGGGTAGACCATGCGTGTCCTCGTCTGTGTCAAACGGGTGCCCGCGCCGGGGGAGCGGATCGTCCTCACCCCGGACCAACGGGCCATGGAGACTCGCTTCCTGGGCTTCGCGGTCAGCCCCCACGAGGAGTGCGCGGTGGAGGAGGCCATCCGCCTGGTGGAACAGCACGGCGGCTCCGCCACGGTCCTCACCCTGGGGCCCCCCGAGGCCGAGGAACAGCTTCGGGATGCCCTGGCCATGGGGGTGGACCGGGCGGTCCTTCTGGAGACGGACGGCTCGGACTGGGACCCCATGGCCACGGCCCGGGCCCTGGCCCAGGCCGTTCAGGCCCTGGAGGCCCAGGACGGCCCCTTCGACCTCCTCCTGTTCGGCAACGAGTCCGCGGACAGCGGCGGCTACCAGGTGGGCATTCGGGTGGCCCACGCCCTGGCCCGCCCCATCGTCACCGGGATCAAGGACCTGGCCGTGGAGGCCGGTGTGGCCACGGCCAAGCGGCCGCTGCACGGCGGGGGCTGGGAGATCTACCGGGTGCCCCTGCCCGCGGCCCTCACCGTGTTGGAGGGGATCAACCTGCCCCGCTATCCCTCGCTGCGGGGACGTCTCCGGGCCCGGAAAGCCCCCATCCACCGGATGGCGCCGAAGTTCGAGCCCGGCGGCCCCACCCTGGTACGGCTGGTGGTCCCGGAGGAGCGCCGGACCGAGACGGAGATCCTGGGCCACGGTCCAGAGGTCGCGCCCAAGGTGGTGGATATCCTGGAACAGTTGGGGGTGCTGCCATGATCCTGACGTTGGTGGACCACGACCGGGGCCAGGTGGCCCGCAACACCTGGGAAGCCCTGACCTTTGCCCGAGGCCTGGCAGAGCGGCTGCAGGCACCTCTGGCAGCCATGGTGGTGGATCCGGGAGGCCCTGGCCCCCTGGATGTGTGGGGCCGCTACGGGGTCTCCCAGGTGATCCACGTGACCCACCCGGAGCTGGACGAATATGCGCCGGATGCCTGGGCCCGGGCCCTGGAGGAGTGGATCCGGACCCAGGGGCCGGTCGCGGCCATCGCGCCGGGGACACCCCGGGGCAACGAGGTGTTGGCCCGGGCAGGAGCCCGGCTGGGCCTTCCCATGGCCGCCAACGTGGTCCAGGTGGAGCCGGCGGAGCCGGCCTATCGGCTGACCCGGGTCCGCTGGGGGGGCAGCCTTCTGGAGGAGGCCGAGCTCGCCGGAGAGCCCAGGCTGATGACCGTGGCCCCCAACATGGTGGAGGCCCGGCCGGCATCCCAGGCCACCGAGCCCCCGGTCCATGTCCACACCCCGGACCTCCAGGAGGCGGAGCGGACGGTGAAGGTGGTGGACCGGGTGGAGGCGGCCCGGGATCGGGTCTCCCTGGTGGACGCTCGGGTGGTGGTGGGCGGCGGCCGGGGGGTGGGCTCTGCGGAGGGCTTCCGGGTGCTGGAGGAGCTGGCCGAGCTCCTGGGCGGCGCGGTAGGCTGCTCTCGGGCGGTGACCAACGAGGGGTGGCGGCCCCACAGCGACCAGATCGGCCAGACAGGCACCCGCATCGCGCCGGAGATCTACATCGCCTGCGGCATCAGCGGCGCGATCCAGCACTACGTGGGCTGCAAGGGGGCCAAGCGGATCCTGGCCATCAACACCGATCCCGAGGCGGCCATGGTGGCCAAGGCCGACTGGGCGGTCATCGCGGATCTCCACCAGGTGGTGCCGGCCGTGATCCAGGAGATCCGCCGCCGACACCCGAATGGCCAGGGCTGAGGTCAGGCGCGCCTCCTCTCAGGCGATCTCGGCCTGGAGGCCGGCCAGCAGGAGGGCCACACCGTGTTCCAGGTCCTCCAGGTCCGCCATCTGGGTGGGGGCGTGCGCGTAGCGGCAGGGGATGGAGAGGGCGCCGGCCAGGGCGCCCTCTCGGCCGATCTGCATGGCCGCGGCATCGGTGGATCCGTAGTCCAGCACCTCCATCTGGTAGGGGATGGAGGCCGCCTCTGCGCTGCGCACCAGCCAGCGCCGTACCTGGGGGTGGGCCACCATGCGGCGATCCTTCACCTTGATCGCGGGGCCCTTGCCCAGGCCCACGGCCATGGGCTCGGCCTCTGGGTAGTCGCCGGTCAGGGTGATGTCCACGGCCAGGGCCACCTCGGGGGCCACGCTGTAGGCTGCGGTGGTGGCGCCCCGAAGGCCCAGCTCCTCCTGGACCGTGAAGGCCACGTAGAGCTCGTGGGGGGTCTCCTGGAGCCGCTGCAGCACCTGGATGAGCACCGCGCAGCCCAGGCGGTCGTCGAAGCTGGGGCCCAGGATCCGTCGACCCTGCTCCACCACCGGGCTGCGGAAGACCGCCACATCCCCCACCTCCACGGGGACGTCCTCCCGGGAGGTCGCGCCCACATCCAGGAAGAGCTTCTCCAGGGGCACCGGGCTCTCGGTGGGCAGGGGTTTGCCCTCCAGGCCAAAGGTGCCGTGGACCCCGTTGGAGAAGACCACCCGGCTTCCCAGCAGGGTGGTGCGCAGCGGGAACCCCACCCCGGTGAAGCGGAGGAATCCCTTCTCGTCCACATGGGTCACCATGACCCCGATCTCGTCCATGTGCGCGGCCAGGAGCAGCCGGCGTCCCTGGCCCTGGGGCCGGGTGGGTGCCCGGCGGGCCACCAGGTTCCCCAGGGGGTCCACCCGCATCTCGTCCACATGGGGGCGGATCTGCTCCGCGATGTAGTCTCGGACGGCCTCCTCCTGGCCGCTGGGCCCGTAGAGGTTGCACAGCTCCTGGATCAGTCGCTTCATGGCGTCACTCGCTGGGGGGCTGAGGGTGGATGGAACGGGTACGCCAGCGCCGGGGGTCCTCCTGGCCCAGCCGTTCCAGGGCTTTGGTCATCAGGGCCAGGGTGTGTGCCACGTCCTGGGGATGGAGCAGGCTGGCCGGCGCGTGGATGTAGCGGCAGGGGACGGAGACCACCGCGGAGGGCACGCCCTCTCGGGCCAGGTGGATGGCCCCCGCGTCCGTGCCGCCCCGGCCGGGCTCCTTGAACTGGTAGGGGATGCCGTGGGCCCGGGCAGTCTCCACCAGCAGGGCCACCAGTCGACGGTCCAAGGACGCGCTGCGGTCCATGAGGGAGAGGGCCGGTCCTCGGCCCACCTGGGTCACGGGGCTCGCGTCCCGGTCCTTGGGCAGGTCGTCCGCGATGGTCCCCTCCAGCACCAGGGCCACGTGGGGGGCCACCGTGTAGGCAGCGACTCGAGCACCCCGCAGGCCGATCTCCTCCTGGACGGTGAAGACCCCCACCACCTCGCAGGGGTAGCGCCGTTGGAGGAGGGCCGCGAGCACCGCGCAGCCTACCCGGTCGTCGAAGGCCTTGCCCTTCCACAGGCTCCCCAGGGGCTCGAAACGGGTGTCGAAGGTGATCATGTCCCCGGGGCGGATCCCCTGGGCGCCGCCGGTGTCGATGACCAGCTCCTGGATGGGGGGCACCCGGTCCCTGTCCTTCCGCTCCAGATGGATGGGCCGGACCAGGACGACGCCGGGGATCCCCTGGGGGCCAATGCGCACCCGCTTGCCGGGCAGGATCCGGGGATCCAGCCCCCCCACGTTGCGGAACTTCACCGTGCCGTCCTCGTTGACCTTCAGCACCATGCCCCCCACCTCGTCCATGTGGGCGGCGATCATCACTCGCAGGGGTGGGTCCACGGTCTGCCCCTCGGCTGTCCGGTGGACGAAGAGGTTGCCCAGGCTGTCGGTGTGGAGGGCGTCGGCCACAGGGGCCAGGGCCTCCTGCAGGAGGCTTCGGACCGCGTCCTCCTGGCCCGGGATGCCCCGGGCGTTGGAGAGGGCTTCCAGCAACCGGCGATCGAAGGCCATGGATGCTCCTGGAGGCGATGGGTTCACGGGGTCCAGTCCGGCTCCAGCTCCGCGATGAAATGGGCCAGGAGACGGGCGGTCCGCTCCATGTCCCGGAGGCAGACCGTCTCCCCGGGGGTGTGCATGTTGCGGATGGGGAGGGAGAGCAGGCCGGTGGGCACGCCGGACCGGGTCACCTGGATGGCCCAGGCATCGGTGCCGCTGTGGCCGGGCAACACCTCCTCCACGTAGGGGATCTCGTGGCGTTGGGCCGTCTCCACCAGCCGTTCCCGGACCCGAGGGTGGATGTTGGGGCCCAGGGCGATGGCCGGTCCTCGATCCCATGCCACCCCCTCCTCGTCCGCGACCCCGGGCTGGCGGGCGAAGGTCACGTCCAGCGCGATGCCCACGTGGGGGCGGACGCTGTAGGTGCCGGTGTAGGCACCGCCCAGGGTGATCTCCTCCTGGACCGTGGCCAGGGCCACCACCTCCCAGGCGTGGGCCATGGTCTGCAGGTGGTCCAGGGTGCGCAGCAGGACCACCAGGGAGGCCCGGTTGTCCACGGCCTTGCCCGTGGCAAACGCCTGGCCCAGGCGGACGGTCTCCTGGCGCAGGGAGACGAAGTCCCCCACCTGGACCCGTTCCCGGACCTGGGCCTCCTCCAGGCCCAGGTCGATGAAGAGCTGGGCCTGCCGGAAGGGGCGCCGCCGTTCCTCGGGCCCGAGGACGTGGGGCGGTCGGCTGGCGACGACGCCGGGCAGGTCGCCCTGGGCGGTGTGGACCGTCACCTCCTGGGCCGGGAGCACCCTCAGGTCCGCGCCACCCACCCGAGCGAAGCGGAGGAAACCCCCTTCGATCTGGGTGACCACCAGGCCGATCTCGTCCATGTGTGCGGCCAGGAGGAGCCGGGGCCCGGCGGGCTGTCCGTGTTTGATGCCCAGGAGGTTGCCCAGGGCATCCGTGCGGACCCGGTCCACCCGGGAGGCCAGGTGGTCTCGGAGGGCGGTGCGCAGGGGCTCTTCCTGGCCCGACACGCCCGAGAGCCCGGTCAGTTCGGCCAGCAGGCGGAAGGCGGTGTCGTCGTGGGCCACGGCAGGGTCTCCTGGAGGGGCTCACCCGGTGGGCAGGAAGAAGCACTGGGCGAAGGTGGGCGCGAGGAAGAGGAGCAGGACCACCATCCAGGCCCACAGGGGCAGGCCCAGGAAGAGCTGGGGTTGGCGTTTTCGCCTGGGGGGCTCGGGCTTGGGCAGGGGGGTCTGGCAACGCCAGCAGACCTCCTTGTCGTCCGGGTTCCAGGTGCCGCACTTGGGGCAGTCCATGGGAGCCGTTCTCCTCCGTGGGCGAGGGGGGCGCTCATCGCCCTTTCCAGCGGGGTTTGCGCTTTTCGATGAAGGCCTGCATGCCCTCCTGGCGGTCCTCGGTGGCAAAGAGCATGTAGAAGTACTTCTGCTCCAGGGCCAGCCCTTCGGCCAGGGTCATCTCGTAGGACTTGTTCA
Organism: Caldilineaceae bacterium; assembly: GCA_026989655.1. Taxonomy (GTDB): domain Bacteria; phylum Chloroflexota; class Anaerolineae; order Caldilineales; family Caldilineaceae; genus JALSIX01. The sequence continues at coordinate 42,530 of JALSIX010000056.1, forward strand.
CGGCCTCCTTGCCCAGGCGGACCGCGACCGGGGCCCGGTCCGCGATCTGGGCGGCCAACTGGAGGGCCTCCTCCAGGTAGTGTTCCACCGGGACCACCCGGTTGACGAGGCCGTGTTGGAGGGCCTCCTGGGCCGAGAGGAAGCGGCCGTTGAGGACCATCTCCATGGCCAGGTGTTTGCCCAGGATCCGGGTCAGCCGTTGGGTGCCGCCCGCACCGGGGATGACGCCGATCTGGATCTCCGGCTGGCCGAACTGGGCCGTCTCCGAGGCCACGATCAGGTCGCAGGCCATGGCCAGCTCACAGCCACCGCCCAGCGCGTAGCCGCTCACCGCGGCGATGACCGGCTTGCGGAGCTGGGCGACCCGGTGCCAGGCGTCGGTGAGGGACCGGTTCAGCATCTCCACCAGGGTGGCGTCGGCCATGGCCTTGATGTCCGCGCCCGCGGAGAAGGCCCGCTCGTTGCCCGCGATGACCATGGCGCCGACGGCCTCGTCCTGGTCGAAACCGCTCAGGGCGTCCCAGAGCTCCTCCATGAGCTGGGGGCTCAGGGCGTTCAGGGCCCCGGGGCGGTTCAGCCGGACCAATCCTACCCGACCGTGGGTCTCCACCAGGATGTCCTTGTACTCGGTCATGTTCGGCTCCTCGATCGGTGTGGGAGGCAATGGCGGACATGGCCCGATCATAGACGATCCACGACCAAAGGGCAAGGCAAGCAGGGGCCCGGGAAGCCGGAGAGGACCCTTTCCGGGGTGGGGGTGGGCCGGGAACCCGGTTCCACCCTGGGAATTCCTGGGAAATCCCCAGGTGCAGGGCCAGGGGGGCGGTCGAAAACAAGGTATGACGGCCCTTGTCCCCCTGTGCTATAATGCGCGTGGTGTCCCGTGGAGCCGTGTGTGCGTTCCTGCGTCGGAGGAAGGTGTCTGTTTGGAGAATGTCCACCATGCGTGCCAACCTGAAGCCCTTGCACGACTTCGCAGCCATCGGTGAGCTGGCCGAGACCACGGTCCAGCTCCTCTGCTTCCAGTTGGAGCACGATCTGTCCCGGGATCGGGGCGAACGCCTGGCCCAGGTGGAGCAGGTGATCCTGAACCAGGCCCGGGACTACCTGGGACGGGTCCGGGAGGGCTTCGTCCTCAGCGTCCGTTCCGCAGACGTGGCCGATCGGGGCGAGCTTCGCTATCTGTTGGAACGGGTCCTCTTCGACTGGGACGCGTTCAGCCGGGAGCTGGGGCTGCAGGAGGAGGGCTCTGCCTCCGCAGGGCCGGCTCAACTGGAGCGGGTACGGAACCAACTGTTGGCCTTCGGCATGGCCGCGGTGGCCCTGGGCGTGTTGCCCCGCCTGCCCACCGAGGCCATCACCTTCCCCAAGAGCTATCGACATCCACCCAGCTACGCGGACATCCCCGTGCCGGCCTCCCCCGGGGAGATGCTCCACCGGATCGAGGAGCTGGAGCGCACCCTGTGGCAGCTCATGGTGGAAGACCTGGATGAGCTGTTGCAGCGGCGGTACGAGCCGGTACGACGCACCTACGGTTTCTTCGAGTCCAGCGCCTGGCTGGCCCGCCGTGAAGGCCGGCGTCTGGGCTTGAAACGTCCCCGGCAGTAGCCCGGGAATGGCCGGAAGGCCCGGAATGGCTGGCTGTTCGGGCCCGGGCCCGCGTTCCCGGTCCCTGCCCAACGTCCACCTGCCCCAGGGCGACGGACATCGGCCCGGACCATCCTCCCCTTCCACCAGGGGACCTTCCCCTGTCCACCGGGACACGACCTAGCCCCGGCGAGCGGGGTCTCTGGACCCTATCGGGCCTGGGGCCCGAGCGGGGATGCCCCGGGTCCTGGGATGTGCCGGTGGAATCCGGGGGCGGCCGCGCTGTTCCGGGGGTGGAAGTGCCGCGCGGTGGAGGTGACGTGAGATGCCCAAACAGATCGCCATCGATCCTCGGGAGATGCGTCGGCCGGGGGAGCTCCGGGCGCCCGCGATCCCCATCAACGTCTACGTGCCCGACCCGAACGCGGAGGCTGCCCGCTACGGCCGGGAGAACCTGGTGCAGATCTACCGGGACATGGTCTACATCCGGGAGTTCGAGTCCATGTTGGACCAGATCAAGCGCCAGCGGGCCTTCGCGGGCATCGAGTACACCCACCGGGGACCGGCCCACCTCTCCATCGGCCAGGAGGCAGTGGCCGTGGGCATGGCCTATCACCTGGGCCCCCAGGACCTGATCTTCGGCTCCCACCGCAGCCACGGCGAGGTCCTGGCCAAGAGTTTCGTGGCCATCCGTCGTCTGGAGGAGGAGGCCCTCCAGGCCATCATGGAGGAGTACCTGGACGGGGCGATCCTGCGGGTGGCCGAAACCCTTCCCCACCAGGACCTGCGGGACCTGGCCCTGGTGTACGTGCTCTACGGGACGCTGGCCGAGATCTTCGGCAAGGCCACGGGCTTCAACCGGGGTCTGGGGGGGTCCATGCACGTCTTCTTTCCCCCCTTCGGCATCATGCCCAACAACGCGATCGTGGGCGGCTCCGCGGACATTGCGGTGGGCGCGGCCCTCTTCAAGCGGGTGAACCGGCGGCCGGGCATTGTGGTGGCCAACATCGGCGACTCGGCCATCGCCTGTGGGCCTGTGTGGGAGGCCATGAACCTGGCCGCCATGGACCAGTACCGGCTCCTCTGGCCCCGAGAGGTCCGGGGAGCACCCCCGGTCCTGTTCCACTTTGTGGACAACTTCTACGGCATGGGGGGCCAGCCCTACGGTGAGACCCTGGGCATGGGGGTCCTGGCTCGGGCCGGGCTGGCGGTGAACCCCGAGGCCATGCACGCGGAGCGGGTGGACGGCTTCAATCCCCTGGCCGTGGCCGATGCCTTTGCCCGGAAGCGTCCGATCCTGGAGGAGGGACGGGGGCCGGTGTTGCTGGACACCATCACCTACCGCTTCGTGGGCCATTCTCCCTCCGATGCCTCGGCCTACCGCACCCGAGAGGAGGTGGAATGGTGGCGCCAGCAGGATCCCCTGGTGACCTTCCGGGACTACCTGTTGGCCCACGGCCATGCCACCGCCCAGGAGCTGGATGCCCTCCGGGCGGAGTTCCACGAGCGGCTGGTCCACGTGTTGGAGGCCGCGGCGGACCTGCGGCGTTCGCCCCGGCTGAGCCTGGAGGAAGGAACCCTGGAGGGGCTGATGTTCTCCCAGAAGCTGCGGGATCGGCTGGACCATCGTCCGCCGGAGGTCCTGATCCCGAAGGAGGCCACCCGCTGGCGGGAGACCACGGCCAAGTTCCGCTTCGGCCTGGATCCGTCGGGCCGGCCCCGGCCGCGGATGCGCTGTGTCACCTACGCGGAGGCCCTCTTCGAGGCCCTGATCCATCGCTTCTACGAGGACCCCACCCTGATCGCCTTCGGCGAGGAGAACCGGGACTGGGGGGGCGCGTTCGGGGTCTACCGGGGGCTCACCGAGGCCCTGCCCTACCACCGGCTGTTCAACACCCCCATCGCGGAGGCGGCCATCGTGGGCGCGGGAGTGGGCTACGCGCTCAGCGGTGGCCGGGCCGTGGTGGAGATCATGTACTGCGACTTCATGGGGCGGGCCGGGGACGAGCTCTTCAACCAGATGGCCAAGTGGCAGGCCATGTCCGGTGGGGTGTTGGAGATGCCCCTGGTGGTCCGGGTCTCTGTGGGGGCCAGATACGGGGCCCAGCACGCCCAGGACTGGTCCGCGTTGGTGGCCCATATCCCCGGCCTCAAGGTCTACTACCCGGCCACCCCCTACGATGCCAAGGGCATGTTGAACCGGGCTCTCCGGGGCACGGACCCGGTGATCTTCTTCGAGAGCCAGCGCCTCTACCCGGAGCCGGAGACCCTGGTGCCCGGCGGGGTGCCCGTGGACTACTACGAGGTCCCGGAAGGCGAGCCGGCGATCCGACGGGAGGGGACCGACATCACCCTCATCACCCTGGGACCCGCCCTCTATCGGGCCCTGGAGGCCGCGGAGATCCTGGACCGGCGCTACGGTGTTTCGGCCGAGGTCATCGATGCCCGCTTCCTGGTGCCCCTGGACTACGGGCCCCTGGTGGCCTCGGTGCGCAAGACGAACCGGGTCCTCCTGGTCGGGGATGCGTGCGAGCGGGGCTCATATCTCCACACCATCGCCTCCCATCTGGCCCAACGGGCCTTCGACTGGCTGGATGGCCCCCCGGTGGTGGTGGGGGCCCGCAACGGGATCACGCCGCCCCCCGAGCTGGAGGCCGACTTCTTCCCCCAGGCCTCCTGGCTGGTGGCCGCGATCCACGAGCGGATCCTTCCCCTGTGGTAGGAGCGCCCTCCCCTCAGTCCTGGATGGCCTTCAGCGCTCGGGGCACGCTGTCCTTGGGGCGGATGCCGTACTTCACGTCCAGGAGGGTGCCCTCCTCGTCGATGACGAACTGGCTGCGCTGGATCCCCATGAACTTCCGCCCGTACAGGCTCCGCTCTCCCCACACGCCGTAGAGCTCCGCGATGCGGTGGTCCGGGTCCACCAGGAGGGGAAAGGGGAGGTGGTGTTTCTCCTTGAACTTCCGATGGCTCTCCACGCCGTCGGGGCTGACGCCCAGGACCACCGCGCCCTTCTCCTGGAGGACCGCGTGGTTGTCCCGGAAGCTGCAGGCCTGTTTGGTGCAGCCAGGGGTGTCGTCCTTCGGGTAGAAGTAGAGGACCACCTTCTGGCCCCGGAAGTCGGACAGGCGCACCGGGCGTCCCTGGTCGTCCACCGTCTCGAAGTCCGGCGCGGGCATGCCGGGTTCCAGCTTCTTGGCCATGGGTGTGTGCTCCTTTCGTGGGGTGGGGAGATCTCGCTCAGCCTGCCAACGCCAGCAGGGCCTCTCGCATGACCTGGAAGCCCATCTCGGCCTCCTCTCGGGTCAGGATGAGGGGTGGGGAGACCCGCACGGCCCTCTGGCCGCAGGGGAGGACCAGCAACCCCCTCTGGAAACAGCTCTGGACCCACTGCTGCGCGGTGGGTGGGTCCACCATTTCCAGGCCGATCATCAGGCCCTTGCCCCGGACCTCCTGGAGCAGGGGGCATTCCCGGGCCAGCTCCCGGAACCGGGCCATCAGGTACTCGCCCTGGGCCACCGCGTTCTCCATCAGCCCGTCCCGCTGGATGATCTGGATGCTGGCCCGGGCCGCGGCACAGCCCAGGGGGTTCCCGCCCCAGGTGGTGCCGTGGGCCCCTTCGGGCCAGGTGCTGACGCTGGCCCGGGCCATGAAGCCGCCCACCGGCACGCCGCTGGAGATCCCCTTGGCCATGCAGAGGATGTCCGGCTGGACGCCCCAGTGCTCCACCGCGAACATGCGCCCTGTGCGGCCGAAACCCGTCTGGACCTCGTCCGCGATGAGCAGGATGCCGTGCTCCTGGGTGAGGGCCCGCAGGGCCTGGAGGAAGCCGTCTGGCGGCACGATGTAGCCCCCCTCTCCCTGGATGGGCTCCACCACGATGGCGGCCACCTCCTCCGGGGGGGTGGTGGTCTCGAAGACCGCGCGGAGCTGGCTCTCGGCCATCTCCCAGCCCCAGTCGGCCTCGTCCCGGCCCTTGGGGCAGCGGAGCCGGTTGGGAAAGGCCAGGTGGGTGACGCCGCTGAGCAGGGGGCCGAATCCCCGCCGCTGGACGGCCTTGCTCGCGGTCAGGCTCAGGGATCCCGTGGTCCGGCCGTGGAAGGCGCCCCGGAAGGCGATGATCCGCTGGCGTCGGGTGTGGTAGCGGGCCAGCTTGATGGCCCCCTCCACGGACTCGGTGCCGCTGTTGGTGAGGAAGACCTGCCACCCGCCCGTGTAGGGGCCTTGGGGGGCCAGGGACACCAGGAGCTCGCACAGCTCCGCGTAGCCCGGGCTGTAGACGTCGGGGCCCCCCACGTGGAGGGCCCGGGCCGCCTGGGCCTGGACGGCCTGGACCACCTCCGGGTGGCAGTGGCCGGTGTTGCAGGTCGCGATGCCCGCGAAGAAGTCCAGGAAGACGTTGCCGTCCACGTCGGTGATCCAGCAGCCCTCTGCGGTGGCAGGGACCAGGGGGAAGACTCGGCCCAGGGCCGCGCTGGTCACCTGTTCGTCCCGTTCGATGTAGGCCCGGGCCTTGGGACCGGGCAGGGGGCCGTGGATCTGGATGCGCCGTGTGGGGGATGGTGTGGTGGGCGTCGTCGTCGACACAGGACCCTCCTTTGGCAGTGATGGATGGGGAGGACGATGGCTTTGGGCTGTCTACCTGCCTACCCTTCCCCGGCCCATTCGGGCACTCCCTGGTCCGGAATGTCGCTGGGAGGCGGCGGGTGGGCGGTGCGTTCCTGCAGGCGGTAGGTGTAGCCGGGCCCCAGCGCGTGGAGCCGGAGGCCCAGGATGCTCAGCGGAGAGGGATCCCGGTAGGCGGAGATGTTGGTGTGGGTCATCTCCGCGGCGTCCACGAGGAGCGCGCTGTGGCGGCCGATGATCTCCAAGGTGTTGTCGGGGTAGATCACCGCGCCGGTGTCCCGCTCCAGGGCCAGACCCACCAGGAAGGGGTTGTAGGCCACGGCTTCCAGCAAGCGGGCCAGCCGGTCCCAGCCCTCCCCCACTGTCGAGGAGGTGCTGTCCAGCACCACCCGATTGGTGATGCCCAGGCCTGGGGAGAGCTGGATGCGATGGCGGTGGAGGAAGGGGACCGGGGATTCCCGGGCCCGGACCGCCTGGGTGTCGAACGCGATCATGTGTTCGCAGAGCAGCGCGGCCCCGGCCCCGTGGCCGGCCACCACCTTGCCCCGGGCGTTGGCCCGTCGGATGGCCTGGGCCAGGGGGGTGCCCCCCAGGAAGGTGGCCAGCTTCAACGGGTGGTCTCCCAGCAGGAGGATGGCTGTGGCCTGCCCGATCACGTCCAGGAGCTCGGTCCGCAGCGCATCCTCCCGGCAGGTCACCTGGAGCACGTCCACGGTGTCCGACTCCCACTCCTGGAAGCGGCCCGCGAGCTGTTGGGCCTGCTCCCAGGCAGAGGGGCCCGTGGGCACCAGGACGATCCGGGAGCCGTACGCGCCGGAGGTCTCCCAGAAGTGCTGGAACAGCCGCTCCTCTCCGTAGGGGTCCAGTCCCCTGGCCAGGAACAGGATGGAGCCTCGGGTGTAGCCGGACGGCACGGGCGCGGGCATGGCGTTCTCGGTGCTCTCTCCTACCGAGGCGCGGCTTCTCGGTACTCTATCTGTTGGACCATCCTGCGCAGGAGGGTCTCCACCTGGGTGCTGTCGGCCTGGGCGGGCATGGTGAGAGCCACCAGGAGCATCTGGCGCCCTCCTTCATCCAGCAGCGCCACCTGCCAGAAGCGGAGGTCGGGCCCCGGGTGGGCACGGGCCAGGCCCCGTACCAGCGCCACCTCCAGTCCTCGGGGCCGCCAGCCGGCCACCACCTGGGCCTCCTCTACGGCCACGCCATCCACTCGGGCCAACTCGTCCCCCAGCAGCGTCGCGTACGCGTCCAGGGTCAGCCGGGCAGGGACGACGTTGAGGAAGATGGGCCCCGAGAGGCCGTCCAGCACCACCGTCCCCACCCCCACCAGGCTCTCGGGCCAGGCCGTCTGCGCCTGGGGAGGCGACCAGGGCCCCCAGGGGCCCTGGGACAGCCCCGTGAGCAGCGCCTTCCCGGCCCCAGTGTCTGGGGTGGTCAGGGTCCAGGTGGGGGGGTGGGCCACCCGAAGGCCCTGGGCAGGGAGTTCCCATGTGGGCCAGGCGGCCGGCTCGGCGGTCGGCGACGCCGCGGGTGTAGGGGATGGGATGGCCGGAGGAGTGGGGGTGGCTGTGGGGGGGGCGGTGGGCGAAGCGGCCGGCGCGGGGGGCGTGGCTGTGGCTGTGGGCGTCGTCGGTTCCGGGGTGGGCGAGAACCGACAGCCGGCCAACATCCACAGGGCAGCCAGCAGGAGAAGCGCCAGGGCGGTTCGACGGGCTCGGACAGGATCTCGCCAGAGCAAGGGTGACTCCTGTGGTCGGCGGATCGGGCCGCGAGGTCTCGCGGCTGTGGATGGGCAACCGGCAAGGGAGACGGGCTCCCACAGGCCATTGTAATCGCGTCCACCCGGCCCGGCCAAACCGAGGTCTCCGGCCGTGGGCAGCCGTTTGGGGAGGGAGGCCCGGCCCGTCAGGGGCCGAGCGCCCGCCAGCGACCGTCGGCGAGAAGCACCACCCGGTCTGCCAGGCCGAACCCCAGGAGGAGCCCGCGGGTCCATCGCTGTACCCGTCCGGAACGTCCGCTCTCCGGCGCGGTGGCCCAGCCGATGGCCGCGTCCGGGCCGCCCAGCTCCTCTCGCCAGAGCCGGCCGAACCCTCGGATGGGCTGATAGAGGCCGGCCGGGGGCACCAGGGTCGGATCCTGTGTGGGCTGGCCCTCCTGCCAGGTGTCCGCGAAGGCCTGCCAGGTCCCGTCCTGGAAGAGGACATAGATGGTTCGGGTATCGCTGCGCCAGAGCATCCGTCCGCGTTGAAAGGGTTGGGAGGCCATGAAGACGCTGCGGCCCTTCTCCAGGGGACAGCCGAGCTCCGGGAGCTGCCGGGCCAGGAGCGCGGCCTCGCCTCTGGGTTCGGGACAGCCTGCAGCCGCCTCCTCGGCCCGCTCCGGGGCCGGGGTGATCTGGCCTGCAGGGGCCGCGGCCGGGGCGATGTCGGGCTCTGCCGGTGTCCAGTCCAGCGCTTGCAGCGCCAGCCAGCGGAGGGAGGGGTTCTCGTCCGTGGACTGCAGGAACCACAGGCGGCCGTCCGGGGTGAACCGGGGGAGGTTCGCGTCGGCCAGGTTGGGCAGAGCGCTCTCCCAGGTGTTGCCGCCGTCCTGGGAGCGGAAGAGCCGGTGGATGCCCTCCACGTCCCGGTCCACCACGTATAGCCATTCCCCAGCCTGGTGGAGGCTCAGGTGGAACGCGTGTTCCCGGCCGAAGATCAGGCCGGGTTCGGTGGGGCGCCAGGTGTCGCCTCCGTCGTCCGAGCGGACGAAACGGAGTCGTTCCCCGTCCCGCTGCCAGCCGTAGAGCCGTCGGGTGCGGTGGAACGCGGCGTCCACCAGCTCCAGGTCGATGGCGGCATCGGGGGCCAGGAACCGTTCCCAGGTGGCCCCCTGGTCCAGGCTGCGATGGGCACCGGCGAAGAGGCTGCCGTCGTCTGCGACCCACAGGGAGCTCAGGACCCAGGAGACCTCCTCGGGGATGGAGACCGGACGCCAGGTCCGGGTGGCCTCGTCCAGGGCCAGGAGCCGGCGGGTGGGGGTCGTCATGTAGACAGGGATCCGGCCAGGAGGTCGGGCCTGTCCGGCCGGGGGCAGGACGAACCGCTGGGCCCGAAGGTCCGGGAGCCCCTTGAGCAGCCGTTGCCAGGTGCGCCCTCCATCTCGGCTGCGCAGCACCCCTTCCCCGCCGAAAGGTCCGCTGCCGCTGAAGAAGAGGGTGCCGTCCGGCCCGATGGCCGTGGTCACGTAGAGGGAGATGTCCAGGGGATGGGTCAGGGCCAGGGGACGCCAGGTGGCCCCGTCGTCCACCGACAGGAAGAGACCGCCCTCCGGGCCCCCGGTGTGGACCAGCAGACCCACCGCGCCGTCGGCCAGGGTCCCCGCGGTGAAGCGGAGCACTCCCCGGCCGGGCAGGCGGTCCTGGGGAGGTCCCACTCGGGGCCAGATGGGCCGGAGCTGGGTCAAGGCCACGTGGCCGAGGACCGGCCTTCCTTCTACCCGGAAGTAGAGGCGTCGTTCCTGCGCGGCCAACACCGGGCCGGCCATCTCGTCGGGCCCTGCGTAGAAGAGCCGGGGGCGGAGGTCCAGGCCCAGTCGGGCGAAGGTCCCATCCCCTTCCACGTACAGGTTTCGGGAGCGTTCGTCCAGGAAGAGGCGCCCGGACCGGCCGTGCAGCAGCCGGGGCTGGCTGCCGTCTCCCTCCACCCGCAACACTGCGCTCTGTCCCCGCAGGTCCTGGAAGGCGGCGAAGAGCCGACCGGTCTGGGGGTCGAAGGCCACGGTGTCCAGCGCGTTGCCTGGATCGGGCACGATCTCGATGGGGGTGTCCGGTGGGAGGTCCGTGCTCTGGGCGGGAGGGGGGTAGAGGCGGAGCTGGTTGGCGTTGTTGGTGCCGGGGATCCCGTTGTTCATCAACACCACCAGGCCGCCGGTGGTCGGGTTCACCCAGGCATTCCGGGCGTAGGGGCCCAGCCCTGGGACCGGCTCGCCCGACGGGAAGGTGCTCTCCAGCCGTCCCAGGAGGTTGCCGGCCCCATCGTAGGCCGTGATCCCCCGTTCCACCAGGTAGATCCGATCGCCGGTGGGATCCGGCGCGATGGCACCCCCCTGGGGGAAGGCGGCCAGGGTCCTGCCGCTGCCCGGATCCAAGGCCACCACCTGCAGTCGTCCCTGCTGCCATCGGTTCGCGTAGAGCCGGCCCCCGTCCGGGGCTGCGGCCATGGGCCAGGTGCCCATGCCCAGGACCGCGGCCTCGCCGCTGGCCCGATCCACCCGCCAGATCCGCTGCTGGTTGTCGGCCACGAAGAGCCAGGCCGGGTCCACCGCCAGGACCGAGCCCAGCAGCCGGATGCCCAAAGCGGTCCGGCCACGGATATCCAGGGTGGCCCGATCCAGGAAGACCACCTGATCTCCGGCGTCGAACGCGTGGATGGCCCCGATCCGATCCGGCAGGAGGGCCATGTGGGTGGGATAGGCGGCATCCGGCCAGTCCCGCTCCGCACGGACCTCCAGGCTGGTGCTGTCCAGGGCCCGGAGCGCGTACGGCGACCGTTGGGGCGGGATGGGATCCGGCCGGCGGCCGGCCAGGAGGACCCGGTCCTGGCTCTCGTCGTAGAGGATGCGGCTGTCCCACAGGCCAGGCCCGGTGGCCAGGAGCTCCAGGGAGGCACTCCGTCGCTCCAGCCGGATCGTATCGTCCTGGGACACCAGGAGCAGCCAGGTGTCGTCGGGCCCGCGGCCCAGGGCCCACACCTGGACACGGTCCGCCGGGAGGAGGGCTTCCGCCAACAGGCGTCCTCCATCCTTGGCCCAGACCCGAAGCCGCTGGCCCTGGGGCAACCGCTCCAGGGTGAGGAGGGCTCTATCGGACAACGCGAGCTCCGAGCCGGGGGTGGCCTCCATCTCCCACAGCAGGGTCTCGGTCGCGAGGTCGTACAGCCCGATCCGGTCGCTGAAGACCAGGGCCACGGTCCGGCCGTCGGGGGAGAGCTGGAGGGCCCAGACCCCTTCCATCCAGCGGGTCAGCCGATCTCCGTCGGGATCGTACCGGTAGACCCGGGCCTCGTTCCAGGCCAGGAGCAGCGCCTGGCCTCCCTCGGGCGGGAAGAGGATCTGGCCGCTGGTGGGTTCGAAGGGCAGCGGCACCCTCCGCACCAGGGCCCCGGTCTTCCCGTCCAGGACGGCCAGGGCCGGGGGGCCCTCCCGGGTTCGATAGCCGAGGACATAGAGGTCGCCGCTCTCCGGGTCCATGGCCAGGTCGACGGGTGCGTGGACGTCGCCCTGGGGCAGGCCCAGGTCCAGCCGATCCCAGGCAGGGAGCACCGGTGGGGTGGGGGCAGTCTCCTGCAGGGCGGCGACGAGGCCTGGAGGGGAGGGCATGCGCGGGAGAAGCCATGCGCTGGCCAGGAGGGCGACCAGGGCCAGGCCCAGGCGGTGGGGACGGAGTAGGGGCATGGGCAGCAGGCCTTTCAGGCAGGCGGTGGGTGCTCTCCACCCCGAGGACCGGGGCGGGGTTGGAGCCAGGCCACCAGGGCGAAGAGGCCACAGCGTCCCCGTTCGGCCCGGTGGCTGAAGAAGTCCTGGGTGTTCTGGGCCGTGTCGATGCCCGCGATCGCGATCTGTGCTCGGGGAACCCCGGCCTCCACGAGCTGGGTCGCGTTGGCCTGCCACAGGTCGAAGTGGACCTGTCCGGCGCCGTTTCGGTGGAGGAAGCGCTCGGCCTGGCGGAGCCTGGCCTGGGCTCGGTCCACCACCTCTGGGCCTACGGGGTAGCTCTGGGGGCCGATGCTGGGTCCGATGCCGGCCCACACCTGGGCCGGATCCGTGTCGTAGGCGGCCTGCATGGCCCCCAGGGTGGCGGCCGCGATGCCGTCCACCGTGCCCCGCCACCCGGCATGGCATGCGCCCAGGACGTGGTGCACCGGATCGTAGAGGACCAGGGGGACACAGTCGGCGAAGACCAGGAAGAGGGGCAGGCCCACCGCGTCGGTGACCAGGCCGTCCGCGCCCTCCTGCAGGGAACCGGCGTGGGCCCACGTCACCTGGGCGATCCGGGTGCCGTGGACCTGTTGGGTCCGGACCAGGTCATCCGGTCGGAGATCCAGGGCCGCGCAGAGGCGGCGCAGGTTCTCCTGGACTCGGTCCGGCGTGTCGCCCCGGCGGACACTGAAGTTCAGGGTGTTCCAGGGCGCGGGGGAGACACCGCCGTGCCGGGTGGTGACATGGGCCTGGACAGGCAGGGAGGCAAACCGGCTGAAGGTGTAGGTGACCACGCCGTTGGCGTGGGCCAGGGGGCGCATGGCTGAGGGCGAGTTCATTCCAGGGTCACGGGGGCCACGTGATGGGCCTGGTGTCTGAGCTTGGTCCAGGGAAGCCAGTCCTCTGCCCGCCACGGTCCCCCCCGGGCGGCAGGGATGGGGCGGTGTTCGTGGTCGCCGTAGCGAAAGGCCCAGGCCGGATCGCAGGCCTGACAGGCCAGGCAGCCCGCGGAATCCGGCGGGCAGCTCAGGCCGGTGCGGCTCTGTTCGGCCCGCCGGAGCTCGTAGTGGAAGTAGCGTTCGCTCACACCGCTCTCCACCACGCTCCACGGCAGGGGGTCGCCCACCTGCCAGCGCCCCAGGTAGCGCTCTGGTTCCAGCCCTTCCTGTCGCATGGCCGCGAAGAAGCGGCGGACGTTCAGCTCGCCGGGTGGGATGGCCAGAAGGACCCGAGCCAGGGCCCGGTCGCCCCGGCTGAGCACCGTCTGGACCTGGGCCCACTCCGGGGAGTCGGCCCGGACGGCCACCCCGTGTCGGGCCAGGGCTCGGTGGATGGTGCGCTGGCGTCGGCGCAGGACCTCTACCGAGGCCATGGGCTCCCACTGGAAGGGGGTGTGGGCCTTGGGCACAAAGGGCGTCGCGTTGATGGCCAGCCGTCGCCGAAAGAGCTGTCGGGCCTTGAGGGTGAAGTCGATCAGGGCCTGGATGTCCTCGTCGGTCTCCGTGGGGTGGCCCACCATGAAGTAGAGCTTGAGCTGGGGGAAGCCGAGCTCCTGGGCCAGGGCGATGGCCGCCATCATCTGCTCTTCCGTCTGGGTCTTGTTGATCACCCGGCGGAGCCGCTCGCTGCCGGCCTCGGGGGCCACGGTCAGGGTCCGGGTGCCGCCCGCGGCCATGGCCCGGATCAGGGGCACGCTGATGGGATCCATGCGCATGGAGCTGGCGTTGATCTGCGCGCCCATCTCCTGCAGAGCCCGGGCCAGCTCGTCGATCTGGGTGTGGTCGCTCACCGCGGCGCTGACCAGGCCGATGCGGCGGTGGCCCGCTTGGATGGCCTCCTGGGCCCAGCGTACCAGCACCTCCAGGGGTTGCTCCCGAGGGGGACGGTACACGTAGCCGGCCAGGCAGAAGCGACATCCTCGGCCGCAACCCCGGGCGATCTCCATGAGGTGCATGTCGCCGAACTCGGTATCCGGGGTGTAGAGGGTGCTGTGGGTTCGGTGGCGATCCAGCTCCCGCACCCACAGCCGTTCCACCGGGCGAAAGTCCGGGTGATGGGGGTGGGCCGGCCGCCGGATGGGCACGTAGAAGCCGGGGGTCCGGTCCAGGGCAGCCAGCAGGCCTTCCCGGTCGTCCAGGCCCTCTCGCAACAGATCCAGGAACCGGGGCACCGCCTCCTCGCCCTCGCCGATCAGGATCGCGTCGAAGAAGGGGGCCATGGGCTCCGGGTTCATGGTGACCCCCGGCCCTCCGGCGATGAGCAGGGGCCAGGGCGAACCGTCCCAGCGGCGGCGGTCCCGGCGCTCCGCGGCCAGGGGTGGGATGCCGGCCTGGCGCAGCATCTCCAGGACGTTGAAGTAGTCCATCTCCCAGGAGATGGTGAAGGCCCAGGCCGCGAACGCCTCGGCCGGTCGCCCGCTCTCCAGGGAGAGGAGGGGCCGGCCCGCCCGGTAGCCCCCCTTGTCCCAGAAGATCCGCTCGCAGACCACGTCCGGCTCCCGGTTGAACCAGCGGTAGAGGAGCTGGAAGGCCAGGCTGCTCATCCCCACGTAGTAGGTGTTGGGGAAGCTGAGCGCGATGGGGATGCGGCCTCCCCAATCCTTGTGGACCGCGCCTTCCTCCCTCCGCTCTCCGGCCCCTCCCGGCTTCCTCCGGGGGCCTTGGACGCCGCCAGGGGCGGGTACGGTCCGTCTTTGGGCATGTCTGCGTATCCGTCGTGCCATGGTTTTCAGTGTACCATTCGGGGAGGGCTTTCGTCCAACTGTCCACCTGGCCAAGGGCATATTCCAGCACCGTCGACAGGGCGAGCGCGCCGGCGAACCCCCGGAGTGGAGCAGGCTTCTGCCTCAGGGCCGGCCATCGTTGGAGAAGACCGCCCTGGCTGGTGTCAGGCGGTGCACCTTGGCTGTGGCCAGATAGGCAGACAGGCCCGGGTTCCGGGTCTCGGGGCCGGACTTGAACCTGGGATCGATCTCTGTTATGGTGGGCTTCACCGGGATGTCCGGAACCTTCAGCCACGCGGACACGAGCAACAGACGTTCGGCGCCTTCCCACGTCCCCCAACCATCCCATGGTCGAACGGCTACCCCGGCTCCTCCCCCGGCCAGGGGGTGTCGGGACGGCAGCCGCGGATCGTTCAAGAGGGAAGAGCCATGAGCACGGACGAGCATGGACATGGATGAGCATGGACATGGATGAGCATGAAGAGGACAGGCCATGAATAGGGTCCATCTCCAGCGTCTGTGGTCGGCCCTGGGCCCCATCGCGGAGGGGATCCGGGTCGCGCAGGATCCCCGAGAGGTGTGGACGGTCCTGGGAACGGAGCTGCGGAAGATCGGCTGCTCGTGCCTGGTGGCCCGGTGGGATCCGGTGAGGCGGGGCTTCTGCCGGGAGCATGTCTCCCTGGTGGAGCACGACGAGGGGGCTGGGGAGAGGGCGTCTTCCATGGGGCCTGGGTGGTGGCGAGAGCCTCTCCTCACCGCGGAGACCATCCCCCAGATCTTCGCCGCGCTGGTAGGCCGTCGGGAACCCCTGTTCCAGGCGGGGAACGGCCCTTCTCCGGCGCCTGGGTCGATCCTGGCGTTGCCCCTGACCGTGCAGCGGCGCCTGGTGGGGATGTTGGCCCTCTGGGGGGTGGGGCTGGAAATGGCGGCACAGGAGCCGGCCCGGGTCCTGGCATCCCAGATCGCAGGGGTGTTGGGGGTGGACCAACTGCGCCGGGAGATGGAGCGGCGATCCGCCCTGGACGACCAGGTGTTGACGGGGCTGGGGGCGCCTGTCCGGGTTCAACGGGAGCGAAAGGCCGTTCTGGCCACCGTGATGGAGATGCTGGCGGCCCTGAGCCGGGCCCGAGGAGTGGGGTTCTGGGTCCCCGGTGAGGCCGGGGGATGGTCTCCCGAGGCGGTATGGGGCACCTGGGCCGAGCCAGGACCTCCAGCCTCCCTCCAGGCGTTCCTGGCCCAGGCCTTGGACCTGGGACCGAGCGCGGTGGCCCAGGCCGTGGATGGGAGGGGCGTTGGAGGGGCCTGGGTGGCTGTGCCGGTGTTGGGCCACGGGACGGGCCCGGGGTTGCTGGCCCTGGATCTGCCGTCCGCCGAGGTGGACGAAGGGGTGGCCCGTGTGCTGCCCTGGGTGGCCCAACTGACGGCCCAGGCCCTGGGCGCGGCCGAGCGGATCGCGGAGCTCCGCGCGTCGGAGGCCCGCTACCGGCGTCTGTTCGAGGACATGCCGGTAGGGCTGTTCATCACCACCCCCGATGACCGGGTGTTGGACCTGAACCCGGCCCTCCTGCGCATCTTCGGGGTGCCGGATCGGGAGCTGGGGCTCACCCTTCGGCCCTCCGAGTTCTGGGCCAACCCAGAGGATCGGCTCGAGTGGCTGCGGGAAGTGGCCCAGAGGCCGGAGGTACACTCGGTGGAGCTGCGCATGCGCCGCTACGATGGTCGGGAGATCTGGGTGCATGGCGATGCCCGGGCGGTGACCGATGCCGAGGGCCGGGTGGTGTACTACACCGGTTCCATCACGGAGATCACCGAGCGCAAGCGGTGGGAGGAGGCAGAGGCGGCCCGACGGGTCCGGCTGGAGCGGCAGCAGCAGGCCATCCACGAGCTGGCCATGGACCCGGCCGCGGCCGAAGGTCACCTGGAGGCGGCCTTCGCGGCCATCGTGGCCCAGGTGGCCCAGACCCTGGAGGTGGCCCGGGTGAACATCTGGCTGGCGGGGCCGGACCATCGGCTGCGGTGTGTGGCCTCCCACGGCTGCCCGGCAGAGGTGGGGCAGCCCCTGCCCCTGGGGGAGAACTCCCGCTACATGGCCGCCCTGGCCCAGGAGCATGTGATGGTGGTGGAGGATGTCCGGGGAGATCCTCGGACCGCGGAGCTGACCGAGACCTACTGGGCACCTCTCGGGATCACCTCTGCCATCGACGTGCCCCTTCGTCGGGGCGAGCGGGTGGTCGGGGTGCTCTGCATCGAACATGTGGGCCCCCGTAGGGCCTGGGAGCCGGACGAGGTGACCTTCGCGGCCCGCAGCGGCGAGGTGGTCCTCCGAGCCCTGCTCCAGAACGAGCTTCGCCGCCGGGTGGAGGCCCTGGAACACCTGGTCCGGCTCTCCGCGGAGCTGCGCCAGGTGCGCCGGGTCCAGGAGATGATCCCCGTGCTGCTGGCCGCCACCGCGCGCATCAGCGGCGGTCTACGGGGAACCATCTACCTCCAGGATCCCCAGTCCGGCGACCTGGTCCTGCGGGGCTGGTACCCGGATTCCTTCGCCATGCCCTCCATCCGGATGAAGCCCGGCGAGGGCATCACGGGCTCCGCGTTCCTGGAGGGTACCGTCCAGTTCACCCAGGACATCCAGCAGGACCCGCGCCTGCGGCTGTTTCCCGGCCAGGAGGAATTTCTGGCCGGCATCCGCTCCGCGGTCACCCTGCCCCTCCGCTTCCAGGACCGGGTCATCGGGGTGATGCATGTGGCCTACGGCGCTCTTCTTCCGCCGGATCCGGAGACCCAGCGGCTGCTGGAGGCGGTGGCCGAGATCGCGGGCCATGCCCTGCAACGGGCCGTGTTGCTGGAGACCCTGGAACAGCAGGTGGCCGAGCGGACCCAGAAGCTGGTGGAATCCCTGGAGCGGACCGCGGCCATCCTCACGGGTGTGGGCGATGCCGTGCTCGTCCTGGATACCCGGGGCCGGGTCCAGCAGGTGAACCCGGCCTTTGTGGAGCAGACGGGCTTCCGGGAATCCCAGGTGGTGGGGATCCACTACCGGGACATGATGCCCTGGGTGGAGGACCGGGGACGGGTGCTGGAGCTGGTGGAGCGGTTGGAGCGGGGAGAGTCCTGGCGGGGCGAGCTGGAGGTGCAGCGCCGAAATGGGGAGCGGTTCCACGTCTCCCTGGTGGCGGGCCCTATCCAGGGCCGAGATGGGGCCATCCTGGGCTACGTGGTCACGGTCCGGGACATCACGCCCCAGAAGGAGCTGGAGCGGATGAAGGACCGCTTCATCCAGGACATGTCCCATGAGCTGCGCACGCCTCTCTCCAACATCCGTCTCTACCTGGACCTGTTGGAGCGAAGCGACGATCCGGCCCGACGTACCCGCTATCTGGCCATGTTGCGCCAACAGAACCAACTGTTGACAGACCTGGTGGAGTCCATCCTGGAGCTGTCCCGGCTGGAGGCCCAGATCGCGCAGGGGGCTCGGACCGCCCAGGACCTGAACCAGGTGGTCCAGGAGGTGGTGGCGGAAACCCAGGAGTGGGCCCAGCGCAAGGGGCTGGCGTTGGAGATCGTGTTGACGCCTGAGCTGCCTCCCGTGTGGGCCACCCCGGCGGAGCTGCGCCAGGTGGTGGGGAACCTGGTGAGCAACGCCATCCGCTACACCGAGCGGGGATGGGTGCGCGTGCGCACCGGCCGGGCCGGCCCGTGGGTGGAACTGGAGGTCCGGGACACGGGCATCGGCATCCACCCAGAGGATATGCCCCACCTGTTCGAGCGCTTCTACCGGGGCCGAGGTGCCTCTCAGAGCACGATCTCGGGGACCGGCCTGGGCCTGGGCATCGTGAAGGCGGTGCTGGAGGAGTTGAAGGGCCGGATCCAGGTGGAGAGTCAGGTAGACCAGGGATCGCTCTTCCGGGTCCGGCTGCCCGCGTGCGAGTGAGAGGCCTCGTCCCATTGAGCCTGGACCGCGGCCCAGTCCTCGGGGGTGTTCACGTTCACGAAGGAGCGTCCCAGGGGGTCCACCGCCTGGAGCTCCTGGGAGGACACCACTCGGGTGCGGACCCGGTGCAGCCACCGGTCCATGCGGTAGTGGCCTTCCTGGAGCGCGGCCTGGATGGGGCCCAGGCAGCGTCGGTGGTAGAGGGCCAGAAGGGGTTGGAGCCGGCCTTGGGCTTGGGGGACCACGGCATCCCATTCCTCGGTGGCCCAGTGTCGCAGGAGTCGAACGAGGTCCGGCTCCACGAAGGGCATGTCGCAGGCCACGCAGAGGGCCCAGGCTGGCGTGTGGTGCAGGCCGGTGGCCAGGCCGCCCAGGGGGCCTGTGTCCGGGTAGGCATCGGCCACGCACAGGGGCTCCAGATCGGCCAGGGCCTGGCAGACCGCGGGCAGGTGGGTCACCACCACCAGGCCAGAGGCCAGGGGGTGGAGCCTGCGGGCGATATGGTGGATCAGGGGTTCACCGTTGCCGGGCAGCCGGAGCAGGGCCTTGGGCCTGCCCATGCGTCGACTGCGGCCACCGGCGTTCAGGAGCAGGGTGAGGCTGTCGTTGTCGCGCACGGGGATGGAGGTTGAGGCGTCCTGGGGGGACGAACAGAGATCCGTTCGCCCCCCCAGGACGCCGATCGGGGCGGGGCCGCAGAGGGCACGGCCTGGAGAACTCAGGACTGGGCCGTCTGGGTCTCCAGGAAGCGCACCACGTCCCCGACGGTCTCCAGCTTCTGGGCCTCTTCGTCGCTGATCTCGCCGCCGAACGCCTCCTCGAAGGCCATGATCAGCTCCACCAAGTCCAGGCTATCCGCGTCCAGGTCGTCCTTGAAGCGGGCTTCCAGGGTGACCTCCTCTGGGTCCACGTCCAGTTGTTCGACGATGATGGCCCGCACTCGTTCGAAGATGCTCTCCTCCGACATGTCTGGATCCCCCTTTGTGATGTGGCTCTGCGATGTGCGAAGACGAACAGGCGGTGGGAGACGCACTCCGCCGGCCATACCGGCCCATTGTAGCCAGGGGTGAACGCCCCTGTCAAAACCGGTTGGCGGGCGCTTTGCCGGTGTCTCCCGGCCATGGAGGGGCCGACCGTTTGAGCAAAACGGTCCCAGCCGTGTAGAATGCTCGGGGCGACCCCATGCTGCTTGAACACCCGGAAGCCCCAATGGTCGCGCCACGTTGCCGAATCCTACAGGAGCTGCCGTGTCCAGTCGAGAGCGCAAGGCCGATCATATCCGCATCAACCTGGAGGAGGATGTCCAGTTCCAGGGCCTTACCACCGGGCTGGAGGGCTATCACTTCGTCCACCAGGCGCTGCCCGAACTGGACCTGGAGACCGTCGATACCCGGGTGACCGTGTTCGGCCGGGAGCTGGCCGCGCCCATCCTGGTCAGCTCCATGACCGGGGGCACCCCGGAGGCCGGGGCCATCAACCGTCGGCTGGCCGAGGCCGCCCAGGCTCGGGGCCTGGCCATGGGGATCGGGAGCCAGCGGGTCGGGGTGGAGGATCCGGAGACCGTGGCCACCTTCCAGGTGCGGGAGGTGGCCCCGGACATCCTGCTCTTCGCGAACCTGGGGGCCGTCCAGTTGAACTACGGCTACGGGCCGGACCAGTGCCGCCAGGCCGTGGAGATGGTCCAGGCCGATGCCCTGATCCTGCACCTGAACCCTCTGCAGGAGGCGGTCCAGGCCGGGGGGGACACGAACTGGCATGGGCTGTTGGCGCGGATAGAGGCCGTTTGCCGGGCCCTGTCCGTGCCCGTGGTGGTGAAGGAGGTGGGCTGGGGCATCAGCCGGCAGGTGGCCCGGATGCTCATCGAGGCCGGGGTCGCGGGCATCGACGTGGCCGGCGCGGGGGGCACCTCCTGGAGCCAGGTGGAGATGCATCGAGCCCCCACCGAGCGGCTGCGTCGTCTGGCCGGGGCCTTCATGGAGTGGGGCATCCCCACTGCCACCACCCTGCGATGGGTCTGCCAGGTCCGAAACGAGATGGGCGCGCTGGGGGTGGAGGTCTTCGCCAGCGGGGGCATCCGGACCGGCCAGGACGTGGCCAAGGCCGTGGCCCTGGGGGCCAGCCTGGTGGGCCTGGCCTCCCCCTTCCTGAAGGCCGCGGCCCAGTCCACCCAGGCCGTGGTGGAGGAGATGGCCATCCTGGAGGACGAGCTGCGGGTGGCCATGTGGTGTGCCGGCGCCTCCTGTCTGGAGGCCCTGCGCCGGCCCGGGGTGCTGTTGACCAAGAGGGAGCTCTATGGCTAGCCGACCCTCCTTTCGCGAGTTCGCGGAGCACTGGCTTCCTCGCCTGGAGACCGAGATCCGGGAGGTGCTGCGCTGCCCGGATCCCATGTTGGCCGGCCACTACCGGATGATGCACTACCACATGGGCTGGCTGGACGAGCAGTTTCGTCCTGGGCGCTTTCCCACGGGCAAACGGATCCGGCCCTTGCTCTGTCTGCTGGCCTGCCAGGAGGTGGGGGGGCGGCCGGAGGACGCCCTGCCGGCCGCAGCCGCCCTGGAGATCTTCCACAACTTCTCCCTGATCCACGATGACATCGAGGACCAGGACACGACCCGGCGCCATCGTCCGACCCTGTGGGCCCTGTGGGGCACGGCACAGGCCATCAACGTGGGCGATGGGATGTTCGCCCTGGCCTACGCCGCCCTGTTGCGGTTGGGCCAACAGGGGCTGGAGCCCCCGCGGCTTCTCTCCATTGTGGAGCGTTTCACCCGGACCGCGGTGATGCTGGCGGAAGGACAGCACCTGGACCTGGGCTTCGAGCGGCGGGATCGGGTCACCGTGGAGGAGTATCTGCGCATGATCGCGGGCAAGACCGCGTCCTTGCTGGCCGCGAGCCTGGCCATGGGCGCGGCCGTGGGCGGCGCGGATCCCGAAGCCCAGGAAGCCTTGAGCCGTTTCGGCCACAACCTGGGCATGGCCTTCCAGATCCGGGACGACATCCTGGGCATCTGGGGCGACCCGGCGGTGACCGGCAAGCCCGCGGGAAGCGATGTGTTGCGGCGGAAGAAGAGCCTGCCCCTCCTCTATGCCCTGGCCCACCCGGAGGTGGGGCCGGTCCTGCAGAGCCGTTGGACCCAGGCCCTGGGCCCCGAGGAGATGCCCGAGATCCTGGCGCTGTTGGACCAGGCCGGAGCCCGGGCCTACGCGGAGGACGTCCTTCAGGGCTTTCACCGGGAGGGGATCCAGGCCCTGGAGGAGGCTCTGGGGTTCCGGGCCCCGGCCTCCCCCCTGATGGCGCTGGCCGACGAGCTGGTGGAGCGGGTCGCCTGAACCGGCTACTCGCCCTCCCAGTGTTCCAGCGCCTCCTTCACCGCCCTGCAGAAGGCGTCCGCGGTCGCGCCGTCCAACACCCGGTGGTCGTAGCTCAGGGCCAGGGTGGTCATGGGCACGAAGGCCAGGGCATCGCCGGGGTTGGGCTCCAGTGGGTGGCCCTGGCTGATCACCACCGGCCGTTTCTCCACGGTGCCCACGCCCAGGATGGCCACCTGGGGCTGGACGAGGATGGGGGTCTGGAAACGGCTTCCCGAGGTGCCGTAGTTGGTCAGGGTGATGGTGCCCCCCTGGAGCTCCTGGGCCTTGAGCTGGTGGGTTCGAGCCCGATGGGCCAGGTCGTTGACCCGACGGGCGATCCCTTCCAGGCTCAGCTCGTCCGCGTCCCGGATGACGGGGACGATGAGGCCGCCCAGCCCGTACTCGTCCGGCGGCAGGGCCACTGCCAGCCCTACGTGGACCCGTCGCTTGATGCGGATGCCCTCCTCGGTCCAGGTCGCGTTGGCCGCGGGCACGGCCCGGACCCCGGCCACCAGGGCCTTCACCAGGTACGCGGTGAGGGTCAGGTGGACGCCCCGGCGGGCAAAGGCCTCTTTGTGGGCCTTCCGGTGGGCCAGCACCGCGCGCATGTCCACATCCCACATGGTGGTCACGTGGGGCGCGGTGAACGCGCTGCGGGCGGTGTTCTCGGCCACCAGCCGCCGCATCCGGGTGTGGGGCACCAGGATCTCGTCCTCCTCCTCGGGGCCGGGGAGACGCTCCGGAGCAGGCGTGGCCGCGGACGTTGGCTCTTGAGCGGGCCGGTGGACCGTGGGCACAGCCCGGGCCGACGGCGGTTCGACCTCCTGGGGGCCGGGGTATCGGGGCGCTGTGGGCAGGTGGTCCAGCCCTTTGTGTCGGGCCGCGTAGGCCAGGACGTCGTGGCGGGTCAGGCTGCTCAGGGGCCGATCGCCGGCCACCGCGCGCAGGTCCACGTTGAAGTCCGCGGCGGCCCGGCGCACCGGCAGGGAGGCCACGTCCGCGAACTCGTCGGGCAGCCCCTGGACGGGCTCCGAGGGGGCCGACGGCTGGGCCCCTCGGCCCTCCAGATGGCGCAGCACATCTCCCTTGGTGATCTGGCCGCCCGGGCCGGTGCCCTGGATCTCATCCAGAGAGATGCCCGCCTCCTGGGCGATGCGGCGGGCCACTGGGGTGGCCTTCACCTCGGCCCGGGGCGGGGAAGGCGGTGTGGGCTCGGGCACCGGTGTTTCCTGCCCTGGGGGGGCGGGGGCTTCCTGCGGGGTGGGGGCTGCGGGGCTGGGGACCTCCTCGTCGGGATCGCCCAGGAGGGCCAGCACCTCTCCGGGGGCCACCAGTTCGCCCTCGGCCCGCAGGATCTTCAGCACCGTGCCATCGGCCGGCGCCGGGATCTCCGTGTCCACCTTGTCGGTGGCCAGCTCCAACAGGACATCGCCGGCCTGGACCGGATCGCCTTCCGCCACCCGCCAGCGGCTGATGGTGGCGTCCTCCACGCCTTCGCCCAGGTCCGGCACTCTGACTTCAATGGCCATGCCAGGTCTATCTCCTTCGCAAGTGGCTGGCCGCGGGTGTCCGCGCAGGCCCGGGGGTGGGCCTAGGCGCGCATCATCTCCAGCACCGCGGCCATGATCTGCTGTTTCCAGGGCAGGATCTCGTCCTCCAGGGGCTTGGACACGGGGATGGAGACCGGGGCCATGCCCAGGCGCCGGGCCGGGGCCCGGAGCAGGTGGGGGGCCTCCTCGTAGGCCCGGGCCACCACCTCCGCGCCCACGCCGCAGTTCGCATAGGATTCGTGGACCGCGAGGAGACGGCCGGTCTTGGCCACCGACTCCCAGATGGTATCCGTGTCCATGGGGTTCACTGTGCGCAGGTCCACCACCTCCACCTGGATGCCGTAGCGCGCGGCCAGGGCGTCCGCGGCCTCCAGGGCCTGGAGCAGACAGTAGCCGTAGGTGACCAGGGTCAGGTCCTGGCCGGTGCGCTTCACGTCGGCCAGGCCGATGGGCACGGTGTACTCCACCTCCGCGGGCGGGGCCTCGCCCCGGGTGAAGTAGAGCATCTTGTGCTCCAGGAAGACCACCGGGTTGTCGTCCCGGATGGCGGATTTGAGCAGGCCCTTGGCGTCGTAGGGCGTGGCCGGCACCACCACCCGGATGCCGGGGAAGTGGGCGTACAGCCCCTCCACACACTGGCTGTGTTGGGAGCCGTACCGTTTCCCTCCGCCCTGTTGGCCCCGGACGACGATGGGCAGGTGGATCAGGCCACCGGTCATGTAGTGGTACTTGGCGATCTGGTTGAAGATCTGGTCCGCGGCCACCAGGGTGAAGTCCATGTACATCAGCTCCACCACCGGGCGCATGCCCACCGCGGCCGCGCCCAGGGCCATGCCCATGAACCCCTGTTCGCTGATGGGGGTATCGATGACCCGCTGGGGGCCGAACTCATCCAGGAGGCCTCGGGTGACCCGGAAGAGGCCACCGTAGTGGGCCACGTCCTCGCCCAGGATGAAGACGGACTCATCCCGGCGCATCTCCTCGCGCAGGGCCTCGTTGACGGCCTGGATGTAGGTGGTCTTGCGCATCTGGACGGCCGCCTCGGGGGCGGCCTGGGCCATCACGGGTGCGGTCATGGTCTGCTCCTTGGGGCACGGGTCTACAGGTAGAACACGTCCGTGTAGGCCTGGGCGATGTCCGGCCAGGGGCTCTCCTCCGCGAAGGCCACCGCGGCCTGGACCTCCTCCTCCACCTGGGCCTGGATGGCCTCCAGCTCCTCTGGGCGTGCGCCCCGTTCCAGGAGTTTGTTCCGGAGGACCATCAGGGGCTCGTGTTGGCGCTGGAGTGCCTTTTCCTCCTCGGTCCGGTAGGTCTCCAGGTCGCCGGCCATGTGGCCGGCCAGCCGGTAGGTCAAGGCCTCGATGAAGGTGGGCCCCTCGCCTGCCCGGGCCCGTTCCACGGCCTGGGCCACCGCGGTGTAGACCACCTCCACGTCGTTGCCGTCGATCTGCATGGATTCGATGCCGTAGGCCCTGGGGAAGCGGTAGAGCGCCTCCACCGAGGAGGTGCGCCAGATGGGGGTCATCTCCGAGTAGCGGTTGTTCTCCAGGTAG
Organism: Caldilineaceae bacterium; assembly: GCA_026989655.1. GTDB lineage: Bacteria > Chloroflexota > Anaerolineae > Caldilineales > Caldilineaceae > JALSIX01. The sequence goes on from JALSIX010000056.1 coordinate 67,307, forward strand.
AAGACGATGGGGAGCTTCCACTTGGCCGCCATGTTGAAGGTCTCGTGCATGACCCCCTGGTAGAGGGCCCCATCGCCGAAGAAGGTCAGGGCCACCCGGTCCTCGCCCCGGAGCTGGGCGGCCAGGGCCATGCCGGCCGCATGGGGGACCTGGGCCGCCACCACGCCGTTGGCCCCCATCAGGCCGTGTTCCGGGTCCACGAAGTGCATGGAGCCGCCCTTGCCCTTGGCGAAGCCGGTGGCCCGGCCCATCACCTCCGCGATGGCCTGGCCGGGGTCCATGCCTCGGGCCAGGGCGTGGTGATGTCCTCGGTAGGTGCAGGTCACGTAGTCGTCCGGGCGGGTGGCGTGGGCCGCGCCCACTGCGTTGGCCTCCATGCCGATGGCCGTGTGCATGGCGCCGCCGATCTTGCCCTCCTCCGCGGCCTGGAGCAGGGATTCCTCCACCCGGCGGATGAGGAACATGGTCCGGTACATCTGTTGGAGCCGGTCCAGAGGCAGCGGCTGGACCTCCAGCCGGGTCTCGGCCTCGGACGGCAGGATCTGCGGAGAGATGGATGCGGACATGGTGTTGGCTTCCTCCGATTGCCTCCCATGAACCCCAGGCCGGTACACGTGCGCGGCGGGAAGCCCGGGGGCTTCCGGGGCCGTATGGGGATGGGGCCTGGGCGATGCCATCGAAGAAGTATACCACAGCCCGGCCAAGGGCCGGATCTTCGGGGGGCACGGGGTTTTCGAGGGGTGGGTGGGGAAGGCGGGACCCGGGGGGTAGGAGGGCCCCCCGGGTCCACTTTTCAGCGCAGGCCGGCCATCTCCTGGAGCATGTGCCAGTTGGCCAGCCGGTCTGCCTGGGCCTGCAACAGCACCTCCGAGGGGTTGCCCTCCTTGTCGAACTGTTTGGCGAAGCGGCCCTCGGTCCGGGCGAAGGTGATGAAGTCGATCCGCTCACCGGTCTTGGGCACCACGTACCAGTCCTGTTTCGTGGCCGGGTTGCCCTGGAGGCTCAGCCGTTCCCGGATGGTGTCTCCTTTTCGGGGGTCGTAGATGAAGACCGGGAAAGCCCGGCTTTCCACCGCGAGCTTGGCCTGGTGGCGGCTCATGTTGTCGGCCACGCCGTGTTCCGGCTGGCAGGTGGTGTAGACGTTCACCACCGCGGGGCCCGGGAAGGAGGCGGCCTCCAGGATGGACTTGTAGAAGTGGTTGGGGATGGCCGCGACGGTCTGGGCCACGAAGGTGTTGGGGTGCATCATGGCGATGCGGCCCAACTCCTTGCGGAACTCCTCCTTGCCCTTGTGGGCCGTGCCGAAGGCGTACATCTTGGCCTCCTGGCCGGTGTAGGACGCGGTGCTGGTCTGGCCGCCTGTGTTGGAGTAGACCTGGGTGTCCAACACCAGGACCTTGATGTTCATGCCGCTGGCCAGCATCCGGCTCAGGGCCTGGAAGCCGATGTCCAGCATGGCCCCGTCCCCGCCGATGACCCAGAGCTGCTTGTCCTGCCAGCCCATCTGATCCCAGCGCATGCGGACGCCCATGGCGAAGGTGGGCCCGTTCTCGAACAGGGAGTTGCTCCAGGGGACCAGATAGGGGTTGTAGGGGTAGGTGCTGCCGTAGACCGTGTTGCAGCCCGTGCTGGCGATGATGCCGATGTTCTCCGGGCCGTACTTGTAGCCCAGGGCGGCCAGCCACATGCGCAGCACCGTGGCCTCGCCACAGCCCGCGCAGGAGCCGGCGCCGCCCACGTAGAGGAGGCTCTGTTCCGCGAGCATCATGTCCACGGCCACCCGGTCGTTGATGTACTCCTGGGGGGTGGGCGGGAGCTTGCGGAAGAACTGGATGCTCCTCTGGTAGATGGGAACGGTCTTGTCCTCCTTGTGGATCATCTTGAGCGCGTGGTAGCCCAGGTCGTCGCAGGCCTCCACGCACTCCGCGCACCCCTTGCACTTGGTGGGGTCGATGAAGATCCCGAAGAGCCCCGGGGTCTTGCCCTGGCGTTCGGGGACCTTGTAGAACTTGTTGGTGAGCGCGAACTGCCGGCGCATGAAGTCCCGTTCCGCCGGGTCCTGGACGGCCTCCAGGTGGCTTTCCAGCACGTCCACCGGCACCACCTTGCCCAGGATGGCCGTGTCCGGGCACTGGTTGACACAGGTCATGCAGCCCACACAGTTCTCCTGGAGGAACTCCGGGATCTCCGGGGCCAGGTAGCTGAAGTCCCGGAAGTAGGCCGTCCCCGCGGGGATGGCCGAGCGGGCCACGGCCAGGTCGGCCTCCAGGGTCTCGGGCCCGGTGCCGCGGTTGTACTCGGGCAGAACCCGGTCGAAGAACTCCTGGACGTCGACGATGCTGGGGTCGTAGCCGTCGCTGCCGTCCCGGGTCTTGGTGAGCTGACGGATGTCCACCTTGTCCGTGGTTACACCCATGGTGTACGCTCCTTTCCCGCTGGGCGGTTCAGTCGAAGAGCTGGATGGTGGCGCCGGGCACGAAGATGGGCGCGTGGACGTCCTGGGCGATGACCTCCGGCGGGATCTCGAAGACCTCCTGGTAGCCCCGGCGCACACAGCGCATGTTGGCCTGGACCACGGCCTCGCCCCGTTTGCCGAAGTACTTGCGCAGGGCCTTCTCCGAGCGGGCCAACACCTCCTCGCCGGCGAGGCCGGCCTCCTGGGCGAAGGGGGTCACCCGGAGGAAGATCCCCAGGAGCACGATGCCCTGCATCCGCACCTCCAGGTCGGGGATGGGGGCCTCTTCCCGGGCGATCTGGGCCGCGTCCAGCGCGTAGACCCGGATCCGCCGCTCCCGGATGGCCTGTTTGGCCCCGGGCGGCACGTGGGCCCAGACGTCCAGGGGGTCGGTGTAGGGGGCCTGCACGAAGAGGACGCCGCCCTCCTGGAGCCCCTCCAGGGGATTGCTGGTCAGGAAGGCGTTGACGTCGTTCATGGGCACGAACTCCACCTGTTTCAGCTCGCAGTGGATCCAGATGGGCTCGTCGGCCACGGTCAGGTAGTAGGTGGTGGGCAGTCCCTTCTTCTCGGAGCCGTATTTGGGATAGGCCTGGACCTTCTTGCCGAAGACCTCGCCGGCCACCGTGGCGATGACCTTGTTGGTGGTCACCGAGCCGTAGCCGCCCACCGAGTGGCCCCGCATGGAGAAGGCCCCCCGGGGGCGGACGTCCGGGTCCACGGACATGGGCAGGGCCAGCTCGTGTTTGATGCCCACCGCGAAGAAGCGGCGCCCTCGCTCCGCCATGTTCCGGGCCATGGCCACGAAGTGGCCCGGCCGGATGTCCCGGCTGCCCAGGCCGCCCACGCCGCTGTAGATCTCGGGGATGTGATCGATGGCCGGGTAGCCCTCCCGGCCGATGTAGGCGTCCGCGAAGGCCGCCTTGATGTCGTTGGTCAAGGGGTTGTTGGGCGCGATGGGGTCGTCCATCCGTTCCAACACGGTGAACCCCTTCAGGTGTTTCAGGGTCTCCACCACCTGGGGACCTGGGAAGGGGCGATAGCAGGTCACATGGACCACGCCCAGCCGGATGCCCTCGTGTTTCCGGATCCACTCCACGGTGGCCCGGGCCGTCTCCATGGCGGAGCCCATGCCCACCACCGCGTACTCCGCGTCGTCCATGTGCCAGGTCTCCACCATCGCGTAGCGCCGACCGGTGAGGCGGTGGAACCTGTCCATGGCCTCCTGGATGGCCTGGGGCACCCGGTCGTAGTAGGCCCGCTGCGCGATCTTGCCCTTCATGTAGCTGTCCTGGTTCTCCACCACCCCGGTCATCAGGGGGTTGTAGGGGTCGAAGAGGTTGATCAGGCGCTCCTCCGGAGGGCCCACGAACTCCCGCATCAGGTCGGGCTCCGGCAGGAGCACGTCCTCCACCGTGTGGGTGGTGAGAAAGCCATCCTGCACGTTGAGGAAGGGGGTCAGGCTCTCCTCCGCGGCCCGCCGGGCGATGAGGGCCAGGTCGCCCGCGCCCTGGGCGTTGCGGGCAAAGAGGATGCCCCAGCCGCAGTCGGCCACGGCCATCACGTCGTCGTGGCCCGCGTGGACGTTCAGGGCCTGGCTGGTCAGGGCCCGGGCGCCGATGTGGAAGACCACCGGCAGCCGCTTGCCCGCGATGGTGTAGAGCACCTCCTTCATGAGCACCAGCCCCTGGCCCGAGGTGAAGTTGCTCACCCGGCCACCGGCCAGCGCGAAGCCCTCGCACGCGCTGGCCGAGCTGTGCTCCGACTCGGGCTCCAGGAACATCAGCCTGTCTCCCCAGAGGTTCCTGACCCCGTTGGCCACGGCTGCGCCGTAGCCGCCGCCCATGGTGGTGGAGGAGGTGATGGGATAGGCACAGGCCGCCTGGGTGATGTGGGTGTCCACCCAGACCACCATGCCCGCGCCGTCGGAGGTGGTGGGGATGCCCGGGTAGGGGAACCCGGGCAGATCGTCTGCCCGGTCCGCGTGGCGTTCCAGGTGTTCTTCCGGCTGTCGGGACATGGGGATTCCCTCCTGATATGGGCAACAAAAAAGATGGACACGTTCCTCCCGCGATGGACACATATCCGGGGCGGCCGGGGCACGGCCGCCGGGGCCTGGAGCGGGGGCGACGGCCCGTTCCAGGGCGGAGAGACATCCAGGCGACCGCCTGGGGAACCCTGGCCCCAGGGCCCTCGGGATCCGTCGCCTCCATCCGGTTCCGGCCTCCGCGTCGAGGGGGATATCGCTCCCATTCTACCATGAAAGAAACCGCGCTTCCAACGGGTTTTTGAGCCCCCAGGCCCGTGTGGTATCATGGGCCCCACAGCCGAATAGCCCGCGCGCTCTTATCCAGAGAGGTGGAGGGACCGGCCCGACGAAGCCTCGGCAACCGGCGGTACCCCAAAGGTGTGGTGCCGCGACAGGTGCCAATTCCGGCGGTGCGTGCGCACCGGAAGATGAGAGACGCGAGGGGGGATGCCCCTGGGGCACCCATGGACTCGCGACCCTCTTCCGTCTCCCTTCCCGCCGGAAGAGGGTCGTCGCCATTGGAGGCGGCCGTCGGCCCCGGGCTCGGGTTCGCTCCCCTCTCCAGCCACCCGGAGGAGATTCCATGACCCAGGCTGCTTCCCAGGCGACCTCGCCCTGTTGTGCCCAGAGGACGTCCACGTCGTCCACCCGCCCCCTGACCGCCGCGGTCCACGCGGGGGAGGCCCGCTACACGGCCTTCCACAGCCTCACCGTGCCCATTGTGCAGACGGCCACCTACACCTTCCAGGACACGGCCGCACTGGTGGATTTCCTGGAAGCCCGCATGTTCTGGGACGTGCCGGAACGGGAGGAGTACGGCCGCTACGGCAACCCCACGGTCCGCGCGGTGGAGGCCAAGCTGGCCGCGCTGGACCGGGGAGAGGATGCCCTGCTCATGGGCAGCGGCATGGCGGCCATCACCGGCACGTTGCTGGTCCTGCTCTCCCAGGGCGACCACTTCATCATCACCGAGGACTGCTACCGCCGTACCCGGGGCTTCTGCCAGTCCTTCCTGGCCCGCTATGGCATCCAGTGCACGGTGGTGCCCCCCGGCGACTACCGCGCGATGGAGGCGGCCATTCGCCCCCACACCCGTCTCCTCTTCTCGGAATCCCCCACCAACCCCTTCCTGCGTTGTCTGGACTACCCCCGGCTGGTGGAGATGGCCCAGGCCCATGGGCTGCGCACGGTGGTGGACGCGACCTTTGCCACCCCCATCAACTGCCGGCCCCTGGAGTTCGGGGTGGACCTGGTGATCCACAGCGTGAGCAAGTACCTGGCCGGCCACAACGACGTGCTGGCCGGGTGTGTGGTGGGCCGCTACGAGCTGACCACCGCGCTGCGCCAGGCCCAGGGGATCCTGGGCATGGTCGCGGACCCCCACGCGGCCTACCTGGTCCTCCGGGGGCTCAAGACCCTGGGCCTCCGGGTGGCCCAGCACAACCGCAACGGCCTGGCCGTGGCTCGCTTCCTGGAGGCCCACCCCAAGGTGCGGCGGGTCTGGTATCCGGGACTGGAGAGCCATCCGGACCATCCGGTGGCGACCCGGACTATGTCCGGCTTTGGCGGGGTGGTGAGCTTCGAGGTCGCGGGGGACGGGGAAGCGGCCCGACGCTTCGTGGACGCGTGCCGGATCCCGGTTCTCGCGCCCAGCTTGGGCGGGGTGGAGAGCCTCATCGAACAGCCGGCCCTCATCAGCTACTACGATGTGGACCCGGAGGAGCGGCTCCGGCTGGGGATCCGGGACGAGCTGGTGCGGCTCAGCCTGGGGGTGGAGGACACGGAGGACCTCCTCGCGGACCTGGACCAGGCCCTGGCCGCGGTGTGAGCGGGGGAGAACGTTCCGCTGACGGGTACCTCCTTCCGGGGCCGGGAGAGCGGCCGAGGCAGGTTGGGGCGGAAGAGGCCGTGGCACCCCGAACCCGGTCCGCAAACCGGTTTTTGCGGTGGGGAACTTTTGGGGTATAATGGACGTTGTCCCCAAGAGCCGACCTGCGTTGCTGGGTCGGCGTTTGCTTTGAATGCCGTGTGTGTACTAGGGAAGGAAGCCATGACTCAGGAACCCGTCTACCTCACCCGGGACGGTCTGGAGAAGCTGAAGGCCGAGCTGGACTACCTGAAGAACGTGCGCCGCAAGGAGGTGGCCCGGCAGATCGCG
>JALSIX010000057.1 GCA_026989655.1 Caldilineaceae bacterium
CCCGTACCGGATGCCCCAGGGCCTTTCCGAGCTGGGCCATCCGATGGACCGAGTGGGGGTCGACCGCCTCCGGGGGCGGCGGGACACCGCAGGTTGGGCCCTGGGGCCCCTCTATGGCCCTGTCCATGGGCTTGTTCGCCATGGGTCTGGTTCTCCGTGGGTCTGGTTCTCCGGGCGTTCGGGCCACTTGGGCCAAGGATAGCCGGCCGGATGCCACGGTCTCCTGGGGCGCCATCGGCGTCGGTTTTCCGGGCCCTTTCGGCCATCACGGCATCTTGCGATGGGGGATCCTACTGGATATATTGATTTTTGTCAATATTGAAAACGATCGATAAGTAATCGATATGGCGGTGTTCCTCATCGGGAACGCCAGATGGAGATCATCAGCCACAGCCCCAGGAAACTGGCCGCGCCGAAGCCGAAGAGGGTCAGCCAGGTGACCAGGGGCCAAGGCCAGACGAAGCTGAGCAGGGGGAAGAGGAGGGCCAGGGCCACGATGAAGGCCGCGGTGATCACGCCCAGGATCAGCCGGTTGATCACCCGGTTGAGCTGGGTCAGGAGGGGGTTGTCCTGCTCCACATGGAGGACCACCCGGGCCCGACCCTCCGCGGCCTGGCTCAGGATCCGGTAGGCGTGGCGGGGCAGATCCCGGCCCAGGTCGTTCCAGTGTCGGGCGCTCAGGGCCACCCGGCGGCTCACCGCCCCGGGGGAGTAGAGCTGGCGCACGAACCGGCGCACGTAGGGCTCGCTCACCGCGAACATGTCGAAGTCCGGGTCCAACTGGAGACCCACTCCCTCCATCATGCTCAAGGTCTTGCCCAGCAGCCAGAGATCCGTGGGAAAGCGCAGGCGGTGTCGGAAGGCAATGGGCATCACGTCCCGTACCACCTCTGTGGCCCGGATCTCCTTCAGGGTCATGCCCCGGTACTTTCGGAGCAGACGTCCCATATCCCGGCGCAGGCGCGGACGGTCCACGGTGGCCGCGGCCGCGCCCATGCGGATGAGCTGGTCCACCACCCCTTCTGTGTCCATCTGGACCGAGACGATGTAGAGCCGGACCAGCTCCTCCCGGAGCCACTGGTCCAGCTCTCCCACCATGCCGAAGTCCATGGCCCCGATGACGTGGCCGGGCATGACCAGGAAGTTCCCCGGGTGGGGGTCCGCGTGGAAGAAGCCGTCCTCCAACACCTCCTTGATGACGATCCGGGCCGAGTGGAGCGCGATCTCTCGGGTGTCGTAGCCCGCCTCCTGCAGGGCCTGGATGTCGTCGATCTTGATGCCCCGGATGCGCTCCAGCACCAGCACCCGCTCCGTGGTGTACTCCCAGTAGACCCGGGGGATGTAGAGGTGGGGCTCTGCCTGGAAGTTCCGCCGAAAGCGGTCCGCGTTCCGCCCCTCCCGGCGGTAGTCCAGCTCGTTGCGGAGGGTGTAGGCGAAGTCCTCCGCGATCTCCTCCAGGTCGTAGATCTGGCCCAGGGGCGTGTGGCGCTGGGCCAGCCGGGCCAGATCCATCAGGATCTCCAGGTCGGTCTCGATCTGGGGACGGATGTCCGGCCGTTGGACCTTCACCACCACTTCCGTGCCGTCGGACAGGGTAGCCGGGTGGACCTGGGCCAGGGAGGCTGCGGCCAGGGGCGCCTCGCCGAAGGAGGCGAAGAGGGCCTCAGGGGGGCTGCCCAGCTCCTCCTGGATGAGCTGTTGGATGAGGGGCCAGGGCGCAGGGGGCACCGCGTCCTGGAGTTTGCTCAGCTCCTCCACGAACTCCGGGGGCAGCACATCCGGCCGGGTGCTCAGGATCTGGCCGAACTTGATGAAGGTCGGGCCCAGTTCCTCCAGGGCCAGGCGGAGCCGCACCGGCGCGCCCAGAGGGGGGCGAGGCGCCCGGCGCAACAGCCGCCGGGGCACGTCCAGGATGGGTAGGAGCTGCATCTGGTCCAGGAACTCGCCGAAGCCGTGGGCCACCAGGACCCGGCCGATCTCCCGATAGCGTTTCAGGTGGCGGTACGGGTGGGTGAAGGTATGGTACATGGGCCTGTCCCCCTTGGTCCGTCCATTTTCGGCCAAGGGCTGGCTGGGGTCAAGTCTGTGGTATAATCGCGGGGGCGATATCCGCCCCTTTCCGATGGCGGCCCCGGCGCGAGAGTGCCTGCAGCCCCATCTCCACCCGGCAGTGCATCGAGGCAGACCATGACCCGGATCGCGCTCTTCTCCGACAGCCACGACCATATCTGGAACCTGGAACGGGCCCTGGACGCGGCCAATGCGGCCGGCGCCCGGGCCTTGCTCCACCTGGGCGACCTGGTGGCGCCCTTCATCATCGCCCAGATCGCGGAGGCCTTCTCCGGGCCCATCCACATGGTGGAGGGCAACAACGACGGCGACGGCCGGCTCCAGCACCAGGTGGCCTCCCGATATCCCCATGTGACCCTCCATGGCCCCTACGCGGAGCTGGAGATCGGCGGCCGGCGGATCGCGATGATCCACTACCCGGAGCCGGCCCGACGCATCGCCCAGTCCGGCCACTTCGACCTGGTCTGTTACGGCCACGATCACCGGCCCCACTGGGAGAGGTTGGGCGACTGCTACCTGGTGAACCCGGGAGAGATCATGGGCCGCTACGGTGCGCCGAGCTGGGGACTCTACGACTGCGATGCCCACACCTACCGTCCCCAGCCCATCGAAGGCCAGCGGAACCATGCCCTCTCGGATTGACGACATGGTGATCCCCGACAGCCTGCCCCGTCGCGGCAACTCTCTGACCCGGGCCATCGGGCGACTCCTGCTGCGCCTGGGGGGCTGGCGGCTCACCGGCGAGTTCCCCGATGCCCCCAAGTTCGTGGTGGCCGCCGCGCCCCACACCTCCAACTGGGATGGCCTGTGGGCCATCGCGCTCTTCCTGGCCACCGGGGTGGATTTCCACTGGATGGCCAAGAAGGAGCTCTTTGCCCTGCCTCTCCTGGGCAGGCTCTTTCGCTGGCTCGGCGGTGTCCCCGTGGACCGCCAGGCGCCTCGGGGCCTGGTGGAGCAGGCGGTGGACCAGTTCCGCCGGCGGGACGCCTTCCTGCTGGTCATCACCCCCGAGGGCACTCGCCGGCGGGTGGAGCACTGGAAGACCGGCTTCTACCGCATTGCCCACGCGGCCCAGGTGCCCATCGTGCTGGGCTTTGTGGACTATCCCCGGCGGCTCCTGGGCATCGGGCCCACCTTCGTGCCCCGGGGGGAGATGGAGCAGGAGATCGCGGCCATGCGGGCCTTCTTCGCCCAGATGACCGGGCGACATCCAGAACGGATGTGAGCCGTTCCCCCAGGGCGGTTCGATCGGCTCTGATTGGGGCCAGGGGATCAGGACTGCCTTCGGGGCCCTTCCAGCAGCCATGGGTGCTCTCGCGGCTGACGGGAGCGAGACGGAGATCGGAGACCCTGCTATCGAGTTACGGCGAAAGGATCGCGTTCCATGCGAGCGGTTGGCAGCAGTCTTCCTCGAGTGGATGCGGTGGAGAAGGTGACCGGACGGGCGCCGTATCCGGGCGATGTGGACCTGCCCGGCCAGGCGTGGATGAAGATCGTCTATGCCGGGGTGCCCCATGCCCGGATCCTCCGGGTGGACGTGGACCGGGCCCGGGCCATGCCCGGGGTCATCGCGGTCCTCACCGCGGCGGACGTGCCGGTGAACGAGTACGGCCTGATCATGCCCGACCAGCCGGTCCTCTGTGGGCCTGGGAGCACTCCCCAGGCCGAGTACGTCCGCTGGGAGGCGGACCATGTGGCCCTGGTGGTCGCGGAGACGCCGGAGCAGGCCCAGGCCGCCGCGGACCAGGTGCGCATCGAGTACCAGGAGCTGCCGGTGGTCACCGATCCGCTGGCGGCCATGGAGCCCGACGCGCCCATCCTCCACCCCTTCGATTTTCCCTATCCCTACGGCGAGCGGGATCGACGCTCCAACGTGCTCCTGGAGTACCACATCCGCCACGGGGACATCCAGGCCGGCTTTGCCCAGGCGGATGTGATCGTGGAGGCGGAGTACCGGACCCATGCCGCGGAGCATGCCTATCTGCAGCCCGAGGCGGGCCTGGCCCATGTCCGGGACGACGGTCGCATCGAGGTCATCGTGGCCGGCCAGTGGATGCACGAGGACCAGGAGCAGATCGCCCATGCGCTGGGCCTGCCCCGGGAGCGGATCGTGGTCCGCTATCCGGCCATCGGCGGCGCGTTCGGGGGGCGGGAGGACATGTCCGTGCAGATCGTGCTGGCCCTGGCCGCATGGAAGACCGGTCGCCCGGTCAAGATCGTGTGGAGCCGGGAGGAGTCCATCGTCGGCCATCACAAGCGCCACCCCTTCATCATCCGGGCAAAGTGGGGTGCAACCCGGGAGGGCAAGGTGGTGGCCGCGCGGATGGACCTCATCAGCGATGCCGGGGCCTATGCCTACACCAGCACCAAGGTGTTGGGCAACGCGACCCTCATGTGCCTGGGCCCCTACGAGATCCCCAACGCCTGGGTGGACGCGCGCACGGTCTACACCAACAACTGTCCCAGCGGCGCGTTCCGGGGCTTCGGCGCGCCCCAGGCCCACTTCGCGGCCGAGGGGCAGATGAACCGCCTGGCCCAGGCCCTGGGCATGGACCCGGTGGAGATCCGACGGCGCAACGTGCTGCGTGAGGGCTCCATCCTGGCCACGGGGAGTCCGGTGCCGCCGGGCTGCACCGCGCTCCAGGTGTTGGAGGAGGCCGCGCGCTGGTGGCTCCCGGAACGGGCCGTGGCCGTCCAGGGGGCAGGCTCTCGGCCGACGGTCGAGGGGGGGGCTCCGGCCCAGCACAGCCCCGAGGGGAACCCGGCGCGGCGATTGGAGCCGGGGCGCCCCGAGCGGCCCAACGGCCTTTTCCAGACCTCCTTGGACGCGAGCCGCCGTCGGGTGGCCCGGGGGCGGGGCCTGGCCCTGTGCTTCAAGAACGTGGGCTTCAGCCTGGGCTTCCCAGAGCACTGCCACGCCTGGGTGGAGCTCCACGGGGGCGCGGAGATCGAGCGGGCCCGGGTGGGGTGTGTGGGCGCGGAGGTGGGCCAGGGCGCGCACACGGCCATGGTCCAGATCGCGGCCGAGGTGTTGGGCCTGGAACCCGAGCGGATCGAGCTGGTGGCCGAAGACACGGATGTCACGGGCTCCAGCGGAAGCAGTTCGGCCAGCCGGATGACCTTCATGGCCGGGAACGCAATCCAGGGGGCCGCGGAGCGGGCTCTGGCCCGTTGGCGAGACGAGGAGCGGCCGGCCCGGGCCGAGTTCGTGTTCCGCCCCCGGCCCACCACACCCTACGACCCGGAGACCGGCGCGAGCGATCCCAACATCACCTACGGCTACTGTGCCCAGGTGGCGGACGTGGAGGTGGACCTGGAGACCGGCCACATTACCGTGAAGCGGCTGGTGAGCGTGAACGACGTGGGCAAGGCCGTGAACCCCCAGCAGGTGGAGGGCCAGATCGAGGGCGCGGTGGCCCAGTCCGTGGGCTGGACCCTCTTGGAGCACTTTGTACAGGAGGAGGGGCGGGCGCTGACCCGACACCTGAGCACTTACCTCATCCCTGGGGTGGTGGATGTGGTGGAGGAGATCGTCCCGGTGATCCTGGAACTCCCCGATCCCCAGGGCCCGCTGGGAGTCCGGGGCATGGCCGAGATGCCTTTCATCCCCACTGCGCCGGCCATCGCGGCCGCGGTCCAGGACGCGGTGGGGATCTGGATGGATGAGCTGCCCCTGACGCCGGAACGGGTGTGGCGGGCCCTCCGCGAGGCCGGGAAAGCACCGGTCCCCTGACCTTTTCGCCCTGCCCAGGCGCGGATGGGATCACCGGAGCCTCTGACCGTGGCGGATCTGGCCCTGATCGCGGACATCCATGGGAACCTGCCGGCCTTGGAGGCCGTGTTGGCCGATATCCAAGCCCAGGACGTGGGGGCCATCCTGTGTCTGGGAGACGTGGCCCTGTTTGGCCCGCAGCCCAACGCCTGTCTGGAGCGCCTCCAGGCCCTGGGCTGTGCCGTGGTGATGGGCAATACCGATGCCTGGGCCCTGGATCCCCATCCCCTTCCGCGTCGGAACGCGGACTCGGCCCGGATCGAGGCCATTGAACGGTGGGGCGCGGTGCAGTTGGGGCCCCGGCACAAGGCCTACATCCGCTCCTTCAGGCCCACCGTCCGGTGGGCCCTGGCCCCAGGAACCACGTTGTTGGCCTATCACGGCTCTCCCCGCTCGTTCCACGACTCCATCCAGGCCACCACCCCCGAGAGCGAACTGGACCGCTGCTTCCAGGGTCAAAGGGCCCAGCTCCTCGCGGGCGGCCACACCCATCGCCCGTTCCTGCGCCGTTACCGGGATGCCTGGCTGCTCAATCCGGGTAGCGTGGGCCTGCCCCTGGAGATCTCCCCTGTGGACGGGGCGATCCGCCACCCCGCCCACGCGGAGTATGCCCGGGTCCGCATCCGGGGAGCGGCGCTCGCGGTGGAGTTCCGGCGGATCCCCTACGCGCTGGATCGCCTGGTGGCCGCGGTGCAGGCCAGCCACATGCCCCACGGAGACTGGTGGCTGGCCCGCTGGATGGCCGCCCCTGGAGGCCAGGAGGGGCCATGATCGACTTCCGGACCGCCCTCTTCGACGCCCTGTGGATCCTGGGCCTGGCGGGGGTCCTCGCGACCTGTAGCTACCTGGACTGGGTGCGGCTGCAGCGGGGATGGCGTTGGCGCAGCCTGTGGGACCGTCCCTGCTTCGTGGTGCCCTTGAGCGTGAGCCTGGCGCTCTTCTGTGGGGGCGTGGGGCTCAGCGGTGCGACAGCCGACCCGCCGGATCCTCGATGGCAGACCGGGGTGTGGGGCTTCCTGGCCCTGATCTTCGTCGTGGAGGCTCTCCTGTACGCCCGGGCTGCCCGGTCCCGCGGCTGGGAGGCCCCGGTGGGCCCGAGCCGGGCGGCTCGCACTCCACAGGAGCGGGACCTCTCGGAGAGGTAGGCCTATCGGCCCTGGACCGTGCTCTGGCCGAGCTCCTCCAGCATGGTCTGCCAGCCGGCCTCCAGCGCCGGGGCCGAGACGCCGAACGCCCGGAGGCTGAGGGTCTCCCAGTCCTGGCTCTCGGCCATCCCGTCCAACAGGTGGGGCAGCCGCTCGAAGCCATACCGTTCCAGGGCGTGGCGGACCAGCGCCTCCGCGGCCAGGTCGGCCCATCTGGAGCGCCAGAAATAGCCGCCGTAGCGCGGTTCCCGGAGCTGGGCCAGGTTGGGAAGCCCCCGCTCGGCCAGCTCCCGCCGAAGGGGGGCCCAGTCCGGGGCGTCGTCAGGGGGCAGCAGCGGGTTGAAGTGTCGGGCCAGCCATCGCTGGATGCCCCGGTACAGCACTCCCCAGCCCGGGTGGAGACCCTGTTCGGGGAGGGCTTCCTCGGTGGCCCGTTCGGCCAGCCCGAGCATCAGCGGCCGCGAGAGGGCCTGGGCCGGGCTGTCCGTGGCCCGGCGACGGGCCAGATGGGGGGAGAGGAGGGTCAGTTGGCGCCCCACGAAGACCGGCGGGCGGACCAGGGCTGGGTCCACCACGATCCGGACCGTCAGCGGGGCGGCTGGATCCTCCGGTGGCAGGCCCAGGGCCCTCCGCATCTCCGCGTAGGCCGCCGGGATCGCGGGGGCCAGTTGAGCGACCCCGGCCATGTCCTCCGCTCGGTACTCCCAATAGAGGGGACCGGCCCGCTTCAGGTGGAGCGGGCCCCACCCGGCGCTGCCCGGAGCAGACCGCCGCCATCTCCCCTCCACCCGGCGGAAGACCACCCCTTCCTGCATCGGATAGTCCTGGGGCACCTCCAGTTGGCTGTACAGCACGGTGGCCCGCACCCTCTGCAGCCCCATGGACCGGGCCGCCACGACCTGGAGCACGGGCTGGCGGGCGTCCCCTCGGGCCCAGTTGCGGCGGGCTTCCAGGGAGCGCAGGTGCCACCGGATCCAGTCCGGATGGGCGTTGGGATCCAACAGCGCCTGGATCTCCTGCCAGTCGCCCTCCAGCCAGGCCTGGGCCTCTTCCCGGAGGAGGTCGGCCATCTCGGCCCGGGCCTGGGCCATCTCCGTGGGCTGGAGACGTTGGAGGAGCAGGGCCACGGCCAGACCCAATGCCAGGGCCAGCACCGTGCGGGCACCTCGCTCCAGGAGGGCCCCGAGTGGGTAGCGGGGGATCTCCTCGGCTCGGAGCTCCCAGGGGCGCTCGTCCAGGAGTCGGGCTTCCTCGTCGAAGTACCAGTGGAAGGCCATGGGTCCTACTTCTTCTGCAGCCAGCGTTCCTGGAGATAGGCGTGCCATCCGGCCTGGTACTCCGCGGCCGAGATGCCCAGGGTGGTCTGGGTCCAACGTTCCCAGCGTGCGCTGAGGATCGCGCTTCGGAACAGAAGCTGGAGATCCTCCACCGGGTAGGTCTCCAGGGTGTAGGCGAAGAGGCTCTGCGCGGCCAGGTCCACCCACGAGGTCTCCCAGGGGTAGCCCTGGTGTCGGCGGCGCAGGCTGAACAGGGTGGGAAGCCCTTCCCGTTCCACGTACCGTTCCAGTGGCCTCCGGTCCTCGGGCACGGATCCCGCGACCAGGGGGTTGATGTCCCGGGCGAGCCAGCCCACGAATCCCCGGTAGAGGGCACCCCAACGGGGATCGAAGTAGCCGTAGTGGGGCAGGATCCGGCTCGCGGCCTGCTGGGCCAGGGCTGTGGCCACGGAACGGGAGAGGGCCTGGGCCGGGGTATCCTGGGCCAGCCGTCGGTCCAGATGAGGGGATAGGAGATGGAGCCGGCGCTCCCCGAAGAAGCTCCGGCGGACCTGGACCGGATCCGCGTGGACCACCACGTGGAGTCTCTGCCCTTCCAGCCCCAGCAGGTCGGTGGCCGGGAGACGTCCACGCAGCCGCTGGAGCATGGTGTCCACCACGGGGGCCAGGGCTTCCACCGCGTCGGTGTCCCGCTCCCGGTATTCGAAGGCCACAGGCCCCTCTGCGTCCAGGTAGAGAACTCCCCAGAGGGCCGGGTCGGGGGAGGTGCGCAGCCAGCGGCTGCCCACCGACCGGAACACGATCCCCTCCTGGTAGGTCGGGGCCTCCTGGGAGGTATAGCGGACGGTG
Organism: Caldilineaceae bacterium; assembly: GCA_026989655.1. Lineage (GTDB taxonomy): Bacteria > Chloroflexota > Anaerolineae > Caldilineales > Caldilineaceae > JALSIX01. The sequence goes on from JALSIX010000057.1 coordinate 9,114, forward strand.
ACCAACACCCGGGAGCCATCCAGCCACTGGATGGTGCGGATCTGGAACGCGGGCAGTCGGGTGTCCGCGCGGGCCCCGTTGCGCCGCCACAGGCTGTGGGTCCGATACCAGCGGACCCACTCGGGCCGGGCCTGGGGGTCCACGGCGGAGACCAGCCCATCCAGGTCCGCGGCCAGCCAGAGGGTCTCCTCCTGCCGGAGCTGTTCGGCAATGGCCCGTCGCATCTCCTGTCGGGGCGCCACCCAACTGGCGTGGGCCACGTAGGCCAGGGCAGCCACCAGGCCGATCCAGAGGGACAGCCGCCAGCCGTAGGCCAGGAGGTGCCTTCGGGGTTTCTCCGCGTCCGGCTCCCGCCGCGCCATCTCCGCCTGGACCCGGGCCCAGGCCTCTTCGTCGAACTGCCAGTGGAGATGGGCTCGGCCTACACCCATGGTTCGGTGTCTCCTCAGGGTGCCGGTGGAGGATATCCTTCAGGGGGATGCATCCATTCTACACCTGGGAGCACGAACTATCAATCCCTGCATTTTTTGTTGGCGATACTCTTGCCCGCAGGGGTTGGATGTGCTATGATAGGGGTTGAAGTACGGCTCCTGGGGAGGTCGTCCCGGGAGGGCCGGCTGGACTTCTGTTGCAGGATCGATCCGATCCTCTCCTCGTGTCTCTGGGTCTGTTCGATGGCGGGCTCATCCGGATAGGGGTGATCGCCATGGATGTCGGACAGGCAACTCGCTCCTCGCTTCCTTCTCGCGTTCTCCGTCGTGTGTTTCGCGATCGGGCCGCATGCGTCCTCGTCATAGGTGGGGGACGGGGCGTGCGGCCGGGGTTTTCTGTTCCCGTGTGGACGTAGGGTCCTACTGCCCGTATCGGTGTGCCACGAGAGACGTGGACGTCTCTCCGTTCGTGCTCTTTTGCCGTGTGGCCGAGCCTATCTGGAGAGGAGGAGAGAACCCATGCGTCCTCGGATGTGGATCCATCTGGTGATTGGCCTTGTCGTGCTGGTCGGTCTGGTCTCCTTCTCCGGGGTGGCCGACGCGGCCGGCCATCTGCCGCCGGTGCCCATCCAACCACCTCGAGATCCGTTGCCCATTCCCAACTCGGGTGTGCTGAACCCCACCTCCATCTACAACGACCTGATCGTCCCGGCCCTGCCGGCCCCCTCCATGGAGGCGGACAAGTTCGAGCTCTCGGGCCAGCCGGGCATCCTCAAGAAGGTGACCAACCTGGCCAATGGGACCACCTTGAACTACATGAACGCGCCCAGGCCCAAGGCCTGTGTGGACTTCAACATGGGGAGCCGGTGGGAAGGGGATCTCTTCACCAACTACTACATGGGGTGGGGTCCCTTTGCCGTGGACGATGGGGGCTTCTACCGGGCCAAGAACGTGGTCTTCAGCCGGGAGTCGGTGGTGGGGCCTGGCCGCCATTACGGCTCGGGCTATTCCCTGAAGATCAGCAGCACCCAGCCCTACGCGGCCGGCTACGGCAGCCCGGTGATCTCCGTGAAGCCCGGCGCGCAGGTGACGGTGAAGGTCCGCTACCTCATCTACAACCACGGCAACATCGCCGCGAACAACCAGTGGGCCTACGACTGGGCCTCCCTGGGGGTGAAGCCGGATGCCTACGGCGACATGGCGATCTACGTGAACGGCTATGTGCGCGGGGAGTGGGCCGAGATGGTCAACACCGTGACCGCGGGCCAGAGCGGCCAGATCATGGTGCTGCTCCAGGCCCACAGCCCCGCGGCCCTGAACTCCAACATCTACTTCGACGACGTGGAGATCTGGGTCGACGGCGAGCCGCTGGATCGCTGCTACTGAGGCGGGCCGGGCCGCGTTCGTCGGCCCTCCGCGCCTGAGCCACACGGGGCGGGCAAGCCACCCAGGATGGAGGGGCTTGCCCGCCCCGTATGTTTGTCGTGGCCCGGTGGAGGGGGCTGGGCGGAGGTCGGGGCCGGGAGCCGCCGGCAGGGCTACCCCGGGTCTCGGGTCAAGCTGGCATACCCCCAGGCCAGGGCCAGGACGATGGCGCCGTAGACCATCTGCTGGATGGCCTGGCCCACATTGAGGAAGGTGAGCATGGAGTTGAGGACGCTCAGGATCAGCGCGCCCAGGATGGTGCCCGCGTAGCCGCCCACGCCGCCGAAGATGGAGGTTCCGCCGATGACCGCGGCCGCAATGGAGGGCAACAGGAACGCCCCGGCCAGCTGGAGGTCCACCGCGCCGGTGCGTCCGGCCAACAGGATCCCCGCGATGGCGCCCAGGATCCCCGCGACCGTGTACGCGGTGATGCGCACCAGCCACACCGGGATGCCGGCCAGATAGACGGCCACCTCGTTGTCCCCTACCCCGTAGAGCAGGCGCCCCCACCCGGTGCGTCGGAGGAGCCAGAGCAGTACCAGGGACAGGAGCCCCCATACCACCACGCTGTAGGGGATCCGGTTGTCCAGGAAGGAGCCCCCGCCCACGAGCTTGATGAAGGGGGCCACCGTGGTGGATCCCTGGAGAACGGTCTGGGCCCAGGAGGTGAAGAGGCCCAGCAGGATCCCCGACATGGCCAAGGTCATGATCAGGGGGTTGACCCGGAAGACCGCGACGCCGATGCCGTTGGCAGTCCCTGCAACCAGGCCTACCCCCATGCCCAGGAGGATCGCGACGGCTGCCCCCTCCGGGGACTGGTTGGCAGCCACGTACGCGGCCGCGGTCGCGATCATGGTGATGGAGAGATCGATGCCCCCGGTGAGCATGAGGATGGTCTGGGCCCCGGCCAGGATGCCCAGGGGCGCGGCCTGGAGCAGGGTGTTGCGCATCCCGTTCACCGAGAGGTAGCTGGGCTGGATGGCCCCGGTGAGCAGGACCAGCAGGACCAGGACCCCGGCCAACACCCCGTTGGGATGTTCGACCACGGCCGCCCGGAGCCGGGCCCTCCACCCGGGGCTCGGCCGGGATCGAGCGCCAGGCGGTGCCGAGAGGGTGGATCGGTTCATGAGGACCGCTCCCGGAGGATGGTGGCCAGGCCCCCCACCATCATGACCCCCGCGATCAGGGCGCCCTGGATCACCTGGGCATGGTTGGGATCGATGCCCATCGCGCTGAGAATGGGGTTGAGCATGATGAGGATCACCGCCGCGGCCACTGCCCCGATGACAGAGCCGGCCCCACCGGTCAACGCGACGCCGCCCAGGACCACCGCGGCCAGGCTGTTCAGGGTGGCGTTGGCCCCCACGCTGAAACGGGGATCGCCGGTGCCGGTGAGGGCCACCATGGCCAGCCCGGCCAGCCCCGCCAGCATCCCCCCGAAAGCGTAGGCAGCCACCTTGGCCCGGGCCACGTCCAGGCCGGCCAGCCGGGCTGCCTCCCGGTGGCTGCCCACCGCGTAGAGGCCCAACCCCAGGCGGGTGCGGCGCAGCACCAGATAGATGGCCAGGACAGGCAGGGCCAACATCATCCCAGGGGTCACCCAGGTGCCCCCGATGCCGGAGGGGGAGCCGGTGAAGAGCCAGCGCATCTCCGGGGCCGTGCCGCCCCCCGGGGAGGGCAGGATCCACAGGGCCAGGCCGGACCAGATGTAGCTGGTGGCCAGGGTGACCACGATGTCGGGCATGCCCGAGCGGTGGATCACCAGCCCCACCAGGCCGTTGAGCAGGGCCAGCCCCACCAGGATGGCCACGGCCAGAAGCAGGGCCACGCCCAGGGGCTGGCCCTCCATGAAGCGGGCCGCGACCACGTTGCTCAGCAGGAGCAGCCCGCCGAGGGACAGGTCGATCCCGCCCGCAATGACGATGATGGCCTGGCCCACAGCCAGGTAGATCAGGGGCAGGCTGTTCTTGGTGATGGAGACCACCTGGAACTGGCCGAACCGGGGGATCAGGGTGCTGTACCAGGCCAGCAGCAGACCCAGCAATGCCCAGACGCCCAGGGCCCACCCATGGCGTGCCAGGAACCGGGGCATGGCCGTCCGACCTCGGGCCAGGGCGGCGCCGGTCATGGGGCCACCTCCAGTCCGTGGGCCGCGGTCAGGAGAGAGGCCTCGGTGGCGGTGGCGGCCTCCTGTTCGTCCACGATCCGGCCCGCATGCATCACCAACACCCGATCGCAGACCAGGGGGATCTCGGCCAGCTCGCTGGTGTAGAGGAGGATGGACGCGCCGGCTCCGGCCAGCTCCCGCAGCAGCCGGTAGATCTCCCGTTTCGTCTGGATGTCGATGCCTCGGGTGGGATCGAAGCAGAGGAGCACCCGAAATCCTCCCACCAGCCAGCGGCCAATGACCACCTTCTGCTGGTTCCCGCCGGAGAGCCGCCGTACCTGGGAGCCGGCCCGGATGTCGATGGCCAGCCGGCGGATGGCCTCCGCCACCCGTCGGCCCTCGTCCGGGGGGATCCCCATCCAGCGGCGCAGACGATGGAAGAGGGGCAGGGCCAGGTTGTGGTGTACCGACTGGCTGGGCAACACCGCCAGCTGGCGGTCGCCGGGGACCAGGACCACGCCGGCCCGGACCGCGTCGTAGGGCGAGCGAAACCGTCGGGGCCTGCCGTCGATCCGGATCTGGCCGGCGGTGGGGCTGCGCTGGCCCGCCAGGAGCTGGAAGAGCCGGTCCTGGCCCTGGCCTTCCAGGGCCACCAGGCCCAGGATCTCCCCCTCCCGGACCTGGAAGGAGACCCCCTGGACCCCCTGGTTCCAGCCCAGGTCCTCCACCTGGAGGACCGCCGGCCCCAGGGTGGAGCGCGCCCGCGAGGAGCCGAGATCCGAGGACACGGGCTGGGTGGCCTGGCCCAGCATGGCCTCGATGAGCCGGTGTTCGTCCACCGCCTGGGTGTCCAACACGGCCACGTCCTGGCCATCCCGGAGCACCGTGGCCCGGTCACATGCCCGCATGACCTCGGCCAGCCGGTGGGTGATGAGGACCGCGGCCCGACCCTGCTGTCTCCAGTCCTGCAACAGCTCGAAGACCCGTTCCGCCTGATCCGCGGTCAGGGCCGCGGTGATCTCGTCCAGCAGCAGGATCCGGGGCTCCCGAGAGATGGCCCGGGCCAGGTCCACCAGGCGGAGGAGATCCAGGGGCAGGTCTCGGACCCGGGTGTCCAGGTCCAGGTGGGCCAGGCCGAACCGGTCCAGCCCCTCTCGGAACCGCTGCCGGTCCACCGGCCCCAGGCGCAGGTTCTCGTCCACGGTCAGGTCGGGGATCAGGGCCGGATCCTGGAAGACCGTGGCGATGCCGGCCTGGATGGCGGCCCGAGGGGTGGCGAACTGGACCGGACGGCCAGCCACGAAGACCTGGCCGGCATCGGCCGGGTGGACGCCGGCCAGGATCTTGACCAGGGTGCTCTTGCCCGCGCCGTTGGCCCCCAGCAGGGCGTGGACCTCGCCGGGAGCCACGGCAAAGTCCACGGAGCGCAGGGCCACCACAGGCCCATAGGATTTGGCAATGCCCTGGGCGGTCAGCAGGGGGAGAGGAGGGCTCATCGGCCGTCTCGGTGGTGCCCTGCCGGCGCGGGGGCACCGGCAGGGCGGTTCGGAAGCCAAGGAAAGGAAATGGGGCGGAGCTATTCCTCACCCGGCCCCTTGCAGGCGATCACGTCCTCCTTGCCCTGGTAGCTGGTGTAGGGCGGGATGTTGACATAGGTGCTCCAGCCCGGTGGCTGGTCCGGCGCGTAGAGGGCCTCCAGCTCCTCCACGTTGTCCGTGGAGAAGACCTTGGGGGTGAGGGTGACCACCCGTTCGGGCTCCTTGCCCAGCAGCGCGTCGATGGCGATGGCGGTGCCCACCGCGCCGATGGCTGGCGGATTGGTCACGGCCGCGCCCACCAGGCCTTCATCGCTCAGCTCGATGAGCTGTTTGATGAAGCCGTTGTTGTCCGCACCCACGATGGGCACAAAGGGCTTGTTGGCCGCGATGAACTGCTCCACCACCGGGTAGTCGATGCCCGAGGTCCAGATGCCGTCGATCTCCATGGTGGTGATGATGTCCAGGGCCTGTTGGGCGCCCACCGACGGATCCCACCCGGTGAAGACCTCGGCCACCACCTGGATCTCCGGGTAGTTCGCCAGGGCATCCTGGAAGCCGTTGTGGCGGTCCGTGTCCGCGGGAACGCCGTCGATCCCTCGCATCTCCACCACCTTGCCCTTGCCCCCCAGCTTCTCGAAGAGCCACTCGGCCCCCAGCTTGGCGTACAGGTACTGGTCGTTGGTGGCCACGTAGGCCTTGGGCGAGCTGACCGCCTGGTCCACGGCCACCATGACGATGCCCTGGTCCGCGCCGGACTCGATGACCGCGTTCAGGGCGTCCCGGTCTGTGGGGTTGAAGATGATCGCGTCCACCCCCTGGGAGATGAGGCTCTCCAGGTCCGCAATCTGCTCGGTGGGGCCCGCGTTGCGGTTGATGATCACCAGGCGGTCCACCACACCGCTGGCCCGAGCCTGGGCCTTGATGGCGCAGATCATCTGCTCTCGCCATCCGTTGCCCACCAGGGTGTTGCTCACGCCGAGGACAAAGCCCCCTTCCTGGGCCGGGGCCTCCTCCGAGGCCTGTTGGCCACCGCCCGCGGCCGGAGGTGCGGGCGCCGCGCAGGCACTGAGGGCCAGGGCCAGCACAACCGCCAGGATCAGGATGGAACGAAGCGGGGAACGCATGACCTCCTCCTTTCCGTTTGGGAGCGTATGGGGTTTGGGTGCACGCGAGGTACCGGTGGTTGGCTGATCCTGGGGCCCACTATAGACCAGGGCTCCCCGGTTGTCAAATCGATTTTTTTCGGTGCTAAATCGATTTAATCCGGGCGGTTGTGGGGAGGCGCGGGGGCATGGCTGGCCCGCCGCGCGCGGCCCTGGGACAGGCCGAAGAACAGCATCCCCGCGAGCAGACCCCCGACGAGGCCATGGGCCACGAACCACAGGGCCGACAGCACGTCCTCCACCGCCCACCGGATGTCCGATCCCTGGACCGGATCGCCGAGGGTCAGACCCAGGAGGAGGGCTCCGGGGATCGCGAGGCCGATGGCCCCACCCAGGAGCAGCCACCCTCGTCGGGACCAGCGCAGGAAGGCCGGAACAGGGCGGATCGCCCGCCAGAGGACCAGGACCATGCCCAGGAGCAGCCCCCCGGCAGCACCCACCACACCGCCCACCAGGCCTGCGTAGAACTCAATGTAGGCAGCGCCCATCAGAAATCCGAAAAGATCCCGACGGATCTCGCTGTCGATCCCCTGGAGGGACTGGATGCCGGTGTACCCGAGCAAGATGGCGACGACCACGAGGTAGATGAGCCACGCGGCCAGAAGGCCCCCCATTCCGGCGGCAAAGGGGGGGCCACCGAGCAGGAGCCAGGGGGGCGGCGTGGGCAGGGTTCCTTCCTCCCTGCCCGGGGCCAACGTGATGGTATGGGGGGCCTCATCCGGTGGGTTCATGGGCGAAGAGGGCATGGTGGGGCTCCGAGGGACAGGCACTGAACACGAGGCGGCTTCCCGGAAGGCCGTCCTCGGGGGCCGATTTTTTCCGGGGCTCCGCCGCAGATGGGGCAGGGCCGTGGGCCCAATATAGACGTTCAGAAAGGCCGGTGTCAAGGTGAATTGCCCTGGGGGTGGAAGATGGGGTATCATGGGAGCCGGATGGCCCTTCCTTCATGGGGGCGTTCGGGAGAGCGATCTTTACAGGATATGGAGATGGAACAAGCGGGGGCTGAGACCATGGCGGAACCGACCTTGGAGGAGAAGATCGGGCGTTGCCCGCCCCGGTTGCAGGCGATCATCGAGGAATTCCGGGAGGCCGAGCCCCGGGAGCGGCTGGAGTACCTGTTGGAGTACGCGCTGGAGATGCCTGAGCTGCCGACCTGGCTCCAAGAGCGGCGGGACCAGATGGAGCAGGTCCACGAATGCCAGACTCCGGTGTTCGTCTACACCGAGCTGGACGCGAACGGCGCCCACTTCTACATCGACGTGCCCCCGGAGTCGCCCACGGTGCGGGGCTACGCCGCCGCGGTGCAACAGGGGCTGGAGGGTGCACGCCCCGAGGAGGTGCTCCAGGTTCCGGACGATCTTCCCCTGTTGCTGGGGTTGAACCAGGCCCTCTCCTACCAGCGTCTGCGGGGCCTGTACGCGCTGCTCAGCTACCTGAAACGACAGGTTCGGGAGCGTCTGGCCCAGGAGACGGCGGAGGCCGGGCCATGAGCCGGCTGGCCGGCCGGCGGGTCCTGGTGACCGGTGCCAGCAGTGGGTTTGGCGCGGCCATTGCCCGGCTCTGTGCCCAGGAGGGCGCGGACGTGGCCCTGGTGGCCCGCCGGGTCGAGCGGTTGGAGGCCCTGGCCCAGGAGGTGCGTGGCCAGGGCAGACAGGCGGTGATCTGTCCATGCGATGTCCAGGATCCTGGGCAGGTCCAGGCCGCGGTGGAGCAGACCCGGGCCGCCCTGGGCGGCATCGACGTGTTGGTGAACAACGCGGGGACCAACCTGTCCCATCGTTCCATCCAGGAGACCACCCTGGAGGAGTGGCGTCGGCTGTTGGAGGTGAACCTGACCAGCGCGTTCCACTTCACCCGCCTGGTGATGCCGGAGATGGTGGCCCGGGGCCAGGGCACCATCGTGAACATCGCGTCCCGGGCTGCGAACTACCCCAGCCTGTTGGCCGGTGTGGGCTACAGCGCCTCCAAGCTGGGGATGCAGGCCCTCAACCGCATCACCAACGAGGAGGGGAACCCCCACAACGTCCGGGCCTGTGTCGTCAATCCCGGCGTGGCCAACACCCCCATCCTGGACCACCGTCCCCGGCCCCCTTCTCCGGCTGCTCGCCGGGCCATGCTCCAGCCGGAGGACATCGCGGAGGCCGTGATCTTCGTGGCCAGCCTTCCCTCTCGGGTCCTCGTGGAGCGGCTGGACATCTACCCCACCCGGGTGGACGTGAGCTGAGACGGAGGGCCTCGGGAACGCCCACGCGAGGCGGGGACGGCCTCTCAATGGCCGTCCCCGCCATGGCGATCTGGGGGGTTCGGCTCAGGTGCTCCTCAGTGGGGGAGGGACTCCTCCGCGTTCACCCGCCCCCGACCGTAGTAGTCGTCCCGTCCAGGGGGACCCAGGTCGTCCGCGCCCTTGCGTAGCCGCTTCTCCACCTTGGCGGGCTTCATGGAGCCGCCGGCCTGGCCGATGATCAGCGCGGCCACGCCGGCCACGTGGGGCGCAGCCCCGCTGGTCCCCGAGGCCCAGTAGTAGCCTCCCTGGGATCCCGTGCTCAGCACCCAGTCGAAGACCGCGCACAGGTTGGTCACGCCCGCCACCGTGCAGTAGTTGGCCGGGTCGTTGGGGTTCTGCTGCCAGGCGTAGTAGAGGTCGAAGTCCAGGTTGCCGCCGGGTGCCGCGAAGTCGATGGAGGAGCGACCGTAGTTGGTGTACCACGCGGGCACATCCAGATCCGTGTCCGGATCCAGGGCCCAGCCCAGAGGGCCGGTGGCAGAGATGGCCAGCACGTTGGGGTCCTCGGCCGGCAGGGTGATGTAGTCCTTGTCCTGGTCCAGGTTGATGGCCTCGTTGCCCGCGGAGGCGATGAGGATGGCTCCCCGCTTCCGGGCGAAACGGGTGGCCCGCTTCAGGGCCTTGCGCAGGGCCTTCACCCCCTTCCGCCCAATGCAGACGCCGCTGTCGTCGCAGAAGCCCTGCTTGGGGATCCGGGCGCCCAGGCTCATGTTGATCACGTCCGCCTGGATGAGGCCTGCGTAGTAGATCCCCTGGATCAGGGCCAGGAAGCTGCCCTGGGTGTGGTCCGAGGAGAGGACCTTGATCATCACCAGCTCGGCCTCGGGGGCCACACCGATGGTGCCCCAGCCGTTGTCCGCGGCCGCGATGATGCCCGAGACCCAGGTGCCGTGGCTGTAGGGATCGGGCATGGTGTACTCGAAGGGTTCCCCGGGGACGAAGGAGATGCTCAGGTCTGTGTTCAGGTTCGGGGCCAGGTCTGGGTGGTCCGAGTCGATCCCGTCGTCCAGGACGGCCACCCGGACGCCGGCGCCCCGGGCCCCTTCCTCCCAGGCCTCGGGCGCCTCGATGGCCTCCAGCCCCCACTGGAGGTTGAAGTAGAAGTCGTCCTCCGGGGCGTTGGGCGGGCTTGCGGTGTTGGGCATCAGGTCCATCTCGGGAAACTGCCACGAGGGCCGGAACGCGGGGATCAGATCGCCCAGGATGGCGATCTTGCCGGGGAATCCTGTGCTGGGCCCGGTGACCACGGCCATGCCGATCTCCGGCATGGCGTAGGTGACGGTCCCGCCGGCCTGGGCGATCCGGTCCGCGAAGTCCGCAGGAAGCTTCTTGCCCTTGACCACCACCAGATAGGTCTGGGAGGGGGGCTCGGCCATCGCGGGGGCCTGGACGAGCCCGGTCCCCAGGATGAGGGCCAGGGCCAGGGTGATCGGGAGGATCATCCGTCGCATGGAAGGCTCCTTTCGCTGGATGAATGGCTGTGACGGGGGACACACAGCGCTCGCCCCCAGCCTACCCCAGGCCCGGTCTGGGCGGAACTGGGGCTTTCGCGGAGATCGAGGTGTCGCCCCCGGGTCCATTGCCAAGGGTGCCAAGGGTCTCCGGCTCGAGGCCAGGCCCGTCGGCACACCGGGGCATACCGGCCCCCTCCATGGATTCGGCCGCCGCCGGTCCGGTGAACAGGGAGGGCCGGTGGGATCCCGGGGGGATGGAGCGGGGTCCTCAGCCGTAGTTGGGGCCTCCGTAGGCGTCTCGAGGCCGGGCGAAGATCCGGGCCAGGGCGGCCCCATACACGAACCCGCCCGCGTGGGCCCAGAAGGCCACGCCGCCGATCTCCGCGGGCATGCCCAGCCGGGCGATCCCCTGCACCACCTGGAGGACAAACCAGAAGCCCAGCACCACCACGGCCGGGAGCAGGGCCATGCGCACGTAGAAGCCCAGGGGGATGATGGTGTAGACCCGGCTGTAGGGGTAGAGGACCATGTAGGCCCCCAGCACGGCCGCGATGGCGCCGCTGGCCCCCACGGTGGGCACGGTGGAGAAGGGATTGGCCAGCACGTGGGCCAGGGCCGCGACCAGGCCCCCCAGCAGGTAGAAGACCGCGTACCCGCCATGCCCCATCGCGTCCTCCACGTTGTCCCCGAAGATCCAGAGGTAGAGCATATTGCCCAGGAGGTGGACCAGGTTGCCGTGGAGGAACATGCTGGTGAAGAGGTCGATAAAGGCCTCTGGGGCCGGCCGCACGGTGAGCTGGGCCGGGATCAGGCCGCGTTCCAGGATGAAGGTGCGGAACGCATCCGCGCTGTAGAAATAGGTGGCCAGGAAGACGACCGTGTTGAGGGTGAGCAGCGCATGGTTCACATAGGGGGTGGAACGGCTCCGCACCTGGTCGTGGAGGGGGATCATGGCCGGGCCTCCGTGACACGCCGTCTTGCGCTCCGGCGTTCCAGGCCGGGGGCCATGCTGACCAGGGCCACGCCCCCCAGGATGGCCAGCCCGCCCAGGAGCTGTGGCGGGCTGGGCCAGGCGCGGAAGAGCAGCCAGGACCATCCTATCGCGGCCACGGGGCTCAGGGTGAGGCCCACCGCGAAGACGCTCATCTCCAGCCGCTGGAGCACCGCGTAGTAGAGCCCCCGGCTGACGAGCACGTCCACGGTGGCCACCAGGAACAGCAGGGGCCAGGCCCGGCCCTGAGGCCAGACGCTGGGCCGGCTGCCCAGGGCCAGCAGGGCCAGGAAGAAGCTGGTGGCCAACAGCCGGTAGAAGAAGAAGTTCAGCAGGTCCAGCTCGCCCCGAAACCGTTTGGTCAGGGCCGCGTGGAGCGCGTAGAGGAAGGTGGAGGCCACCACCAACAGGGAGCCCAGGCGCAGGTA
>JALSIX010000058.1 GCA_026989655.1 Caldilineaceae bacterium
ACAGCCCCCCCCCCCGCCCCAGGAACCGGGCACACCTCCCCCCAAGACCCATCCCCTCATCCACCCCCCAAAGCCGCGCACACCTCCTCCCGCACCCCCTCGTCCGCCTCCACCGCCAGCCGGGCCTCCAGCGCCGCCCGGGCCCTCGGATCCCCGGCACGGACCAACACCCGGCCCAGGGCCCACGCCGCATGCCGTCGAGGCAACGGATCCGGATCGGCCAGGGCCTGGACCAGCGCAGGCACCGCGGACGGGTGGCCCCAGTTCCCCAGGGCCACACACACGTTCCGCAGCATCCCCGACCGGCCCGCCCGGCGCACCGGCGAGCGCCGCCACCGCTCCCGAAAGGCCGCCTCCACCAGCCAATAGGGCGACTCCCCGCGAAACCCCTCCAACAGCGGAGGCGCCATCCACTCCGCCCGCGCCCGCAGCCCGGGCAGCCGAGGCTCCCGAGGCAAACCCCGACGCCGGTTCCAGGGACACACCTCCTGACAGATGTCGCAGCCGAAGATCCGGTTGCCGAAACCCGGCCGCAGCTCCCGGGGAATGGCCGTCCGGGCCTCGATGGTCCAGTAGGAGATACAGCGCAGAGGGTCCAGGTGGTACGGGCCCACGAAGGCCGCGGTGGGGCAGCCCTCCAGACAACGGGCACAGCTGCCACAGCTACCCGGCCGAGCCGACCCGGCCGGGGCAGAGATGTCGGGCAGGGGGGGAGACGGGGACAGGGGAATCGCCGTGCCCGGCCGTCCCGGCCCGGGTGTGGCATGGAGCGGGGGCGGAACCACAGCCGGGGAGAGCCGCCACCAGCCGTAGTGGCCCTCCCAGGGCAGACCGGCCATCACCGCCTCGGGAGAGACGGGAGGCACCTCCATCCCCCGGGCCGGCGGATCCGGCGGCAGGACCTCCGGGATCCACAGGGTGGCCAGGAAAAGCCAACTTCCCCAGCCCGGCCGGATGGTACAGCAGTTCTTGCCCAGAAAACCGATGCCCGCCTCCTGGGCCCAGTCCCGTTCCAGCACCGGGCCTGTGTCCACCAGGGCCTTGCCCCGGACGGTACGCCCCGTGTGTTCCCGGATGAACCCGTCCAGCTGGTGGAGCAAGGGGCGGATGAGCTCATGGTAGTCCTCCCCCCAGGCGTAGGAGGCCACAATCCCCCGGCTGGGGTCCGACAGCACCTCCGGCGGCAGCGCGGCCTGGCCGTAGTCCACCGCCAGCACGATACCGGTGCCCAGGGGCGGCCCCCCCTGGGCCTGGGCCAGCCGAGAAGGGTCCAGCCGTTGGGCCTGGAAGCGGGTCAGATAGGCCATCTCCCCGGCCCGGCCGGCCTCCAGCCAGCGGAGGAAGAACCGCGCGTGGGGCGGCAGATCCGGGGCCACAAAGCCGCACGCATCGAAGCCCAGCTCCCAGGCTCGACGGCGGATCCGCTCGCGCAGGGCCTCGGCATCCATAGCCGATACCAAAACGCCTCCCAGGGCCTTCCCCACCCGCCCCAAAGGGCTGGATGGGGAAGGCGGAACGCACCGAGAAAGGCCCCGGTGGGAGACAAGGCCCCCGGGCTCGGGGCCGAGCTCACCCGGCGATGCTGTACTCGTACTGGCCTCGGACGGGCTGCCCCTCCCCGTAGCGTCCGAAGCGGAACAGGTGCGGCGAGAAGGTGGGCTCCTCCACCTCGGTGACCATGTCGGCCACCATCAGGCCCACCGCGGGCCCCAGCTTGAAGCCGTGGCCGCTGAAGCCCGCGCATATATAGAGGCCACTGCCCGGGGGCAGCTCGTCCACAATGGGGTGCCAATCCGGCGTCACCGCGTAGAGGCCCGCATAGCCCTTGGCGCTCTCTGCCCGCTCCATCGCCGGCCAGCGGCGCACCATCCGCTCGCCCACATCCAGGATGAAGTCGAAGTCCACGGACTCATCGTACCGCTCCGGGTCCACCGTGTTCTCCGCCTCCGCGGGGTCGATGAGCCCGGCCAGGGTCAACTGGCCCGTCTCCGGACGCAGATAGCTGGCGTGGACGAAATCCGCCACCACCGGATGGGGGGCCTCGTAGCCCGGAGGCCGCCGGAAGAAGGCCACCTGGACCCGGCAGGGGTTGATGGGCAGGTCCAGGCCCACCATGGCCGCCACCCGACGGCCCCAGGGGCCGGCACAGTTCACCACCCGGGGCGCGTGGAACTCCCCCTGGGGGGTGGACACCCCCACCACCCGGTCTCCCTGAAAGCGGATGGCCGTCACCGGCGTGTGGAGGAAGATCTCCGCGCCCAGGCGCCGGGCCGCGTCCGCATAGCTGTTCACGGTCAGGTGGGGGTCCGCGTAGCCGCCCTCGGGCTCGTAGGCCGCGGCCACCAGGTCCTGGACCTCCAGGCCGGGCATGAGCTCCTGGAGCGCCTCGGGGGAGAGACGTTCCGTGCGGATGCCCACCCGCCGCTGCAGGGCCATGTTGGCCTCCAGGCCGGGCTGGTCCTCCGCGGCCACCAGCACCACAAAGCCCGTCTGGGTGAACCCGCACTCGCCGCCCACCGCGTCGTCGAAGTGCTGGAAGACCCGCAGGCTGTGCAGGGCCATCCGCGCGGTGAGCTCGTTGGAGTAGTGCTGGCGGATGATGGCCGAGGAACGGCCCGTGGAGCCTGCGCCGATCTGGCTCCGCTCCAACACCGCCACCTTCAGCCCACGGCGGGCCAGTTGAAAGGCCGTGCTGCACCCCATGATGCCGCCGCCAATGAGGATCACATCGTAGGTACGGGTCATGGCTCGACTCCTTCGTGGCTTCTCGGACCGGGGGTGGGGCGCCTGGGTTGGGCCCGGCCCCGCCCCGGACGCCCCCTGTGGGCAAACGGGCCCGGACACAGTATAATGCACCCGGCAGGATCGCCAAACAGCCCGTTCAAGGAGGGGAGGCCATGTTGCTGGAGGGAAAGGTCATCCTGGTCACAGGCGCCACCACCGGCATCGGCGAGGCCACGGCCCGACGCTGCGTGGCCGAGGGCGCCCGGGTGATGGTCCACGGCCGGAACCTGGACCGGGCCCAGGCCGTGTGCGGGGATCTGGGCCCGGCTGGGGCCTACGTGTTGGGGGATCTGGGCGATCCCCAGGTCTGTCAGCGGGTGGTGGCGGCCACGGTGGAGCGGTTCGGCCGGATCGACGGGGTGGTGAACAACGCGGCCCTGACCACCCGCAGCAACCTGGAGACCACGGATCCGGCCACCTTCGACCGCATCATCGGGGTGAACCTCCGGGCTCCCCTCCTCATCCTCCGGGAGGCGGTGCCCCACTTCCGCCGGCAGGGGGGCGGCGTGGTGGTGAACATCGGCTCCATCAACGCCCTCTCCGGCGAGCCGAACCTGCTGGCCTACTCCGCGGCCAAGGGCGGCCTGATGACCCTCTCCCGAAACCTGGCCAACGCGCTGGCCGAGGAGGGGATCCGGGTGAACCACCTGAACGTGGGCTGGGTGGCCACGCCCAACGAGATCGCGCTGAAGGAGCGGGAGGGGCTGCCCCCCGGATGGCAGCACCGAGTGCCGCCGGAGTACGCGCCCATCGGGCGGCTGTTGGCCCCAGAGGAGGTGGCCGCCCATGTGGTCTTCTGGCTCTCGGACCAATCCGCGCCGGCCAACGGCGTGGTCTACGAACTGGAACAGTACTGCCTGATCGGGCGCAACCCCGCCAAGGCCTTCTGAGCCCTGCCCCGTCGCCGGCTCAGGGAGTGCGGGCCTGGTTGGCCGGCACCCGTCGGGTGACGATGTACCAATCCGGGAAAGTGGCGAACCGGTCGGCCCGGTTGTTGATGGGCCCGATCTGGACGTTCTTCACCCGACGGCTCACGCCGTAGGTGTAGGTGGGATAGTAGAGGGGAAGCGCGGGCAGCTCCTCCGCGAAGAGGCGCTGGAACGCGATGTAGAGCTCCCGACGGCGCTGGGGATCGATCTCGGCCCGGGCGTCCTCCATGAGCGCGTCGGCCTGGGGGTTCTCCCAGCCCGCGTAGTTCTGGGCCCCTTCTCGGGCCTGGCTGCTGTGCCACAGGGGGTAGGGGTCTGGATCCCCGGCCAGGTCCCAGGCGATGAGGGTGGCGTCGAAGCGGCGAGGCGCCAGGAAATCGGTGACCAGCCCCGCGAAGCTCACCGTCTGGGGGCGCACATCCACCCCCAAGGCCCGCCAGCGCTCCGCCAGCCACTGGATGGCCCGATCCCGGATGGGGTCGTCGTTGGAGAGGAGGATGAAGCGCAGGGCCTGCCCCTCCTTCTCCCGGATCCCGTCGCCGTCCCGGTCGATCCAGCCGGCCTCGTCCAGCAGCCGTCTGGCCTGCTCGGGGTCGTAGCCGTAGCGGGGCACGTCCTCCGCGTAGGCCCAGTTCTGGGCCGGCAGCGGGGAATGGGCCACCACCCCCTGGCCGTTCAACACCTCTGCCACCAAGGCCTCCCGGTCCAGGCCGTAGAGCAGGGCCTGGCGGACAGCCTTCTCCTGGAAGAAGGCCACGTCCGGGTTCTGGAGGTTGAAGACCACGCTCACGTACTTGGGCTCCAGGGTGGTGAAGAGCTGGAGGTCCGGCCGTTCTCGGGCCACGGCCAGGTCGGTGGGCAGGATCCGGCTGATGCCGTCCAGCTCGCCCCGGGTGAACGCGGCGAAGATGGAGGGGTAGTCGGGGTAGAAGCGGAACTCCAGGGCCGAGATGTAGGGCAGCTTGTCGGGATAGTAGGGGTTGGGCTCCAGCCGTATCCCCTCCGCGCCGATCTGGACCACCTGCATGGGGCCCGTGCCCACCGGGTTCAGGTTCAAGGGCGTGGTGGCCAACTGGGAGGGGGGCACGTTCTGCCAGATGTGCTTGGGCAACAGCCCCACGGTGGTGTAGTCCAGGAAGGGGGCGAAGGAGCGCTCCAGGGTGAAGCGGAGGGTCCGCTCGTCCACTGCCTCCACCTCCACCGTGCGCCAGAACTGGGCCAGGTCGGGCACCACCGGCGAGTCGGGGGCCTGCATCATCTCCACGGTGAACAGCACGTCCTCCACGGTCACCGGGGTGCCGTCGTGCCAGTAGATGTTCGGCCGCAGGCGGAAGGTGTAGACCAGCCCGTCCGGGGTCACGGTCCAGGCCTCGGCCAGATCCGGCACCACCTGGCCGTGCTTGTCCAGCCGGGTGAGGCCCCGATACAGGAGACCACAGAAGTCCTGGTCCACCTCGTGGACGTGACAGAGGAGCGGGTTGATGTACTGGGGGTAGCCCGCCACCCCCTCCCGGAAGACCCCTCCCCGTTCGGGGACCACCACGGTGGAGATGTTGTAGGCCGTCAGGCCCAACAGGGTGGAGAGGATCGCGATGCCCAGGAAGGCCAACAGGATCTGCCAGCGGAGCAGCCTGCCCAGGGGGGCCGTGGGGAGAGAGCCCGGCTCCGGCGTCGGCGCGTCGGTGTGCATGGCGGGGAGCCGATGCTACTGGAGAGCCACCGTGATCAGGCTGAGGAGCATGAAGAGAGAGGCCAGGACAATGGTCAGGTTGAAGAGGGTCTTCTCCACGCCCCGACGGGTGCGGTAGATGCCGGCATCGCCGCCGAAGGCACTGCCGAGCCCACCGGAGTGGCCCTGGATCAGCACCACCGCGATCAGGGTGATGGCGATGATGATGCTCGCGATCATCAGAAAGGTGGTCATGGAATCGCCCCACAGGTGATGGCAGGCCCCCGCCCCGGGGCGGGGGAACGATCGGCGCACACGGGGTTACAGTATACCAGGGAGGCCGGTGGATGGCCAAACCCATCTGGAGAACGCATCCGGCTCTGGCCCCCAGGGCCATGCCCGGCCTGGCCCAGAACCCTTCCCCCGCCCCAGGAAGAGGAGGATGGCGGGGTTCGCTGCCCACGGCAAGGGCCGAGGAGGGAGAGGGACTTCGGTGGGGACGGCCGGGTTCCCTCCCGCCACAGGTTCGATGTTATAATGGCCCCATGGACATGCATCCCGCTTCCCCCGGCTCGACACGGCGCTGCCCCAACTGCGGCACCCGGGTGGCCCAGCAGGCGGACGTCTGCTATTTCTGTGGCCACTCCCTGCAGGAGCCATCCCCTCGACCTCGCGTCCGCTGGCTGGACCTGGGCCTGGTCCTCATCGCGCTCCTGGTGGTCTTCACCTGGTGGCAGTTCGGCGCCCGCTCTCCCCAGGCCAACGGCCAGGGCCGTACCCTGGCCTCGGCCAGCCCGGATCCCCCCGAAGCCCCCGCGGACGCTTCCCCCGCCCAGGATCCGATGGCGGATCCCAGAACCCCCCCGGCCACGCCCCCACCTGTGCCCCGGGAGATCGTCCACAAGGTCCAGGCCGGCGAGACCCTCATCGGCATCGCCAGCCGCTACGGGGTGCCGGTGGAGACCATCCGGGAGGCCAACGGCCTGGAAGACGATCTCATCCGGGCCGGGGACGAGCTCCGCATCCCCCTGCCGGCCTCGGTCCTGGAGAGCAACGGCCGCTTCACCCTGCCCACGGTCTTTCGCTACACCGTACAACCCGGGGACACCCTGGTGGGGCTGGCCATCCACTTCGGCACCCAGGTGGACGCGATCCTGGCGGCCAACGAGCTGCCGTCGCCGGACCTGCTCCGGCCGGGCCAGGTCCTCCGCATCCCGGTGGACCAGGTGCCGGCCCAGGTCCTGGCCTCCAGCGAAGCGGCCCGGGAACTGGAGCGTTCCCTCTCCACCTATGCCGCTCCGGAGCTCCTCACCCCCATCGCCGAGGCCCAGATCCCCCGAAACCAGGACGTGCTCTTCACCTGGCTCAGCGTGGACCTGCTGGCGGACAACGAGTGGTACATCCTCCGAATATGGCCGGTGGAAGGGCTCCACCCCACCCCTGCCGCGGTGTGGACCAAGGGGACCAGCTACCGGCTGGGCCGGGAGTTCGCGCCCCGCCCCGGAACCCAGGCCACCTATGCCTGGCAGGTGAACGTGGTCCGGGTCTGGCCAGACCGGGGCCAGGGACGGGAGATCGAACGGGCCAGCCAGCCCAGCGACATTCGGACCTTCACCTGGCAGTGACATGCGTCGCGATCTCCTCGTCCGCCTCCAACGGCTCTTCATCCTGGTCAGCCTGGCGTCGCTCCTGGCCACCGGCGTGCTGGTGGCCCAGGCTGCGGGCTATCCCCTCTCCAACCTGGACCTGGCCGCCCTCCTGGGCCTGGGCCTGGGAAGACGCCCCACCGTGGCCCTCATCCAGGGCCACGCAGGCTACGACTCGGGAGCCGTCTGCACGGACAACACCGGCCAGGTGCTCCTCCAGGAGGTGGAGGTCAACGCCCGGATCACGGCCCAGGTGGCGGAGCGCCTCCGCTCCCAGGGTGTCCAGGTGTGGGTGTTGGACGAACAGGACCCCCGGCTGCGGGGGCTCCGGGCCACGGTGCTGCTCAGCCTCCATTCGGACAGCTGCGTGGGGCTGAGCGGATACAAGGTGGCCACCCGTTCCCTCAGCCTGGTCTCCGAGCCCGAGGAACGGCTGGTGGCCTGCATCCACACCCAGTACGCGGCCGTCACCGGGCTGCGGAACCACCCGGAGACCATCACCCGGAACATGACCAACTACTACGCCTTCCGCTGGGCCGCCCCCACCACGCCCACGGCCATCCTGGAGATGGGCTTCCTGGGCGGTGACCGAGCGCTCCTGGTGGAGCGGCCCCATCAGGTGGCCGAAGGAGTGGTCCAGAGCCTCCTCTGTTTCCTGCAGGAACCGCCTGCCCCCACTCCTCCCGCCGCGCCGTGAGCCCCGTATATTGGCCGAGCCCTCCGCCATACGCCCGAGGCCTGGTCTCGGCCACGGGACCGATCTGGGGACAACTTCGGGGAGATCCGGTGAGGAAACGGGGACAACCCGGGGCCCCCGGTCCCCGGATCCGGTGGGGCCGGATCGGGCCCCGGGGGTGGGGGGCTCATTCTTAAAATTTTGCAGCGGGTTATCCCCAGAACGGCGGGGATAACCCGCCTATTTTGGGGAAAGAGTCCACAACACCACTAGATATCGCGTGGAACAGACGTTCGCGTTGTGGACATGGAAGCCCGTGGCCCCCTCGCGACGATTGGCGATCTGGGGGCTTTCTGGTAGACTAGCAGGCATAGATCCGGTTGTCCAACGTCGGTGACGTTCCGTGATCGTCCTCCATCGGCCACCTGGGATCCGCACCCAGCAGCGGCAGCGACAGGCCCCAGACCGACCTGCGCGATCCCTTGGATGCCCCGAAAAAGCCCCGGCGACACGTCCTCCCGGGTGGCTGAGACATCGACGTTTCCCGTGCAGTGCCTCCCGCCGACCCTTCCGGCGGAGCTGGCTGCCCATCGTGTGAAACGGTTCGCAATTCGAGAAGCCGATCCGAATCCGCAGGACGCCACAGGCCCGTGTCCACCACCGAGGAGGAGGAAGTGCCTGTGCCCATGGACCCCAGTGCCCCGCGCCCACGACGCGGAAGCGACTTCCCCCACGTCTTCGAGGGGGGCAACGATATCCCCCGGCCCCATGCCCCCGTTCCCCGGGGCGAGGGCTCGCCCACCCCTGCCCAGGAGGCCCCCCAGGCGCCGGGCCCCGCGGAGCTCCCCCAGCCCCCGGACGCGCTCTGGCAGGCTGCCCTGGACGAACTGTCCATGACCCTGCAGCGCAGCACCTTCGACACCTGGCTCCGGGATACGGCCGTGCTGGCCTACGAGGACGGGGAGTTCATCATCGGCACCCCTTCCCCATATGCCCGGGACTGGCTCCAGACCCGGCTGCGCCCCCGGATCAAAGAGGTCCTGGCCCGGATGGCCCGACGCACCGTGGACGTGCGCTTCTGTGTCAAGCCCCCGCTGGCCCAGCCCCCCTCCTCGGACGAGCTGCCGCCCCTGTACCGGCTGGCCTCCGAGCCGGGTTCCACGGCCCGGGGCCCGGCGGGCCACCCCGGGCCGGCGACGGCCCGCGCCCACGCCGGCTCTTCCTGGCGGCCCGCGGAGCCCCCGGGGGCAGTGCCGGAGACGCCCCAGGTCACCGTGGACCAGATCCTGGAGGCCGCGCTCCACCACCGCTTCACCTTCCAGACCTTCGTGGTGGGGAGCCACAACCGGCTGGCCGCGGCCGCGGCCCTGGCCGTGGTGGACAACCCCGGCGGCGAGTACAACCCCCTGTTCATCTACGGCGGCGTGGGCCTGGGCAAGACCCACCTGCTCCACGCCATCGGCCACGAGATCCTCAGACGGGGAATGCGGGTCTACTACTGCTCCGCAGAACAGTTCGCCAACGAGCTCATCGCGGCCATCCGCGACCAGAGCACCCAGGCCTTCCGGAACAAGTATCGCCAGGTGGACCTGCTCCTGATCGACGACATCCAGTTCATCGCGGGCAAGGAGCGGACCCAGGAGGAGTTCTTCCACACCTTCAACCACCTGCACGCAGCCGGCCGGCAGGTGGTGATCACCAGCGACCGCCCGCCCAAGGAGATCGCCACCCTGGAGGCCCGGCTCCGCAGCCGCTTCGAGGGCGGCCTGCTGACAGACATCAGCCAGCCCGACCTGGAGACCCGGGTGGCCATCCTCCAGTCCAAGGCCGAGGTGCTGGGCGTCCAGATCTCCCAGGAGATCCTGATGTTCATCGCGGAGCGGATCGACAGCAACATCCGAGAGCTGGAGGGCGCGCTGAAACGGGTGGCCATGCAGGCCCGGCTCTACCGAGAGCCCATCACCCTGGAGATGATCGCCACCACCCTGGATGACCTGGCCCCCCGGCGCCAACCCCGCGAGCCCCGCCAGGTGCTGGACCTGGTGGCCGCACACTTCGGGGTCCCGGTGGCCATCCTGAAAGGGCGAGGCCGCACCAAAGAGGTGGCCCATGCCCGGCAGGTGGCCATGTACCTGCTCCGAACCGAGAACGACCTCTCCCTGCCGGCCATCGGCGACCTCCTGGGCGGCCGAGACCACAGCACCATCCGACACGGCGTCGACAAGATCGCCCAGGAGCAGGAGCGGGACGAGGCGCTGCGGCGCCAGATCCAGGCCCTGCGGGAGAAGATCTACGCCCCGGGCCCCGGATGAACGGCCCCCGGCAACCGTCCCCTCCCCCCAGAGCTGCCCCTCAGCCCCCGGTGGGACCCTGGCCTGTCCCGCCGAAGGGGCCGCCTGGGTCGCGGCGCCCCTGTCCCGTATCCCGCCTCCCTGGGATCCCCAGGTCGCCTGCCGGCCCGCGCGAGGGTTTGCATAATCTTGTCCGGTCAAGTAAACTAAAGTTCGAGAGGGGGCCCGGCCTTCGGGCCCCTGCACAACAACTCGATAGCGCGACACCTGTCTGTGTCCACTTGCTCGAGCGGAAAAGTCCATACAGTGTACGGGCGGCTTCGTGCCTCCCCACCCCCGCCCAGGGGGGTACATCGGCAGGTTCCGGAGCGGCACATGGCCACGAACGGTCGCCAGAAGGCCCTGGAAAACACGATCGCTCTCCTGACCAAACGGTACGGGGAAGGGGTCATCATGAAGCTGGGGGAGGCCACCCGGCTTCAGGTGGAGGCCATCCCCACCGGCAGTCTGAGCCTGGACATCGCCCTGGGGGTGGGCGGAGTGCCCCGGGGGCGGGTGGTGGAGATCTACGGGCCCGAGAGCTCGGGGAAGACCACCCTGTGTCTCCACATCATCGCGGAGGCCCAACGCAGCGGAGGCATCTGCGGCTTCGTGGACGTGGAGCACGCCCTGGATCCCCTCTACGCCCGGAAGATCGGGGTCGATGTGGAGAACCTGTACGTCAGCCAGCCCGACACCGGGGAACAGGCCCTGGAGGTGACGGAGGCGCTCATCCGGAGCGGGGCCATGGACGTGGTGGTGGTGGACAGCGTGGCCGCCCTGGTGCCCCGAGCGGAGATCGAGGGGGAGATGGGCGACAGCCACGTGGGCCTGCAAGCCCGGTTGATGAGCCAGGCCCTGCGCAAGCTGGTGGGCGCGGTGAAGGCCAGCGGCACCTGCCTGATCTTCACCAACCAGCTCCGCCAGAAGATCGGGGTCATGTTCGGCAACCCAGAGACCACGGCCGGGGGGATGGCGCTGAAGTTCTACGCCAGCGTCCGCCTGGACGTCCGTCGGATCCAGAGCATCAAACAGGGCGGCGAGGTCATCGGCAACCGAACCCGGGTGACGGTGCGGAAGAACAAGGTGGCGCCGCCCTTCAAGGTGGCTGAGTTCGACATCATCTACAACGAGGGCATCTCCAAGATGGGGGACCTATTGGACCTGGGGGTGGAGTACGACGTCATCGCCAAACGCGGGTCCTTCTACAGCTACGGAGAGCTCCGACTGGGCCAGGGCCGGGAGAACGCCAAGGCCTTCCTGCGGGAGAACCCCGAGCTGGCAGAGGAGATCGAGCGCCGGATCCGAGAGCATGTCGGCCTGACGATCGCCCCCACCGACGCGGCGGTGGCCCCGGATCCTGCCTCCGCCGCGACCGCCTGACGCCCCGTCGTTCCGGAGCTCCGGTCGTCCTCCTAGGGCCAGGCCCACTACGCCGAGCAGGTGGCTGCAGACTCGGTGCCCCAGGCGCCCTGTGCAGCCGCAGCCCAGGACGGATCGCACCTCCATCCCCTGGACGGGGTCGGCCCCAGGCGACGACGGTGCAGGGAGTTGACCCAGCGGTCAGGATCGTGCGGTGAAGATCGACCAGACAACGAGGGAGAAGGGCCTCTGGGGCGCTGCCGTCACGCTGCAGCGCCCTTTTCATTGGCCCCACCCCAGGACACCGAGGGCACCATGGCGGGAACGATCACCGAACTGCGTTTCCAGAGACACACCCGCGACCGGGTCAGCGTCTACCTGGACGGTCGGTACGCCTTCGGGCTGCCGGCCACCCAGGCGGCCCACCTGCAAAAGGGCCAGTTCCTGAGCGACGCGGAGATCCAGGCCCTCCAACAGGTAGACCTCCGCGCCAAGGCCCTGGACCGGGCCCTCCGCTTCCTGGCCGTACGCCCCCGGAGCACCTGGGAGGTACGGCAGAACCTGTCCCGGTACCGCCCCCAGGGCAGGCCCCTGCCCCCGGAGCATGTGGCATGGGTGCTGGCACGCCTGGAGGAACAGGGCTACCTGGACGACCGGGCCTTCGCCCGGTACTGGGTAGCGCAGCGGCAACGGTTCAGCCCCCGAGGGGTCCGAGCCCTGGCCCACGAGCTCCGGCAGAAGGGGGTTCCCCCCTCGGTCATCGACCAGGTGCTGGCCTCGGCAGGGGACGAGATCGCCGCAGCCCAAAAAGCCCTCCGGAAACGGCTGCCTAGCTGGCGGCACCTGGACGAAGAGACCCTCCGCCGCAGGGCCCAGGGCTACCTCCAGCGTCGAGGCTTCGACTGGGAGACCATCGCGGAGGTGTTGGCCCACCTGGACCGGGAGGACACCGACCCGGCGGACGACGCCCTCTAGCGGCCCTGGGAGCTCCCTGGCCACGCGGCCCGGGTCTCCGTTCCGGGTTGTACTCGATGCGCGTCCCGGTTGGGTCGTGTTCGCCGCCCTACAATCGGACTGTCGACGTGTTTCGGACTGTGGTGGAATCGTGCTGTGCAGTGGCACCCGTGCTGTGTAGTCGTGTTGTCCGTGCAACGGTGTTGTCCGCGCGGTCTGCCCTTGCCCCGGCCAGAGCCCAAGAGGCACCGGAGAGAGGGCGGACCGCCGGCGTAGCGGCATTCATCCAGATCCAGCAAGTGAAGAGGAACCGGAGATGGACACACTAGCCATCGTGTGGATCCTGGTCGTGGCGTTGATCAGTGCGGCCATCGCCGGTTATGTTGCCTACACTCGAGGACGCGAGGTCGGTACCCGTGTGGAGCGGGAGCGGCAGGAGCGTACGGTGGAGGGCGCCCGGCAGCAGGCAGCCCAGGTCCTGGCCGAGGCCGAGGCCGAGGCCCAGCGCATGCGGCTGCAGCTCCAGGAGGAGAAGGTCCGGCTGCGGGAGCAGATGGACGCGGAGTACGCCCGCCGTCGTCGCGAGCTGGAGCGGATCGAGGAACGGCTGCAGAACCGGCAGGAGACCCTGGAACGACGCCTGGACCAGTTGGAGGACCGGGAACGCAAGCTCAACCAGCGTCAGAGCCAACTGGACAAGAAGGCCGTGGAGCTGGCCCAGGCGGAGGAGGTCTACCGGGCCGAGCTCCAACGGATCGCCCAGATGACCGAGGAGGAGGCCCGGGAACGGCTCCTGGCCCAGGTCCGGGAGCGGACCCGCCAGGAGATGGCCCGGGTCATCCGGGAGACCGAGGCCGAGGCCCAGGAGCAGGCCGAACAGCGGGCCCGAGAGATCGTGGCCCTGGCCGTGGAGCGGGTGGCCAGCGAACATGTCACCGAGTACACCGTCAGCACGGTGAGCCTGCCCTCCGACGAGATGAAGGGCCGGATCATCGGCCGCCAGGGGCGCAACATCCGGGCCATCGAACAGGCCACCGGGGTGGACCTGGTGGTGGACGACACCCCCGAGGCCATCCTCATCAGCAGCTTCGACCCGGTCCGCCGAGAGGTGGCCCGGATCGCGCTCAGCAAGCTGGTCGCGGACGGCCGCATCCACCCTGCCCGGGTGGAGCGGGAGGTGGAACGGGCCCAGCAGGAGGTGGAGCAGGTGATCCTGGAGGCCGGCGAACAGGCCCTCATCGAGACCCACTGCCAGGGGCTCCACCGGGAGCTGGTGAAGCTCATCGGGCGCCTGAAGTTCCGGAGCAGCTACGGCCAGAACCAGTACTACCATGCCATCGAGACGGCCCACCTGGCGGCCATCATCGCGGCGGAGCTCCACGCGGACGTGCAGACGGCCCGCCTGGGCGGCCTGTTGCACGACATCGGCAAGGCCGTGAGCCACGAGATCGAAGGGCCCCATGCCCTGGTGGGCGCGGAGATCGCGCGGCGCTACGGCGTCGGCGAGAAGGTGGTGAACTGCATCGCCTCCCACCACGGCGAGGTGGAACCCCAGAGCATCGAGGCGGTCATCGTGGCCGCCGCGGACGCCATCAGCGGCGCCCGGCCCGGGGCCCGGCGAGAGAGCCTGGAGACCTACATCAAACGGCTCACCGCGCTGGAGGAGATCGGCAACAGCTTCCCAGGGGTCAGCCAGACCTACGCCATCCAGGCCGGCCGGGAGATCCGGGTGATCGTGAAGCCCGAGGAGGTGGACGACCTGGCGGTCATCGAGCTGAGCAAGGAGATCGCGAAGAAGATCGAGGACAACCTGGAATATCCCGGCCAGATCCGGGTCACCGTGGTGCGGGAGACCCGTTCGGTGGCCCACGCCAAATAGAGGGCTCGGCCAGGGACGACGTCCGGGCCAACCCGGTGAAACAGGCAGGCAGAAGGCCGCCGGGCAACGTCCTGGCGGCCTTCTGCCTGCCTGGGCCCAGACGGGGTGGCACCTACCGTTTTCGTCGGCGCCGGCGAAAACGGCGCCGACGATCGGCCCGACGCCGGGCCCGGATGCTCCGCTCCTTTCCCGCCTCGGGGGCCTCCTCCCCCGCCGGGGTGTCCGGGTCCGCCCCCCCTTCTGCCTGTTCTCGGGCGGCCAACAGGCGGGCGTTGTCCTCCGCGGCCCGGGCCCGCCGCTCGGCCGTGCACCCCCCACAGGGGCCACAGCCGCCCCCGTTGCGCTTGCCCGTGATCAGTTCGTGGACGGAGAACTCCGCGAGGACGTCGTTCTCCAACTTGACCGTGACGGTCTCCTTCAGCGGATGGAGGTGGCGGACCCGGCCCTTGCCCTGGGGGGTGATGACCTCGGCCCCCACCTTGGGCATCTTGCGGTTCTGCTCCTTGTACAGGGGATCCTCGTAGGAGAGACAGCAGAGGAGCCGGCCGCAGACACCGCTGATCTCGTCCGGGTTCAGCGGAAGCTGCTGGTTCTTGGCCATGCGCACGCTGACCGGGGCGAACTCCCGCAGCCAACTGGTGCAGCAGAGCTGACGCCCGCACTTTCCCACCCCGTCCAACAGCTTGGCCTCGTCCCGGACGCCGATCTGGCGCATCTCGATCCGGGTCTGGAAGGTCCGGGCCAGGTCCCGGACCAGGGCCCGGAAGTCCACCCGCTTCTCCGCGGTGAAGAAGACGGTCAGCCGCCCGCCATCGAAGTTGTACTCGCAGCGGGTGACCTTCATCTTCAGGCCATGTGCCCGGGCCTTGTGGCGGCAGATGGTCAGGGCCTCCCGCTCCTTGCGCTGCCACAGGTCCTTCTGCAGCAGGTCCCAGGGGGTGGCTCGCCGCACCACCTTCTTCACGTCGCCCACCAG
This sequence comes from Caldilineaceae bacterium, assembly GCA_026989655.1. Lineage (GTDB taxonomy): Bacteria > Chloroflexota > Anaerolineae > Caldilineales > Caldilineaceae > JALSIX01. The sequence goes on from JALSIX010000058.1 coordinate 15,206, forward strand.
CTCCTCCTGGGCGACGGTGTGGGGGGGCTGGACGATCTGGGCCACCTCGCGGCCCTTGGCCGTGTCCACCACCACGTAGTCCCCGGGCATCAGGTCCAGGCGACGGTCCGGATCGAAGTAGTAGATCTTGGTGACAGGTCTGAACTGAACGCCGACGACGACAGGCATGGCTTCTCCTCGATATCACTCCAGGTTCACCGGCCGGGGCATCTGGAGGAGCAGCACATCCAGGGCCAGGTGAACGTTCGCGGCACGGTGGAGGTGGTCTTTCACCTGGCCCAACAGGGCCAGGTAGCGCCGCACCTGGGCGGCATGGAACGCGGCGGCATCCTCCTGGATGGCCGGAAGCATGTCCACGTGGGTGCAGCCGTCCGGATATCCGGCCTGGGCCAACATCACGTCCCGCCACCAGGAGGCCCACAGGTCGAGCTGTTCGAACAGGCCGGGAGTGCCCCCGGAGCGAGTGGCCAGCTCCCTCGCGTACACCAGGCGCGGGATGCGGCCAGACCGGGCCAACTGCCGCAGTTCGGCCAACGCCTCCCGACGGGTCTCCAGGGCACCGGGATCCGCCAGCCGTTCCACCGCCCACCCCAGGCGGCCTTGGCACAGCCGGGCCAGAAGCCGGGCCTGTTCCGGGGAAGCCCCCCAACGGTGTTGCAGGGCCTGCTCCACCGTGGCCCGGTCCAGGGGGCGGAGTTCCAGGTGCTGGCAACGGCTGGCGATGGTGGGCAGCACCCGGCTGCGATGGTGGGCCGTCAGGCAGAGGACCACATGCTCCGGCGGCTCCTCCAGGGTCTTGAGGAGCTTGTTGGCAAAGGCCTCGTTGGCCCGCTGCATCTCCTGGATCAGGAAGACCTTGTAGCGGGCCTCCACCGGTCGCAACAGGGCCTCCCGGACGATCTGGCTGGCCTGGTCCGCACGCAGGAGCCCTTGCACCGGATCCGGCTGGCCCTCCCGGTCCAGGGGCTGGATCCGGCGGAAGTCCGGGTGGCTGTCCCGTTCCATGAGCCGGCAGGAACGACACCGGCCGCAGGGATCGGGGCCCCCTTCCCGGCAGAGCAAGGCCCGGGCCAGCGCCTGGGCCAGGGTCGTCTTCCCGATCTGGGGAGGGCCGGAGAGGAGGTAGGCGTGTCCGGGGCCTGGGCCCCCTGGAGCCAGGGCATGGCGGAGCAGCTCCACGGCCCAGGCATGGCCGACCACCGGCCAGGGACCATGGTCCCTCTCCGCTGGTGTGGGCTCGTCCTTCGACGGCTTCCCCTGGCGTGCATGGGCTTCCATGAGGCCGTCTTCTCGGTGGCTCCGGCAGAACTCGTTCCCGCTGGCTGGACCTCCATTGTAGCACAACCGCCAGAGGCCCCCAAGCACCTCAAAGCCCAGGCCCGATCGGGGGGTGCGCTCCAGGGGTTCGGTGCCGCGCCGGGAGGAGGAAGGAGGAACAGCGCCCTGTCGTCTGGGCTCCCTCCGCGGCACCCGGTCCCAGGGGAGGTGTCCACAGGAGAAGGTGGGCCAGCAGGTCGGTGGCCGAGGGCGCCTTGAGAGAGAGAGGGATCCACGAAGAAAGGGCTCGGGGGATTCTCCCCCGAGCCCCTGGGCTGCGGATGCCAGTCTCGGCGTGGTCGTTGGAGGCAGTGCCTACTTGATCTCCACCACCGCGCCTTCCGCCTCCAGCTTCGTCTTGACCTCCTCGGCCGTCTCCTTGGGCACTCCCTGGACCACCGGGGCCGGTGCGCTCTCCACCAGCTCCTTGGCCTCCTTCAGGCCCAGGCTGGTGACGGCCCGCACGGCCTTGATGACGTTGATCTTCTTGGGGCCGATCTCCTTGAGGACCACATCGAACTCGGTCTTCTCCTCGACCTCCTCCTCCGCGGCGCCCGCGCCACCGGCCACGGCCGCGACGGCCACCGGGGCCGCGGCGCTCACGCCCCACTCCTCCTCCAACATCTTGACCAGCTCGGCGGCCTCCAACAGGGTGAGGCTGTTGAGCTGTTCCTTGATCGCCTGCAGATCTGCCATGATGCTCTCCTCCTGGGAATCGATGGCTGGGAATCGATGGACACACGGGTATGGAAACTCGACGGGTGGCCCGCGGGAAGGGCGGACATCCGGCCCGGATCAGGCGGCCTGCTGCTCCTGGTCTGCCCGGGCCTTGACCACCCGGGCCAGGCTGGCGCCGGGCTCGTGGATCACCCGCGCCAGCTGGCTGGCCGGGGCCATGATGGTGGCCAGCAGGGTGGCCAACATCTCCTCCCGGGTGGGCAGGTTGGCCAGGCTGGCGGCCCGCTCCGCGTCCAGGACCTCGTCCTCCAGCAGAGCACCTTTGATGGTGATCAGCTCATCGCCGCTCTGCCGGATCCAGTCCCGGAGCGTCTTGACCCCCTTGCCGATGTCCTCCCCCAGGAAGGCCACCGCGTTGGGGCCGGTGAGCAGGCCGTCCAGCTCCGAGGGGCGGCCGGCCTGTTCCAGGGCCAGCTTGAGCAGTCGGTTCTTGACCACCATGTAGGTGGTGCCGGTCTCCTTGAGCTGGCTGCGCAGCTCGTTGATCTGGGCCACGGTCACACCCCGGTAGTCCGTGAAGACCAGGGCCGTGCTCGCCTCCAGCAGCTCCCGATAGCGCGCGACCAGCTCCTCTTTCCTCTGCCGGGTAATGGCCAAGGGACTCTCCTCCTTTCTCGCTTACAGCCGCTTCTGGCATCCGCTCTGAACAGAAACGCCCCTGTGCCCGGGGACACAGAGGCGTGGTTCACAGGATGGGCCCCGATCTCCCGTGGCCGACAGGGGGCCTGCCCCCAGGGACACGGAGTCCAGGACCGGATCTGTGTCAGGCCTCGGCAGGCGGGACCGGATCGTCCGCTTACGTGGTCGGGGACCACACCTGCTGTCTCCGGCACAGCGACAACAGCCGAAATTCGGTTGTCCAGGCACGGCCCCTATTCCGTGGTCAGGGCCAGGGCCATGTTGGGATCCACCTTCACCCCGGGCCCCATGGTGGGGGCCAGGGCGACCCGGCGGATGTACTGGCCCTTGACCGCCTCGGGGCGGGCCTCCCGGATGGCCTCCATCAGGGTCGCGAAGTTCTCCAGCAGGTGCTCGGGTGGAAAGCTGGCCTTGCCGATGGGCGCATGGATGTTGGCGGTCTTGTCCACCCGGAACTCTACCCGGCCCTTCCGGACCTCCTGGATCACTCGGGGCAGGTCCTCGGGCTGGACCACCGTGCCGGCCCGGGGGCTGGGCATCAGGCCTCGGGGCCCCAGGATCCGGCCCAGGCGGCCCACCACCCGCATCATGTCCGGCGTGGCCAACACCACGTCGAAGTCCAGCCAGCCCTGCTGGATGCGCTGGGCCAGTTCCTCGCCGCCCACATAGTCTGCCCCGGCCTCCTCGGCCACGGCGGTGCCGTCCGGCCCGGCAAAGACCAGGATGCGGACGGTGCGTCCGGTGCCGTGGGGTAGGGTCACCACACCCCGGACCTGTTGGTCCGCGTGGCGGGGGTCCACGCCGGTGCGCAGGTGGGCCTCGATGGTCTCGTCGAACTTGGCGGTGGCCAGCTCTTTGACAAGCTTGACCGCCTCCTCGGGGCTGTAGCTCCGGCTCAGGTCGAACTTCTCGAGCAGTTCTCGATAGCGTCGGCTGTGCTTCGGCATGGTCTCCTCCCGGGTGGTGCCAACGGCGAGGGGCCTGTCCCTCGCCTCCCACGAACAGTGATCCACGATTTCAGCCCAACGGAGGGGTGAACATCCTCCGAGGCGGCATCGCCCTCCCTGGAGTCGGCCTCTGAGGATGCCGACTCCGCTACGAATTCGTGAACTGCTGACGAGCGGCTCCTCGTCTCCGGTCCGTTCGCCCGGGCGCCTCAGTCCACCACGGTGACGCCCATGCTGCGGGCCGTGCCCTCGATCATGCGCATCGCGCTCTCCAGGGGAACGTTGCCCAGGTCCTTGAGCTTGATCTCCGCGATCTCCCGGACCTGCTGCCGGGTGATCTGGCCCACCTTCTGGACATTGGGCTCTGGGCTGCCCTTGTCGATGCCCGCGGCCTTCTTGATCAGGTCTGCGGCCGGGGGGGTCTTGGTGATGAAGGTGAAGGAGTTGTCCGTGTAGATGGTGATCTCGACCGGGATGATCTGGCCCACCTGGGATTGGGTCCGGGCGTTGTACTCCTTGCAGAAGGCCATGATGTTCACGCCGTGGGGGCCCAGAGCGGTGCCCACAGGAGGCGCGGGGTTGGCCTTGCCGGCCGGGATCTGAAGCTTCACCACCGCCTTGACTTTCTTGGCCATCTTCGACTCCTCTTACCGTGTCTCCCGTTCCAGCTGCAGGAGATCCACCTCCACGGGGGTCTCCCGGTTGAAGAAGCTCACCAGGACCCGGGCCTTGCCCTTCTCCGGATCGATGGCGTCCACCACGCCGCTGAACTCCGCGAAGGGCCCTTCCGTGATCCGCACCCGCTCGCCGACCTCGAACTTGACCTTCACCCGGGGCTCGCCGGACTCAATGCGCTCCATGATACGCTGGACCTCGTCCTCGCTCAGGGGAGTGGGCTTGTTGCCCACGCCCACGAAGCCGGTGACGCCCGGGGTGTTGCGGACCACGTACCAGCTGTCCTCGTCCATGAACATCTTGACCAGGATGTACCCGGGAAAGACCCGGCGCTCCACCTCCCGGCGTACTCCGTCCCGGATCTCGATCTCGGTCTCGGTGGGGACCACCACCTCCAGGATCTTGTCCCGCATCCCCATGGACTCGGCCCGGTGTTCCAGGTTCCGCTTGACCTTGTTCTCCATGCCCGAATAGCAGTGGACCACGTACCACTGGGCCTGGGGTCCGCTGGGCGCTGGGGCGGTCTCTGGCTCCTCTACCGCCTCGGTCTCGGCCTCCGGGTCCAGCACGTCCGCCGCCTCCTCGGGGGAAGGCGGAGGGATGTCCCGTTCCGGCGGATTCTTGCGCTCGTCCACAATGGCCTCCTCCCGCGATGGGCCCTGCCCGGCCTCCGGATCGGTGTGCACAGGGCGGCCCCATCGCGCCTGGTTCGCGGCCCATGGCCGCGGTGGGCCGCCTGCCCGCTCCCCTCCACCGACGAAACGGCTAGACCAGGCGGAGGAACTGGGCGATCAGGAAGCTGAACACCGTGTCCACCGCCCACAGGAAGACCGAGGACACGGCCGTCACGATCAGCACGATGACCGTCAGTCGCAGGCCCTCCTCTCGGGTGGGCCAGGTGACCTTGGCCAGTTCGGCCCGCGTTTCCCGGATGTAGCGGAGGATGGGGTTGTCGCTGCGCTGTGCAATGGATGATGATCGGCTCACGATGTGTCCATTTCCCTCCAACAGGGGAACCAAGGGCCCTGGAAACCCCCGATCCCGGGCGGAAAATGGCCACCGACTCGGGTCGGTGGCCATGCTACCGAGGCAGGCGAGGCAGGACTCGAACCCGCAACCTGCGGTTTTGGAGACCGCCGCTCTGCCACTTGAGCTACTCGCCTGCGATATGTGGCGCCCGGCGGGGAGCACGCCTCATCGGGGTCGCCCCCGCCGGGTTTCCGGCTGTTCCAGGGGCCAGACCTACTCCAAAATCTTCGTGATCACTCCGGCCGCTACCGTCCGCCCACCCTCACGAATCGCAAACCGACTCCCCGCCTCCAACGCCACCGGC
>JALSIX010000059.1 GCA_026989655.1 Caldilineaceae bacterium
CTGGGCCGGGCCCTCCAGCACGATGGAGCCGGTCTCCAGCACATAGGCCCGGTCGGCCAGGTGGAGGGCTGCTCGGGCGTTCTGCTCCACCAGGAGCACCGTGGTCCCCCGTTCCCGCAACGAGCGAATGACCTGGAAGAGATCCCGCACGATCAGGGGAGCCAGCCCCAACGAGGGCTCGTCCAGCAGGAGAAGACGGGGGCGGGCCATGAGCCCTCGGGCGATGGCCAGCATCTGCTGTTCGCCGCCGCTCAGGGTGCCCGCGAGCTGGCCCTGGCGTTCCTCCAGCCGGGGAAAGAGCTCGAAGACCTGACCCAGATCACCGACGAGCTCGGCCCGGGACACCCGCCGGTGGTACGCGCCCAGGAGCAGGTTCTCGTACACGGTCATGGTGCCGAAGAGCTGCCGGTGCTCGGGCACGTGGCTGATGCCCAGGTGGACCGTGTCCTCCGGGGGCAGGTGGGCGATGTCCCGACCGTCGAAGAGGACCCGACCCTCCTGGGGAAGGACCAGGCCGCTCACGCTGTTGAGCAGGGTGGTCTTGCCCGCGCCGTTGGCCCCGATCAGGGCCACGATCTCCCCCTCCTCCACCTGGAGGGAGATGGCCTTCAAGGCCTGGATGCGTCCGTAGTAGCTGCTGATGCGCTCGAGGACAAGCATGGTCTGTGGATGGGCATGGTATGTGGGTGGATGGGCGACTCCCCCGGGCGATGGGCCACGGCTGCAGGAGAGGGAGGGAGCAGGGGCCTCCTGGGGCCCGGCACCTCACGCCTCCTGCATGCGCCTCCCCAGCGAGGGCTCCACAAAGAGTTCCTCGTCTCCCAGGTAGGCAGCGATCACCTCCGGATGGCGACGGATCGCCGCGGGCGGTCCCTCTGCAATGGGCGTGCCGTAGACCAACACCAAGATCTCCTCGGCCAGCTCCATGACCAGCTCCATGTCGTGCTCCACCAGGAGAATGGTGGTGCCCTCATCCCGGATCTCCCGCAGGAGGGCCATGAGCCGACGGCCCTCGGACTCGTTCAGGCCCGACGCAGGTTCGTCCAGGATGAGCAGATCCGGCCGAGTGGCCAGGGCTCGGGCCACCTCCAACACGCGCTGGACGCCGAAGGGAAGGTGGGTGGCCTCCTCCTCCGCCACATGGGCCAGGCCCACCCGATCCAGCAGATCCATGGCCTGTTCCCGCATCCGGCGCTCCTCGTGGCGGGCCAGGGGCAGGCGCAGGGCTGCGTGGATGAAGCCGGCCCGGGTGTGACGATGCAGCCCCACCATCACGTTCTCCAGCGCGGTCATGCCGTGGAAGAGCCGGATGGTCTGGAAGGTCCGGGTGATGCCCCGGGCCGCGATGGCATGGGGCTTCAACCCCTGGATGGGCTCTCCCTTGAAGAAGACCTCGCCCTGGGTGGGCGCGTAGATGCCGGTGACGATGTTGAACAGGGTGGTCTTGCCCGCGCCGTTGGGGCCGATGATGGCCTTGATCTGGCCGGGAAGCACTCGGGTGTGGACGTTGTTCAGGGCCAGCAGGCCCCCGAAGACCATGGAGACGCCCCGGACCTCCAGCAGGGGCGGGGTCTCGACGCCTTCGGTGGAGGCCAGGGGGCCAGGGAGCGCGCTCACGAGGTCACCTCCGAGGAAGCCGCGGGGGTTCCGGACCGACGCTGCCACAGACGGGGCAGGCGGCGCAACCCATCCGTGAGCCCTTCCGGCAGGAAGATCATGATGAGCACCAGGATGATGCCGAAGACCACGGGCTCTGCCTCGCTGCCGATCCCCGCGAAGAGCTCATGCCCCTTGGCCCGCAGGAACTCCTCGATGGCCAGGATCAGGGCCACGCCCAGAGGAGCCCCCCACACGTTGCGCAGGCCCCCCACCGCGGCCATGACCACCAGCTCCAAGGAGCCGATGAAGCTGAAGGGGCCTGGGGAGACCGCGGCCTGGAAGTGGGCGTAGAGGCTGCCGGCCAGGCTGGCCAACATGGCGCTGAAGACCAGGGCCCGGACCTTGAACTCCGCGGTGTCCACGGCCATGGCCTCCGCGGCCACCTCGCTGCCATGGATGGCCCGCAGGGCCCGCCCCACCCGGGAGTGGACCAGGTTCAAGGCCACCGCGATGCTGGCCAGCGCGGCCAGCCAGACCAGGAAGTAGTACCGGGTGATGGGCCACAGCTCCCAGCTCCCGAGCCGCAGCCGGGGAATGTCGAAGAGGCCGTCGAAGCCCCCGGTGAGGTTCACCGTGCTGGTGCGGAAGCCGAAGTTCTCCCGGAAGAGGATGTAGACCATGATGCCCAGGCCCAGGGTAGCCATGGCCAGATAGTGGCCCTTCAGCCGCAGGATGGGGCGCCCCACCAGGTAGGCAAAGAGGCCGGTGAAGGCCATCCCCACCCCCATCAGGAGCCAGGGCCACCACCAGGCCCCCTCCAGCCCTCCAGGAAGGCCAAAGACCTCGGCCCGGGTGGTGAAGATCCCGGAGACATAGGCGCCCAGGCCGTAGAAGGCGGCCTGGCCCAGGGAGACCTGGCCGGCATAGCCCATGAGCACGTTGAGGCCCACCACCACGATGGTGAGGATGCCGATCCGTACCAGGGTGTTGAAGGTGACCACGTCCCCGGTCAGGCTGGCCACATCCCGTCCCCCGGGCTGCAGAACCTCGAAGAGCCCCAGGGCCAGGACCACCAACGCCAGGGTGGCCAGGCTGGCTTCGTTGCGATGGCTCCGCAGAAGACGCATCAGACCTTCTCCACCGTCTGCTGACGACCGAAGAGCCCCTGGGGCCGGAAGAGGAGCACCCAGATCAGGATGATGAAGGAGAAGATGTCCTTGATGCCGGCCCGGGTCACCCCGGCGCCCACATTCTCGATGATCCCCAGCAGGATGCCGCCCACCACCGCCGCCGGGGGATTCACCAACCCCCCCATGATGGCGGCCACAAAGCCCTTGAGCCCCAGGGAGAGCCCCATATCGTAGACCGGTCGGGTGGCCGGTGCCAGCACGATCCCACCGATGGCCCCCATGGCCGCGGCCAGGCCAAAGGCCAACATGGACATGCGATCCGGGCGGATGCCCATGAGCCGGGCCGCCAGGCGATTCACCGAACAGGCCCGCAGCGCGCGGCCCCACATGGTGTGCTCGAAGAAGTAGTAGAGGACCGCCATGGTCACCCCGGTGACGCCCCAGATCCAGAAGCTCTGGGCCTTGACGATCACCGTGCCCAGGCGGAAGGTCCGATCCCGCATGGCCAGGGTGGTGAAGGCCGGCAGGCTGTAGGCATCGGTGCCCCAGACGATCAGCGCGACCCCCTGCATGACGATGTACACCCCCACCGTGATGATGATCAGGGTGAGGGGCTCCGCGTTCCGGGCCGGATAGATGGTGAGCCGCTCCACCAGGACCCCGATGAGGGTGGTGGCCAGGACGGCTGCCAACACCGCGGCGGCCAGCCGGGGCCCCGGAGACCACTGGGCCAGGGCTCCCCAGTCGTTGATCGTCACCGCAAGCATGGCCCCCAGCATGACAAAGCCCCCCTGGGCGAAGTTGATGATGCCGGTGACGTTGAAGACGGTGACAAAGCCCAAGGCGATGAGGGCATAGATGGTGCCCCCCCGGAGCCCATCCAGGACGAGCTGCGCGTACTGGAGGGGGCCGAAGTTCTTCTGGCTGCCCAGGTAGAGGATGGCGGCCAGAAGAGCCAGGGTCACACCGGCCCACGCGATCTGTTGGCCCCGCGCCTGGTGGGCAGGGCGGCGCTTGCGCAGGAACTGTTGAACTTCCGCATCGACGGACATGGGGGTTCACCCGTGTACTGGAAGGTCGGGGGCAAGAGTGCCCTGCCCCCGACCCGAATCGTCCAACAGGGGAGACCTCCCCCCGGCAGCCCTTCTGGGGCTGCCGGCAAGGGTGCAGGGCCGCCCCCTCACTCCCACAGCTCGGGACCGTAGTAGGTGTACCAGCCGTCCTGGATCCGGGTCATCACCAGGGCCTTGTAGTCCAGCCCCAGGTGATCCTCGGGGGTGATGGTGAAGATCCCGGAGATGCCCGGCCAGTCCTGGATGCTGTTCTCGATGTAGTCCCGCACGGCCGCCCGCCGAGCCGCCAGATCCATGCCCTCCTCCAGGCTGGCCAGGGCCTCCACGGACCACATCATCGCGTCCCAGGCGTGGCCGCCGAAGGTGCTGACCGGCTCGCCGTCGGTGAACGCGGTGTAGTCCTGGATGTACTGGAGCAACACGGGCTTCTGCGGGTCCTCCTCGGGCAACTGCTCGGCCACCAGGAGCTTGCCGCAGGGCAGCACCGTCCCCTCCACCGCGTCCGGGGCCAGGTCGATGAACTGCTTGTTGCAGACACCGTGGCCGTGGATCACCAGCATGTCGGGCATGGCGTCCTTGATGGCCGCGGTGACCATGGAGGCGCCGGGCGGGATCGCGCCCACCACCACGGCCTCACAGCCCGCGCCCTGGACCGAGACCACCTGGGGGAACTCGGTGTCCTTGCGCTCGAAGGTGTCGGAATAGACGATCTCGATGCCGAACTCCCCGAAGACCTGGGTGGCCTGGTTCAGGGTGTCCTGGCCGTAGCCGCTGTTCTCGTACAGGTGACAGACCTGGGTGATGCCCAGGTTCTGCAGGTACTCGGCCTGCCAGCGAGCGCTGTGCTCGTTGGTCTGGGGCGTCTTGAAGATCCACTCCCGGGTCTCGCCGGTGTCCGGATCCACGATGATGGACTGGGCCGAGGCCATGGAGATCATGGGGACCCCGGCCTCTGTGGCCAGCGGCACCATGGCCAGGGAGTTCCCGCTCAGGGTGCCGGCCACCAGCACGTCCACCTGCTCCTCGTTGATCAGGCGACTGGCCGCGGCCGCGGCGGTGTCGGGATTCGACTCGCTGTCCAGGATGATGACCTCCACCGGGTGGACCACCCCATCGGGGCCGGTGACGCCGCCCTGCTCCTCCAACTGGGCCGCGATCATGGCCGCGGTGTTCCGCTCGGGCACGCCCAGGCCCGAGCCGGGGCCGGTGATGGCCACCACCACGCCGATCTTGTACACGGTGGCACCGGGCTCCTGGGCCGGGGCCGCCTCTTCCGCCGCAGGGGGCTCCGCGGCCTCCTGCGCGGGCTGTTCGGCGGCCTGCTCGGCCGGCTGCTCCTCCTGGGCCGGCGCCGGTTGCGCCCCCTGTTGTCCCTGGGCACAGGCGCTCAGCGCCAGGGCCAGGACAGCCAACAGGGCGACGAGCCAGAACAGACGGGTTCGTTTCATGGGTGTTCCCTCCTTTCGTGAACCCAGTGGAACGGATGGTGCGACGACAGCGATGCGAGGGAGTGGACGGTTGCATCCACGCCGTGGTCCAGGGTGCCGCTCACAGGATCGACGTCTGAACGGCCCGGGGTCCCGGCGGCCCCGGAGCCTATTCGGGCACGAACCACTCCCGTTTGCGGTAGACCACGGCCTGGCTTTGGGCGATGAGCTGTCCATCTCCCTCGCGGCGCACGGTGATGTCGTACAGGCCGATGGGGCCGCTCAGGTCCTGTTCCTGGGCCTCGGCCACCAACACATCGCCGGGGAAGGCGGGCCGCAGGAAGCTGATGTTCACGTCCAGGGCAACGGCCGTCTGTCCCCGGGAGTTGCTGGCCGCGGCAAAGGCGATGTCGCCCAGGCCGAAGATCACCCCACCGTGGACGGTGCCGTGGAAATTGCACATGGCCTGGGTCACGGTCAGGCGTACCCGGCTGTAGCCCGGCCCGATGGCCTCGATGTGCGCGCCCAGGGTGGCCGCATAGGCATCCCCTCGGATGTGCTCCTCGATGGCCCTCTGTCGCGGGTCCTCCACCTCAGGCCGACTCCCGGTAGGTGTAGAAACCCCGTCCCGTCTTGCGGCCCAGGCGGCCGCTCTCCACCATGCGCTGCTGGATGGGATGAGGCCGGTATCTGGGATCCTGGAAGTAGGCGTGGTACACCGACTGGGTGACCGCGAAGTTCACGTCACAGCCGATGAGATCGATGAGCCGGAAGGGCCCCATGCGGAAGCCCAGGGACTCCACCAGGCGATCGATGGTGGACACATCGGCCGCTCCCTCGCCCAACAGGCGAAAGGCCTCGCCGTAGAAGGGCCGAGCCACCCGGTTCACGATGAAGGCCGGCGTGTCCTTGCAGACCACCGGGGTCTTCCCCAGGCCGCGGACAAAGGCCAGGCAGCTCTCCAGGACCTCCGGCAGGGTGTCCTCGGTGGGGACGACCTCCACCAGCTTCATCACGTGGGCCGGGTTGAAGAAGTGGAGCCCCACCACCCGCTCTGGCCGCTGGGTGGCTCCGGCCAGGGCGTGGATGCTCAGGCTGGAGGTGTTGGAGGCCAGGATGGCCTGCACCGGAGCCAGCCGGTCCAGCTCCTGGAAGATCTGCTGCTTCAGCTCCAGGCGCTCCGGCGCGGCCTCGATGGCCAGATCCGCCCCCTCCACGGCCGTGGGCAGGGAAACGGTGGTCCGGATCCGCTCCAGGGCCGCCTGGGCCACCTCTGGGTCGACCTTGCCCCGGGCCACCCCGCGCTCCAGGGAGCCCTGGATCTCTGCCCAGGCCCGGGCCACCGCCCCCTCGTCCACGTCGTAGAGGATCACCCTGTGGCCGGCCAGGGCCACGGCCTGGGCAATGCCCCGGCCCATGGTCCCTGCCCCGACAACCCCTACCTGTTCCATGGTCTACTACCGTCCCTGAAATCGGGGGGGCCGCTTCTCCAGAAAGGCCTGGACCCCCTCCTGGTAGTCGTGGCTGCGAGCCGCCGTCTCCTGGAGGTAGGCCTCGTAGGCCAGGGCCTCCTCCAGGGTCTGCTCCCAGGCCCGGTACATGGCCCGTTTGGTCAGGCCATAGGCCAGGCTGGGCCCCTGGGCCAGGCGGGCCGCGTACTCCTGCACCGTGGCCTCCAGCTCCTGGTGGGGCACCACCCGGTTCACCACTCCCCAGGCCAGGGCCTGGTCCGCAGAGAGACGCTCCGCGGTGATGGCCAGCTCGTAGGCCCGGGCCTGACCGATGATCCGGGGCAGGAACCAGTTGGTCCCGCTGTCGGGGACCAGGCCCACCCGGCTGAAGGCCAGGATGAAGCTGGCCTTGTCCGAGGCGATGCGGATGTCCGCGGCCAGGGCCACTCCGAACCCTGCGCCGGCAGCCACCCCGTTGATGGCCCCGACGATGGGCTTCTCCAGGCGCACCATGGCCCGGATCAGGCGATGATACCCCCGGCGGAGATGCTCCGCGATGGAGAAGCCCTCGCCCCGCTGTTGCACGTCGCCCAGATCCTGGCCCGAGGAGAAGCCCCGCCCGGCACCGGTGAGGACCACACAGCGGACCGCGGGATCCTTGCCACACCGTTTGAACGCGTCGGTGGTCTCCCGGATCATGGTGTCGTTGAACGCGTTCAGGGTGTCCGGCCGGTTCAGGGTGATGGTGGCCACCCCATCGGCCTGCTGGAAGCGGATGGTCTCGTAGGCCATGGCCTACGCCTCCGTGCCCAGCAGGATGGAGAGGAGCCCTCCGGCAAAGGCCTGGGCGTCCTGGCCCACCGCGGCCATCTCCGGCGAGCGCAGGGCCGCCTTCAAGGTCTCCTTGTCCGGGAAGAACATCTCGGCCATCAGGTAGAACTCCTCGCCCTGGAGCGTCCGGCTGAAACGGGTCACGGTGGTCCGGGCCAGGCCAGGGATCTTCTCCACCAGCTTCAGGTGTTCGGCATAGGCCTTCTCGAAGGCCTCCACATCGTCCGGCTTGCGGTAGAGCACGACCATCTTCTCCACAGGAAACCTCCTTGGGGTGGCGATCTCGATGGACAGGAGCCCAGAACGGGCAGCATTCCCCGGGGATCCAGGGCCACGGGCAGCCTCACCCGGCGGGCAGCTCCTCCGGCCGTTTCTCCGCGGGCTCCCAGGTGTAGAAGCCCTGGCCGGTCCGCCTGCCCAGCCGTCCTGCCAGGACCATCCGGCGGAGGAGCGGGGAGGGACGATAGCGGTCCTCCCCCCATTCCCGGAAGAGCCCCTCCATGATGTGGAGGACCGTGTCCACCCCCAGGTGGTCGGCCCATTCCAGAGGGCCCCGGGGATAGTTCGTGCCCAGGCGCATGGCCGTATCGATGTCCTGGGCAGAGGCGATCCCCTCCAGCAGAGCGCCGGCCGCCTCGTTGACGATACAGGCCAGGATCCGACCCCGCACCAGCCCCGGGCCATCCGCCACCTGCACCGGCTCCCAGCCCAGGCTCTGCCAGAAGGCCGCCGCGGCCTCCAGGGACTCGGGGGCCGTGCCCAGCCCCGGGGCGATCTCCACCAGGGCCGGGTCGCCCATGGGGGGCACCAGGCCAAAGCCCACCACCCGGTCCGGGGATCCGACCCAGGCCCCGGCCTGGGTCGCGCTCACCGAGAGGGCCGAGACCAGCACCGGCGCGTCGGGCACGTGGGCCGGGAGCCGGGCCAGGAACCGGGCCTTGGCCTGGGGCTCATGGTGGAGATCCACCACCAGGTCCACGGGCTCCGCCGAGGCCCGGCCGTTGGCCTGGGCGGGATCCAGGGAGACAGGGGTGTGCCCCGCGCGGAGGCACCGGACGGTGATCTCGTCGACGAAGAGGGGGTCGCCAGCGATCCAGATGCGCATGGGACAGGGTCACGTGGAACAGATGGGCCCGACAGGCACGGGCACGGGACGACACACGGCTACAAGGGCTTGAACTGCTCGAAGGCCTGTTGGCAGGCGTCGCAGTAGTAGATGGCTCGACACAGGGTGCTGCCGAAGGTGTTGGTGACCCGGGTCCGGCGAGATCCGCAGTAGGGACAGGGCACCACCGGATTGAGCATGATCTCCGGGTCGCCGCGGTGGACCGGAGGAGGAGCCAGGCCAAAGGCCTCCAGTTTCCGCCGGCCCTCCGGGCTGATCTGGTCGCTGCTCCACGGAGGATCCAGGACCACCTCTACCCGGGGACGGGGCACCCCCAGCTCCTGGAGTTTCTCCTCCACCTCCTGCCGCATGGCCTCCAGGGCTGGACAGCCGGAGAAGGTGGGGGTCATCACCACGGTGACCTCCTGGCCCTCCACCTTCACCTCCCGGATGATCCCCAGGTCCACCAGGGAGAGCACGGGGATCTCCGGATCCATCACCTCCTGGAGGGCACGCCAGATCTGCTCCTGGCTGGGCATCTGGGACATGGGATGCGGGTCTCCCTTCTGCCGGGCAGGGCTCACCACGCGGTCTCCGGGGTCTCCACCCGGGCCACCACCTGCATCTCGCCCAGCAGGATGGGCAGCCAGTGGGTGTGCCGCTCCCGCCCCACGGTCAAGGGCTCCGCCTGGGGGATGGTCAGCTCCGCCTGTTCCAGGAAGGGGCGGACCGTCGCCTCCCAGGCCTGCTGGAGCTCGGACAGATCGGGGAAGATCCCGGCCGCGGCCAGGGCGCCATCCCCTGGGCCGGCCACGAAGAGCTGGGCCGCGAAGGGCCACAGCCGGTCCAGCCCATCCTGCATGCGTCGGTGGCTCTCCTCGGTGCCCAGGGCCAGCCGTTCCACCCAGGTGCTGGTGTGGCGGTAATGGTAGATCTCCTCCCGGCGGATCTTGGCCGCGGCCTCTGCCAGGGGCGCGTGGGTGCTGGCCACCAGCCGATCCAGGAGAAGCCGCTCGTAGACGTCGAAGAGGTACTGGCGCAACATGGTGAAGGCCCAGTCGCCCTTGGGGAGCTCCACCATCTGGACATTGCGGTAGGCCGACGCGTCCCGGAAGTAGACCGTCTCGTCCGGGTCCCGGCCGGTCAGATCCTCCCGGAGCTGATACCAGATGAGGGCGTGGCCGATCTCGTCCTGGGCCAGGTTGGCGATGGCGATGTCCTCCTCCAGGATGGGCGCATGGCCTGTCCACTCCGCGTCCCGGTGGCCCAGGATGACCTCGTCGTCGGCCAGGGCCAACAGCCGATCCGCCAGGGCCTGTTGCAGTTGGGCATCCAGTTGTCCGGTCATGACATCGCCTCCTCAGGCCACCTCCCGTTCTCGGCGCTTGAGCGCCTTTTTGTCGAAGACCCGGCCGCTGTAGTAGCTCTGGTCCCGGTAGTGTTTCTCCTCCGCCGGCCGGAAGAGGCTCTCCACGTCCTCCTCCCGGCTGCCGGTGATGGCATCCGCGGGCACGATCATCCACAGGTAGACGGGCCTGTCGGTGAACTCCCCTTGCTCCAGGGCCTTGCGGAGGGCCTCCCGGTGGGTGCGGGCCTGGATCTGGCCCACATGGGTGGCGGCCACCATGGTCCGGCGCTGATGTTGGCGGGTGAAGACGTGGAAGGTCCGTACCGGTGCGTCCTCGGGGACGGTCTCCTCGGCCCAGGCGGGGTTCAGCTCCATCTCCAGGGCGGTCATGGTGAGGACCTGGTCCTGGGGAGCGACCCACAGGCTGTGGCATGCCGGGCGGCGCACGAAGACGTCCCGGGCGTTGAGCAGGGCCATCTCCGGGTCCGGCGCGTGGACGGTGCCCACCGCTTCGTGGGGGCGGTTCGGCCGGTCCTGTTTGAAGACCTCGTAGCGGGGCCATTCGGTGTCGGGCATGGTTGTCACCTCCAGGGCACTCCTCGGCTGAGGCGCCGACAGGGCGCAGTCCCCTGCCGAGGCCAGGGCTACGCTGCGATCTTCTCCGGTGCCTGTCGGGCCTGATGCCGGCGGGCATAGGCCTCCACGGCCTCTCGCACCCACTGCCCTTCCTCGTGGGCCTGCCGGCGGGCCGCCATCCGGGCCTGGTTCATCAGGCCGTTGCCCCGGATGACCTGCCAGAACTCCGCCCAGTCGATGGGACCGATGAGCCAGTTGCCCGTCTCCTCGTCGTAGCGCAGGTCGGGGTCGGGGATCTCCAGGCCCACGGCCATGAGCTCGGGGATGATCTCGTTCACGAACTCCTGGCGCAGGGTGTCGTTGGACTTGGTCTTGATCTTCCAGCGCATGAGCGCCGGGGTGTTGGGCGAGTCCTTGTCGTGGGGGCCGAACATCATCAGGGCGGGCCACCACCAGCGGTCCAGCGCGTCCTGGGCCCATCGCCGCTGGCGGGGGGTACCCTGGGCGTAGAGGGTGATGGCCTCCTTGCCCTGTTTGTAGTGGAAGGTCTCCTCCGCGCAGATGCGGACCATGGCCCGGGAGTAGGGCCCGTAGGAACAGTGGGCCAACATGGTCTGGTTCTTGATGGCCGCGCCGTCCACCAGCCAGCCGATCATGGCCACGTCGGCCCAGGTGAGGGTGGGGTAGTTGAAGACGCTGGAGTACTTGGCCTTGCCCTCCAGGAGCTGGTGGATCAGCGTGCCCCGGTCCACCCCCAGGGTCTCCACCGCGTGGTAGAGGTACTGGCCGTGGCCGGCCTCATCCTGGACCTTGGCCAGGAGGATCAGCTTGCGGCGCAGGCTGGGGGCTCGGGTGATCCAGGCCCCCTCGGGCAACATGCCCACCACCTCGCTGTGGGCGTGCTGGGAGATCATGCGGACGAGCTGCCGCCAGTACTCGTAGGGCATCCAGTCGCCGGGCTCGATCTTCTCCCCGGCCTCGATCCGGGCCTCGAACTCGGCCAACCGCTGCTCGTAGTCCGGATCCGTGGGGAGCCCCACGTTGGGGAGCGGGCGGGTGTTGGGGGTGCGTGGAAATGCGCTCATGGTCATCCTCTCCTGGGTGAACCGATCCACTCCACGGCCATGGCCACGCCCTGGCCCACACCCACACACAGGGTGACCAGACCGTAGGGCGAGGTGGCCGTACCGTCCTGCTGGCGTCGCTTCATCTCGTGGACCAACGTGGTGGTGAGCCGGGCACCGGTACAGCCCAGCGGGTGGCCCAGGGCGATCGCGCCGCCGTTCACGTTGGTCCGCTCTGGATCCAGGCCCAGCTCGTCCATGACCGCCAGGGCCTGGACCGCGAAGGCCTCGTTCAGCTCTACCCGATCGAAGTCCTGGATCGCCAGGCCGATGCGGTCCAGCAACTTCCGGACGGCCGGCACCGGCCCCAGCCCCATGACCCGGGGATCCACCCCGGCCACCGCGGCGCCCAGGATCCGCACCATGGGCTCCAGGCCCAGGGCCTGGGCCCGCTCCCGGGCCATGAGCAACAGGGCCGCGGCGCCGTCGTTGATGCCCGAGGCGTTGCCCGCGGTCACGGTACCGCCCTGGCGGAAGGCCGGTCGCAGCCGGGCCAACCGTTCCCGATCCGTGTCCAGCTCCCAGCGGTCGCCCACCCGCTTCATCCGGGGATGCTCGTCCGTGTCCACCACCACAGGTTCGCCCCGGCGCTGGGGCACGGACACGGGCACGATCTCGTCTGTGAAACGGCCCGCGTTGATGGCGGCCACGGCCCGGCGCTGGCTCTCCAGGGCGAACGCGTCCTGCCGTTCCCGGGGGATGTGGGTGCGTTCGTAGATGTTCTCCGCGGTCTCGCCCATGCTCTCCAGAGGGAACATGGTGGCCATCCGAGGGTTGGGGAAGCGCCAGCCGATGGTGGTGTCGTACATCTGGGCGCGGCGGTCAAAGGCCGTCTCTGCCTTGCCCACCACAAAGGGCGCCCGGGACATGCTCTCCACGCCCCCGGCAATGTAGACGCTGCCCTCGTCCGCGCGGATGGCCCGATAGGCGTGGACGATCGCGTCCAGCCCCGAGGCACAGAGCCGGTTCACGGTGATGCCGGCCACCTCCACGGGCAGCCCGGCCAACAACAGCGCCATCCGGGCCACATTTCGGTTGTCCTCGCCGGCCTGGTTGGTGCACCCGAAGACCACCTCCTCGATGGCCGCGGGCGGTATGCCTGTCCGCTCCACCAGGGCCCGGATCACGTGGGCGGCCAGGTCGTCGGGCCGCACCTTGCTCAGCGCGCCGCCATAGCGCCCCACAGGGGTGCGCACGGCATCCACGATGACAGCTTCGGCCATGGCACTCGCGTCCTCATCGGGGGGGAGAAGGGTCGGAACCGTCCGGAGGGCCGCTGGGGCAGGCCGTCCTGCCCACAGGGGGGCTTCAGCGCCCTCCTTGGTCCTCCCCTATTTTAACACACGCTTGTCGATGACCCGGCGCAGCTTGCCCCCCTCGCTGCGAGGGGCCTGGCCCGGGGGCAACAGGGTCACCGCGACGTTGAGCCCCAGGGCCTCGCGCAAGGTGTAGCGGACCCGTTCCTGGAGCTGCTGGATCTCCCCCACAGCCTCGAAGGGGTGGCGCCCGAAGACCTCGGCCCCCACCCGGTTGAAGAACTCGGGCGTGACCTCGGCCTGGACCTCCATCCGGTCCAGATGGTCCTCCCGGGTGAGGACGATGGCGTAGTGGGGGGCCACGTGCTCCACGGTGAGCAGGGCAGCCTCCACCTGGGAGGGGAAGACGTTGACGCCCCGGACGATGATCATGTCGTCCACCCGGCCCACCACCCGGCTCATCCGGGCCAGGGTCCGGCCACACGAGCAGGGTTCGTAGGTGAGGGAGGCCAGATCGCCCGTCCGGTAGCGGATCAGGGGAAGGGCCTGCTTGGTCAGGGTGGTGAAGACCAGCTCACCCACCTGGCCTTCGGGCAGGGGCTCGCCGGTCTCCGGATCCACCACCTCGGGAAGGAAGTGGTCCTCCATGATGTGGGCGCCGTCCTTGGCCTCCACACACTCGTTGGACACGCCAGGGCCGATGATCTCGCTCAGGCCGTAGATGTTCACCGCGTCCACCTGGAGCTTGGCCTCCAGCTCCTGGCGCATCTCCTCGGTCCAGGGCTCCGCGCCCAGGATGAAGGAGCGGACCCGTAGGCTGCTCGGATCGATGCCGGCCTCCAGCAGCCGGTCCGCCAGGGTCAGCGCGTAGGAAGGGGTACAGGCCATGATGTCCGGCTGGAAATCCTGCAGGATCATGATCTGCCGGGCCGTGTTGCCGCCGGACACGGGGATGACCCCCACGCCCATGTACTCCGCGCCGTAGTGCATGCCCAGACCGCCGGTGAAGAGGCCGTAGCCGTAGGCGTTCTGGAACCAGTCCCCGGGCTTGGCCCCGCTCAGGGCCAGACAACGGGCACAGACCTCGGCCCACACCTGGAGATCGTCCCGGGTGTATCCCACCACCGTGGGCTTGCCCGTGGTGCCCGACGAGGCGTGGACCCGGATCACCTCCTCTCGGGGCACCGCGAAGAGGCCGAAGGGATAGTGGTCCCGCAGGTCGCTCTTCCGGGTGAAGGGGAGCTTGGTCAAGTCCCGGATGTCCTGGATGTCGGCCGGGGTGATCCCGGCCTCCGCGAACTGGCGCTGGTAGAAGGGCACCCGCTCGTGGACGTAGGCCACGAGCTTGCGCAGCCGCTCGGATTGGAGTTCCTGCATCTCCGCCCGAGACAGGGTCTCCATCTTCTCGTTCCAGATCATGGCACACACTCCCTGGGCAGTCCGCTGTCCGCTTGCTCCTTGTCTGTCTGCATCCACGGTGATCCGGACCATGGTGATCCGAAACCGTCTCGCTCGGCCCCGCGACCCGGCCGGCGGGTGTCAGGCCTTCACGGTGTCCGGGGCCCCGACACGTTCCAGGAACTCCAACACCAGGAGGTTGAACACCTGGGGACGCCGCAAGGGGAGGTGGTGGCGGGCGCCGGGGACGATCCCCAGCCGGGCATTGGGCAGGATGCGGTAGAGCTTGACGGTCTGGTCCAAGGGGATGATCTCGTCCCGATCGCCGTTGAGCAACAGGGTGGGCACGTGGATGTGCTGGAGCTCCTGGGGGCGGAAGTCCGGGCGCTGGACATCCTCCTCGGCCCACCAGCGGAGCAGGCGTTCTGGGTCTGGGTGGAGCCGCTTCAGCTCCTCCCACCAACGGGGCTGCTCCCGACGGATCCGCTCCGGGTTCCAGAAGTCCAGAGCCGCCCGGGCCTGGTCCAGCTCGAAGTTGTTGCTCACCAGGACCAGGGAACGGAGGCAGTCCAGATGGCGCACGGCCAGGAAGAGCGCGGTGGACGCGCCGCCGCTGTGGCCGCACACATGGGCCGAGGTGTATCCCAGATGGCCCAGGAGCTCTCGGATGTCGTCGGCCATCTGGCGCAGGTCCAGCCGATCGGCCGGGTTGTTGCTGCGGCCATGGCCCCGGAGGTCCACGCCGATCACCCGGTAGTGCCGGCAGAAGACCTCGAGCTGCCGACGCCAGCCGCTGCGAAAGGTCTCCGCGGCCCCATGGAGGAGGACCAGAGGAGGGGCCTCCGGGTCACCGTGGAGTTCGTAGTAGAGGTCGACGGTGCTCAGGTGTGCAATGGGCATGGACGGTGATCGCCGGGTCAACGGGCTCCGAACAGTCCGTTTCCGGGGGTGTCTCCCATGATAGAGCGCGCCCGTCAACGGCGCATGGCCCAGGCGTCAACCAGGAGCGCGGGAAACCCGGGGGAGATGGCCGGCCCTGGGGCCTGCCGTGGGGAGGGGGCTGGAGGCCGGATGCGGGGGCGGTTCAGCCGTCGGAGAGGGAGAGGGAGAGCGCGGCCTGGTAGCCCAGGGCCAGGTTGTAGGCCCATTCGTTGCCTGTCCGTTCGGCGAGCTCCTTCAGGGCCTCCATCTGCTGCTCCAGGGTGTCCACATCCCCTTCTTGGGCCGCGATCTCGGCCAGATGCACATGGGCCATGAAGCGGAAGAGCCAGTAGTCGTGGCCTTCGGCCCAGCGAATGGCCCGGCGCAGCAGGCGGTAGGCCTCCTCCACCCGTCCCTGATGGTAGCGGACCCGGCCCAACACGGCCCGGGCCACGAACGCGTAGACCGGCAGCCCCTGTTCCTCGCAGGCCTCCAGGGCCTCCAGAGCGAAGGCCTCGGCCTGCTTCCACCGTTCCAGGGTGTTGGCCGCGACCGCGGCCTGGGCACGCACCACCGCGTGGAGGGCCGGGCTGTCCAGCTCGCGGAGACGGGCCTCCACCTCGGCCAGCACCCGGTCCACGCCGGCCACGTTGCCCACTCGGGCATAGGCGGTCATCAGATAGCCCAGGGTGGTAACCCGGTTCAGGCCATGGCTGGGATCCTGGCCCAGGCGGGCCAAGGCCTCCTCCAGGTGGGGCACGGCCTCGGCAAAGCGGCCCTGGGAGATGTCGATGCGGCCCAACAGACGCAGAACGGCCAGGTAGACCGGATCCGTCTCGTGGGTCGGGATGGTCCGGAGCCGGGCCAGGCAGCGCTCCGCGTAGGGGCGGGCGCGGAGGGCATCCCCCCGGAGCCAGTGGATCTGGGCGATGCGCAGCATGGCCTCGGCCGCGGCCCGGGGGCGCTCCTCCTTCTCGGCCAGGCGGGCCGCCTCCTCCAGCAAGGTCAGGGCCCGCTCGGTCTGGCCCTGGAAGCTGTAGGCCAGAGCCAGATGGAGGGTCAGATCCAGTCGGTTCTCCGCGGTGATCGCGTGGGGGACCTGGCGCAGGATCTCCAGCAGCCGTTGGCCGATGAGCTCGGCCTCCCGATAGGAGCGGGCACTGAGGGCCCGCTGCCCGGCCTGGAGCAGCCCGGGAAGGGCCCGTTCCGGCCGATCGCTCAGGCCGTAGTGGTAGCTGATCCGTTCCTGGTCCGGCGGAGACTCCTGTTCCAGGGCCAGGGCGATGCGGCGGTGGATGTACTCCCGTCGGGGACGGCTCAGGGCCGCGTAGGCCACCTGGCGGATCTGCTCGTGGTGGAAGACATAGATGCCCGGGGCCCGTTCCACCACCAGCCCTCGGCGCAACCACTCCTCCAGGTGGGTCCACACAGTGGCCTCGGGCAGCTCGGCTGCGGTGGCCACCACCCGGGGCCGAAAGCCCCGACGCAGCGCGGAGGCCACCCCGAGGGCATGGCGGCTCTCGGACGACAGCCGGTCCAGGCGGGTCTGGATCAGGGTCTGCACCGCATCCGGGAGACGGAGCCGGTCCAGGCTCTCCGCGCTGTAGGGTTGGGGCAGATCGCTCTCCAGCAGGGCCCGGAGGATCTCGGTGGCAAAGAAGGGGTTGCCCTTGGTGATCTGGTGCAGTCGGCGGGAGAAACGGTCGGGCTGGGCCACCACCTCCCGCAGAGAGGGGGGCAGCATCTCCTCCATGTCGTCGGGCCACAGCATGGAGAGGTGCAAGGTCCGGACATTGGGGCGACGTTCGAAGGCCCTCAGACGGCGCCGGGCCGCATCGCTGGACTCGGAGACGGAGAAGGTGGCCACCAACAGGACCGGAAGCCCCCGCAGGCGTCGGGACACATAGCTCAGGAAACTCCAGGTGGGGGTATCCACCCAGTGGAGGTCGTCCAGGAACAGGACGGCCGTTCGCCCCCGCACGATGGCCTGGAGGAGCTGGGCCAGCCCCTCCAGGATGTGGTGGCTGGTCTCGTGGTCCACCTGGACGGCCTCGGGCAGCAGATCTGGGATGTAGTAGGAGAGGTCCGGCAGGAGCTGGGCCAGGGGGGCGAGCCAGGTGTGGGTGGTCACCGGCGGGAGCCGCTCCCAGTCCACCCGGCCAAGGCCCTGCTGCAACATGTCCAACACAGGGGAATAGGGGATGGCCTGTTCGAACTCATGGCCTGCGGCCCGGAGCACCACCGCCTCCGGCGGCAGGGTGGTCAGCCATTCCTCCACCAGCCGGGTCTTGCCGGCACCCGTCTCGCCGGTGACCACCACCGTATCCACCGGCGAGCGGGGCCGGTCTCGCAGGAAGAGGGAGAGCCGGGCCAGTTCGGTCTGGCGCCCCACGAAGGGAGGCGTGAAGCGGGAGAGATCCGTGGCCATTCCGGGCTCCCCGGCCGGAACCGGGGTCGCCTCCTGCAGGAGCCGGGCCAATCCCTCCATCTCCGGCGAGGGCGTGGCCTCCAGCTCCTGGGCCAGCCGTTCCACGTAGGCCCGATAGTGGGCCAGGGCTCGGGTCCGCTCGCCTTGGAGGTGGAGAAGCTCCAGCAGGCGTCGGTGCAGGGTCTCGTCCAGGGGCTCCAGGGTCAGGGCGTGTTCCAGGGCCTGGATGGCCGCGGCCCACTCGCCCGTGGCGTGGAGGGCGTCGGCCAGCCGGACCGTGGCCCGGAGGAAGGCTGTGCGCAGGACCTCCCGTTCGGGCTCCACCCATTCGTCGTAGAAAGCCTCCAGCAGATGGCCTCGGTAGAGCTCCCGGGCTCTCTGGAGCAGGGCCGCCTGCCGGGCCGGATCCCCTTCCTCCTCCGCGGTGGCCAGATGCCTGCGAAAGCGAGCCACATCCACCCACCAGCTCTCCGGCAGCGCCAGGTGGACCCGTTCATCGTCCAACTGGAGCCATTCCCCCCCTCCCGGGGCGACCCGGGCCAGGAACTGGCGGGCTCGGTAGAGGTACTCCCGCAGATTGCGGCGTGCCCGGGCCAGCGCCACCTCCGGCCAGAGGTGTTGGGCCAGGGTGTCCCGCTCCAGGGAGTGGTCGGGCCGGATCAGCAGATCGGCCAGGAGGCGCTGCAGGGGTTTGGAGCGGATGAGGAGGGGCCGAGGGGCATGTGCCTCCCCCAGGCACCACTCAAAGGTGCCGAAGAGGCGGATATGGCCGGGTGGCGAGGTCTCCGTCATGGCATCGCGTCGGGGGGCTCTGGCTGCCCGAGCCGCCATGCGTCCCCCGGGGCGGGCAGCCCTGGACGTGGGCACGGGAGCGCACACCCATTGTACCACGCCGTCGGACCGGCTCTCAACTCAGGGGAAGCGACGGGCCAGCTCCTCCTCCACCGCCGACCAGGGGATGTCGCGGGCGGCCAACAGCACCAGACAGTGGTAGAGGAGATCCGCGGTCTCGGCCACCAATCGCGGATCGTCCTCGGCCAGGCCGGCCACCACCACCTCCACGGCCTCTTCGCCTACCTTCTGGCAGATCTGGGGCAGCCCCTCGGCCAGGAGCTTCCCGGTATAGGAGCCCGGTGACGGATGGGCCTTGCGCTCTGCGATGATGTGGAGCAGACGGTCCAGGACAGCGGACATGGATGCCTCGAAGACACGATGCGGTCACGGCACAGGGATGGGCGACGATCGTCCGGGCCCGACTACGGTTCCTGGAAACGGACCAAGGGGCGGAAGAAGCAGCTCACCGCGCCGGTATGGCAGGCCGGACCCGCCGGATCCACCAGGACCAACAGGGTATCGCGGTCGCAGTCGACCCGGATCTCCACCACCCGCTGGACATGCCCACTGGTGGCTCCCTTGTGCCACAGCTCCTGACGACTGCGGCTCCAGAAGACGGTCTCCCGACGGCGCAGGGTCTCGGCCAGGCTCGTCCGGTCCATCCAGGCCACCATCAACACCTCCTGGGTGTGGACGTCCTGGACGACCGCAGGGATCAGGCCCCGATCGTCGAAACGAAGCTGGATCAGATGTTCCCGCTCGGACATGGGCAGGGCCCTCCTGGGCTCCGGGACATTCGGCTCTGCCGCCGTTTTCAGGTCTCCCCGTTGTACCGTGAACTCCTGGGAATGTCAAACCCTGTCGGGGTGCTGAGGGTTGTCGTCCCGACAGGGGGGCCAGGGCTGGCCATACCCTTCGGCCATGCCTCGAGGGCTGCCCCGGGCCTGGGGAACCCACCCAGCGCGGGATTTGCCACCTCCTCCGGGGCAGGCTACCATGGCCCCTGGCTGGACCGCCCGTCCGTGGATTTTCGATCTCAGGAGAGCCATACCATGGTCGCCGAGGAGTTGATCCAGGCCTACGCCCGCCTCATCATCCAACAGGGCGTCAACCTTCAAGCCGGCCAGGCCCTGGTCATCCGCGCGGAGATGGCCCACCGGTCGCTGGTCCACCGACTGGCCGCAGAGGCCTACAGGGCCGGTGCCCGTTATGTGGAGACCGAGTGGATCGATGTCCGCCTGGAACGGATCCGCCTGCTGGAAAGCGCGGCCGAACACCTGGCATACGTGCCCGACTATCGGGTGGCCGCGGCCGAGGAGCGGCTGGCCACGGATTGGGCCTACGTGGCCATCACGGGACGAGAGGATCCCCAGGCCTACGAGGACGTGGAACCCGAACGGCTGGCCCAGGTCCAGACGGCCCTGCGCCGGAAACTGGAGCCCTGGTACACGGAGATGATGGGCCATGCCCTGGCCTGGTGCGTGTGCGCGTGTCCCACCCCGGCCTGGGCCCAGCAGGTCTACCCAGACCGGCCTCCACACCGAGCCCTGGAGGCGCTGTGGGCCGACCTCCTGCGCTTCGCCCGGATCCAGGGAGCCGAGGCTCCTGGAAGAAGCTGGCAAGCCCATATCCGGCGGCTCCAGGCGGCCCAGGGCCGCCTGCGGGGGATGCCCATCCGAGCCCTCCATTTCCTGGATCCCACACCAGGGCCCGACGGCAGGCCCCGCACGGACCTGATCGTGGGGCTCACGGAACGGCCCCGCTGGCTGGGCGGGGGCGAGACCACCCGGAAGGGCCTCCCCTTCTCGCCCAACATCCCCACCGAGGAGATCTTCACCACGCCACACCGGGAGCGGGCGGAGGGCTGGGTCCGCACCTCCCGCCCGTTCTTCCCCTTCCAGCAAGAGGTCCGGGACGCCTACTTCCGCTTCCAGGCCGGACGGGTGGTCGCGTTCCAGGCCGCCCAGGGCCAGGAGGTGCTGGAGCGGTTCTTCGCCATCGAGGGGACCGACCGACTGGGAGAGGTGGCCCTGGTGGACGGCCGGTCCCCCATCTTCCAGACGGGCCGCACCTACTACGAGACCCTGATCGACGAGAACGCGGCCTGCCACCTCGCGTTGGGCCGGGCCTATCCCGGCGGCGTGGAGGGGGGCGAGGCCCTGGCCCCCGAGGCGTTGGCGCAGCTCGGGGTCAACACATCCCCCATGCACCAGGACGTCATGTTCGGCACCCCTACCCTCCGGGTGACCGCCACCCTGGCCGACGGAAGGGAGGTGGTGTTGATGGAGGAGGGACGGTTCACCGAAGCGCTCCTGCCGGCA
>JALSIX010000060.1 GCA_026989655.1 Caldilineaceae bacterium
GACCGCTGCCAACCCCCTTGAAAGTGGGCTTGCCCATATCCCCACACCCCCTGAACACCACCCCCACACACGACAGCGGCTTACGGAACGAGGGCGTGGACATGCTCTGGACGGATTCCAGACCGTGTCCACGCCCTTGTCGCGTGGGGGATGCCTTCTCTCTCCCCGCCTGCGAGAGCCCGGCCCAGGGACGCCACACCGCGCGAGGGCCTCGCTCCCCGTGCTCTGTCCCCAGGCCCAGGGGCTGCCCACTGCCTCCTCGGTTGGTGTTCCGCCCTCTTTCCGGTAGAATACCTGCACTGCCCGTACACATCATCGTAGCCCCCACACCCGCCTGGACATCGGCCTTCCGGAGAAAGGACATCCCATGGGCGAGATCAAGAAGGTCGGCCTGATCGTGGGCCGGGAATGGAGTTTCCCCCCCGCACTCATCGAGGAGGTGAACCGCCGCGACGCGGGCGTGGTGGCCGAGTTCGTCAAGCTCGGTGGGACCCAGGCCAACGAGCCCAACGAATACGCGGTCATCGTGGACCGGATCAGCCACGAGATCCCCTACTACCGCACCTACCTGAAGAACGCGGTCCTCCAGGGGACCTATGTGATCAACAACCCCTTTTGGTGGAGCGCGGACGACAAGTTCTTCGGCACCAGCCTGGCCTCGCGGCTGGGCATCTCCGTGCCCCGGACCGTGGCCCTGCCCAACCACAGCTACGTGGAGGGCGTGGTCAGCGAGAGCCTGCGCAACCTGGTCTTCCCCCTGGACTGGGAGGCCATCGTGGACTACGTGGGCCTGCCGGCCGTGCTCAAGCCTGTCTGGGGCGGAGGCTGGAAACACGTCTACGTGGTCCATTCCCTGGACGAGCTGTTGGCCTGCTACAACCAGACCGGCACCCTCTCCATGATGCTCCAGGAGTTCATCCACTGGGATCACTTTGTCCGCTGTCTCTGTATCGGCATCACCGAGGTGATGCCCATCCGCTACGATCCCCACGAGCGGCGCTACCATGTGGACCACCGGCACCTGACCCCGGAGCTGGGGGAGCGGGTGGTGCACGATGCCATCCGGCTCAACACGGCCCTGGGCTACGAGATGAACAGCATCGAGTTCGCCATCAAGGACGGCGTGCCCTACGCCATTGACTTCACCAACCCCGCGCCGGACATGGACATCAACAGCATCACCCCCCACTACTTCGAATGGGCTGTGAGGAAGATGGCCGACCTGGTCATCGAGCGGGCCATGGAGCCCCGGGCCCAACGGGACCGGATGCGCTGGGCGGAGTTCCTGTGAGGACCATGACCTCCCTGACCGCGATCCAGGCCTATCATCGGATCCTGGAACAGCCGGATATGGCCCAGGAGAGCTGGGCGGTCCTCTCCAGCCGCCTGCGCGAGCGCCACCTGGTCTTCGGCGAGCGCCCCCTCTGCGTGGTCCTGCGGCCCCTCTTCTACAGCCCCCAAGAATGGGAGTACCTGCGTGGTCGAACCCGGCTGATCCTGCGGCTCTTCCACAAGCTGGCCCATGCCATGCGGCTGGACCCGGCCCTCCGTCGTCAGATCCGCCTGACCCCGGAGGAGGAGGCCATGATCCAGGTGGACCCAGGCTACCGGACGCCCATTCCCACCGCCCGCCTGGACAGCTTCTTCGCCCGGCAGGAGGACGGTTCCTGGACCCTCCACTACGTGGAGTTCAACGGCGAGAGCCCCGCGGGCATGGCCTACACCGAGGAGCTGGGCGAGCTCTTCCTGCAGATCCCGGCCATGCAGCGCCTGGCCCAACGCTACCGCCTGCGCCTGCTGCGGGCCAAACGGCCTGCCCTGGACACGATCCTCGCGATCTACCACGAATGGCTGGGCCACCGGCACAAGCTCCCGGAGGTGGCCATCGTGGACTGGCGGGGCGTGCCCACCACCTCGGAGTTCGAGCTCTTCGTCGAGCACTTCGCGGCCCACGGGATCCGGGCCGTGATCTGCGACCCCGAGGAACTGGAGTTCCGCCAGGGGCGGCTCCTCGCGGCCGGCACCCCGGTGGACTTCGTCTACAAGCGGGTGCTCGTGACCGAACTCCTGCAGCGCTACGGCCTGGACCACCCCCTCATCCATGCCCTCCGGGCCCGGGCGGTCTGCGTCATGAACCCGTTCGCCTGCAAGCTGTTGCACAAGAAGGCCAGCCTGGCCGTGGCCTCGGACGAGCGCAACGCCCACCTGCTGACGCCCGCGGAACAACAGGCCGTCCGGGAGCACATCCCCTGGACCCGCCTGGTGGAGGAACGGACCACCCAGGACCCAGAGGGGCGGCGGGTGGACCTGCTGCCCTGGGCCAGCCAGCACCGAGAGCATCTGGTCCTCAAGCCCAACGACGAGTACGGTGGCAAGGGGGTGGTCATCGGCTGGGAGGTGGACCAGACCACCTGGGACGCGGCCCTGCAGGAGGCCCTGGAGCATCCCGCGGTGATCCAACAGCGGGCCACCATCGCCTACGAGGAGTTCCCTGCCCTGGATGAGCAGGGCAGCCTCTCCTTCTCCCCGCGTCTGGTGGACTGCGATCCCTTTCTCTTCCTGGGCGAGAAGGTGGAGGGGTGTCTCACTCGCCTGAGCAGCACCACCCTGCTCAACGTCACCGCGGGCGGCGGCTCCATCGTGCCGGTCTTCCTGGTGGAGGGGAGATGAGCCCATGGTCCCGTACCGACAGCCCTCGTTCAACATCGGCATCGAGGAGGAGTACCAGCTCGTCGATCCCGACAGCCGGGAGCTCCTGGCCTATCTGACCCAGTCCATGAGCCGGGAGCGGATGCTGGTGCGGGAACGCCATCCCGAACTGGATTTCGCCCAGCGCATCGGTCGGGCGGCCATCGAGGTGGGGACCCCGGTCTGCGTGGACATCCAGGAGGCCCGGGAGGAGCTCCTGCGCATCCGCAGCACCATGCTCCGCCTGGGCCAGAGCATGGGCTTCCGGGTGATCGCCGCCGGCACCCACCCCTTCAGCACCTGGAGCGAACAGGGGGCCCTCATCCCCCGCTACCAGGCCCTGGTGGAGGACATGCAGATCGTCGCGCGGCGGCTCCTGGCCTTCGGCATGCACGTCCACATCGGCATCGAGGACCGGGAGCTGGCCGTGGACGTGATGAACACCGTCCGCTATCTGCTCCCCCACATCCTCTGCCTGGCCACCAGCTCCCCCTTCTGGCAGGGACGCGACACCGGCCTCAAGAGCTACCGCACCGTGCTCCTGGATGCCCTGCCCCGGACGGGGATCCCCAACGAGTTCGCCAGCTACGCGGACTGGCAGAACTACGTGGACACCCTGATGCGCACCAACTCCATCCGAGGCCCGGGCGAGGTGTGGTACGATGTGCGGCCCCACCACCGCTTCCCCACCCTGGAGATCCGCATCTGCGATGCCCTGCCCAACGTCCAGGATGTCCTGGCGGTCACGGCCCTGATCCAGGCCACTGTGGCCTGGATGGTGGATCTGCGCTACCGGAACATGTCCTTTCGCCTCTACGAACGCACCCTCATCGGCGAGAACAAGTGGCGCGCGGTCCGCGATGGGCTGGCGGGCAGGCTCATCGACTTCGGCATCGAGCAGGAGGTGCCCGTCACCGAGCTCCTGCGGGAGCTCCTGGAGCGAGTGGAGCCCCTGGTGGACCGGCTCAACTGCCGGGCGGAGATCGAGCACGTCCACACCATGTTGGAACGGGGCAGCAGCGCGGACCAGCAACTCCAGATCTGGGAAGCCCATGGCCAGGATCCGAAGGCCGTGGTGGACTTTCTGATCGCGGAGACGGAGGGCCTGCCATGATCCCACGCCCCACCCTCACCATCGGCATCGAGGAGGAGTACCAGGTCGTCGATCCGGAGAGCCGGGCCCTCCGTTCCTTCATCACCCAGTTCATCGAGGACGGCCGGGTGGTCATGGTGGAGCGGGAGATCAAGCCCGAGCTCCACCAGGCCATGGTGGAGCTGGGCACACCGGTCTGCTACACCGCGGCCCAGGCTCGGGATGAGCTCATCCGCCAGCGCCGCTTCATCTGCCGCCTGGCCGAGGAGAAGGGGCTGGCCATCGTGGCCGCGGCCACCCACCCCTTCAGCAAATGGTCCGAACAGCCCATCACCCCCCTGCCCCGATACCAGGGGGTCATCGAGGAGATGCGCCTGCTGGCCCAGCGGCTGCTCATCTTCGGCATGCACGTCCACATCGGTATCGGGGACCCGGACCTGACCCTGGACACCATGAACGTGGTGCGCTACATGCTTCCCCATCTCCTGGCCCTGAGCACCAGCAGCCCCTTCTGGGCCGGCCGCAAGACCGGTCTCAAGAGCTATCGCACGGTGATCTTCGAGGACTTCCCCCGCACCGGGATCCCGGACGTCTACCGCCGGTGGGCGGACTTCCAGGCCCTGGTCCGCACCCTGGTGAACACCGACTGCATCCCGGACGGGAGCAAGATCTGGTGGGACGTGCGGCCCCACCACAAATATCCCACCCTGGAGTTCCGCATCTTCGACATCTGTACCCGGCTGGACGAGGCCATCGCCATCGCCGCCCTGTGCCAGGCCCTGGTGCTGTGGCACTGGAAGCTGCGTCGCCAGAACATCACCTTCCGGGTCTACCGTCGGGAGCTCATCGAGGAGAACAAGTGGCGCGCGGCCCGCTACGGCCTGGACGGCAAGCTCATCGACTTCGGCAAGAAGGCCGAGCTCCCGGCCCGGGCCCTGATCCGGGAGCTGGTGGAGCTGGTGGAGGAGGAGATCGAGGAGCTGGGCAGCCGGGAGGCCATCGCGCCCATCCACCGGATGCTGGAGACCGGCACCAGCGCGGATCGGCAGCTCCGGGTCTACGACGCGGCGGACGGGGACCTCCGGGCGGTGGTGGATCACCTGATCCGGGAGACAAAGGCGGGCTGGGACGACTGAGGCGGCCAGGGCGGCCCGGAGCCGGTCTACCCGATGGGGTTCTGTGGACCGGGGCTCAGCGCCACAGCTTGGTGATCTCGTCCGCGGCAGGGCGGGGCAGGGGCCCTACCGTGCCCCCACGGCGGGCGCGGACACCGGCCTCCGGGGCCAGGATCTGTCCGATGACCCGGCCCTCCCAGCCCACCGACCGCCAGGCAGCCAACACCTGCTCCACGTTCTCCGGCGGACAGGTGGCCAGCAGGGCCCCCGAGGCGATGGTCCCCAGGGGATCCAGGCCGAAGGTCGCACACAGCCGGGCGGAGATCTCCGGCACCGGGATCGCGTCCAGGTCCACCTCCAGCCCCACCTGGGCCGCGGTGGCCAGTTCCCACAGGGCGGCGACCACGCCCCCCTCGGTGGGGTCGTGCATGGCCGTCACCAGGCCGGCCTCGGCCACGGCCAGCGCGGGCGCCACCACGCTGATCCCCGGCTCGTAGAGGAAGGCCGCGGCCCGGTCCAGCTCCTGGGGCGACCAGCCCCGGGCCAGCAGCTCCTCCCGCTTTTCCCGGGCGATGATGCTGGTTCCCTCCACAGGCACCACCCCCGCCAACAGCAGCCGATCTCCGGGCCGGCTCCCGTGGCTGGTCACGGAGCGGCCTCGGTCCACGTGGCCCAACAGGGTCCCGGCCACCACCGGCTGGGTCACGGTCGAGGTCACCTCGCTGTGGCCGCCCACCACCACGATGCCGTGGTCTCGGCAGGCCCGGGCCAACTGCTGGAAGACCCTCCGCACCGTGGCCACCGTGGTGGGGCCGGCAGGGAAGAGGACGGTCACCAGATAGTACCGGGGGCGGGCGCCGCTCACCGCCAGGTCGTTGGCACAGACGTTCACCGCGTAGAAGCCGATCTGGTCGGTGGCAAAGGTGATGGGATCGCTCTTGGCCGCCAGCAGATGGCCGGGGGCCGGGGGATAGCGCAGGAGCGCGGCGTCCTCCCCCACCCCGGGCCCCAGGACCACCCCGGGATCCTGGGTGGGCAGGCAGCCCAGCAGCTCGGCCAGCAGCTCCCCGGGCAGCTTGCCCTCGGGCAGCATCGCGGTCTCCGCCGTGGAACTGGACACCGTGGACCTCCTGGAAGTGTGATCGGGCTCCGGCCCGGCTGGATCGTCTCCCTTCCTTCGGCTCAGTGCAGGGAGACCCCGGGCGCGGTGATCAGGAGCAGGCCAAGGAGGAGCAGGGCAAGCAGGAGGTCGATGAGCTGGATCCTGTGCTGTGTCATGGCGTCCTGTCCGTGGGGTGCGGTGGGCCGACGTCCAAGGCCAACGGATCCGGAAACCGAGGACACCTCCACTGTACACCGCGGGCTGCACGGTGCCCATTGGGGGTTCTTCCCAATTCTCGGCCATCCGTCGGTCCATTTCCGGAGTGTAGCCCACATGGGCCCTGTGTGTTGGACCACATTCGGACCGGAAGCCCACGGTTCGAGGACTGCGGTCTTGGGCGCGGGGCACGAAGGGACAGGCCCGGGGTGCAGGCTCTGGAGAGGACAGTGGTGTCCAGGGCTCTCGGCTCAGTCCACGATGTGGACCGGCATGCCGAGGTAGGCCCGCTCGAACAGCAGGGCTGCGTCCCGGTCCTCCAGCATGGCACAGCCAAAGGTGGCCGGCTGGCCGATCAGCTCGGTCCAGATCTTCTGGCCGGTGGTCCAGTCGATGGGCAGGCCATGGATGCCGTTCTCGAAATCCCCCACGTCGTAGAGCCCCAGCCAGTAGGGCATGTCCAGCCGATACGCGCTGCTCTGGGCCATGGCCAGCTTGGTCTTGACGTAGAAGGTGCCCGTCCGGGTGGCCCAGGGGCCCGCGCCGGTGCTACAGCGCCAGGCGTAGCGGACCCGTCCCGCCTGGAGCAGCCAGCACTCCTGGCGGCTGATGCTGATGACGAACTCGGTCCCCGAGCCGGGCACAGGGGGGCGGCGTTGGGGGACGGGAGGTGGACCGTAGGGGATCCGGAGCGTCATGCCCGCATAGACCGTCTTGGCGTCCGGGAGGAGGTCGTTGTAGCGGAGGATCGCCTGCGGAGTGGTCTGGAAGCGCTGGGCCAGCTCCGAGAGGGTGTCTCCGGGCTGGACCGTGTAGACGTGGAAGCCCCGGAGGGCCAGGCCCAGGGCAGAGGGGGGCGCCAGCCTCTCCGGAGGGGCCGGGATCCGCAGCTCCATGCCCACAGGGAGCAGATCCGGGTCGGTGAGGCGATTGGCGGCGAGGAGCGCGGCGAAGGAGACCCCGAAGCGCTGGGCGATGCGGCCCAGGCTGTCTCCGGGCTGGACGGTGTAACGGCGGGCAGCGGGCGCCACGGCCATCTCCTCGGCCGTGGCCGGAATGCGCAGGACCTGCCCCAGGCGCAAGGGTGTGTCGGGATGGAGCCCGTTCAGGGCAGCCAGCTCGGCCAGTTCCACGTCGAAGCGGAGCGCGATCCAGAGGAGCGAATCGCCGGGCCCCACCACGTAGCGCCGGTTCCCAGAGGCGATGACGTCCAGGGAGCTTTCCGGGACTGGGTTCTCGACGCCCGGGCGCTCCGGCGTCGCAGCCTGGGCCCGGCCCCCTGCCGTCCCCGGTCCCCACCCCAGCACCGCGACCCCAACCAGGAGGATCCAGATCTTCGTCACCTTGATCGGACAGCGCATGCTCCTTCCTCCTGGGCCCTGGAGGACGGGCCGCCTTCCAGCCCCAAAATGCAGCCAGGGGAACCGACCGCCCCCTGGAGGTTGCCCCCATCCTATCCGGGGCGGCCCGGGCTGTCAAGCCGGGTTGGGACTCAGGAAAGGCGCAGTCCCGGGTTGTCCGGAGCGCTTCACCTCTGCCCTCTATGGGGGAAGGGGCACCCTGGGATGTGCCGCCTGGCCGACCGCTCGTGTGTGTACTCTTTGGGGATGGGGTTCGTCAGGAGGAGTTGTCCGCGCCCCTGGCCGTCTCTCCGGTCCGGCTCCGGGGAGGCTGGGACCGCGGAGCACAACGAAAGGAAGCAGGTCGTTTGGTTTTACCGATCCACATATGCTATAGTAACGGGGTACCACAGCCGAGATCCGCTCGCCCATCCACCGAAGCCTGGAACCATGCTCCAACCGCACAGCTATCCTCGCCTGTTGGGCCAGGCCCTGGTGCTGGAGCCCGATCCCTGTGTGGTGCTGGCCGATGACGACAACCCCTGGCTCGAGGGGCTGTTCCTGATCACCCTGCTGGGATCCGGGGTTGGGTTCTCTCGCCTCATCGGCGGCGCCCTCACCGGCGCCAGTTTGCCCTCGTCCGAGGCCCTGTTCCAGGCGACGGTCCAGGTCCTGCGCCAGGCCCAGGCTGCCCCGGCCCTCGAGGCGGCTCTGGGCCGGATCTGGCCCGGAATCGCCCTGTTCCTGGGGCATGGGGGATGGCTGCGTCT
Organism: Caldilineaceae bacterium; assembly: GCA_026989655.1. Classification (GTDB taxonomy): domain Bacteria; phylum Chloroflexota; class Anaerolineae; order Caldilineales; family Caldilineaceae; genus JALSIX01. The sequence continues at coordinate 8,325 of JALSIX010000060.1, forward strand.
CTATCTGGTGGTGGCCACACCCCTGGCCATGATCCTGTTCTGGCTGGCCTATGGCCTGCTGGCCCACGGCAGTGCCCGCCTGCTGGGGGGACAGGGGCAGTGGAACGCCACCCTGGGGGTGTTGGCCCTCTCCTTCGCTCCCTGGGTCTTCGGCCTGCTCCAGGTGCTGCCCTTCGTCCGGGTGCCGAGCCTGCTGTTGGGGGTCTGGGGGCTCCTCATCGCCTACCGGGGATTGGAGGTCGCCCACGAGCTTCCCCCCGATCGGGCGGCCCTGGCTGCCCTGCTGCCCATGTGCGTGCTCCTCCTTCTGGCGCTGATGGGGCTGATGGGTGTGCTCCTCTGGGCGGCGGGTGGAGGCCTGGGATGAGCTGGCGAGATTGGCTGCCCACCCCGCAACAGATGAGCGACGCGGCCCAGCTTCGGCCCAGCCCCTTCGGGGCCATCACCATGCGCCAGGGTATGGGGATGATCCTGTTTCTGGGGCTCGTGGCCGGGATCGTGCCCCTCTTCGGGGATTGGATCCTGGGCCTACGGACGGGAAGCGCGGTGCCGTTGGCCCGGTTGGGCCAGGTGGGGGCGTGGCTGGAGCTCCGGCTGGCCTCCGAGCCCTTTCCGGTCCTCTTCCTGGGCGATCTCCGGCCCTGGGCCTTCTTTCTCCAGACCTTGCCGCAGATGGAGACCGGGATGCCCGGCTGGCTGGGGGCGACCTTGAGCGCCCTCGGGCGCTGGGTGCAGCGTCCACTGGATTGGCTCGGCCTCTGGATCGTCTACGGTGCCCTGGTCATGGTGGTGAACAAAGCCCTGGGCGCCACCCATACCCTGCAGCGGTTCTACGCGGCCACGGCCTTCGCCTTCGTGCCCCTGTTGTTCACCGGCCTTGCCCCCATCCCCTGTGTGGGGCAGCCCCTGAGCTGGCTGGCCCGGCTGTGGGCCGTGGCGGTCTACCTCCAGGCCAGCCGTCAGGTCACCGGGTTCTCCTGGTCCCGGACCGGGGTGGCGGTGCTGTTGCCCGGCGCAGTGGCCGGCGCGCTGATGGGCTCCTTGCTGTTGGGCCTGGTTCTCCTGAGCCTGCTCCTCTAGGCGTCGGCGTCGCGTTTCCGGTCCATGGGGCCACTTTTCTTTGACAGGACTCCGACGCTTATGCTACGATTTTTGTCACTTCCTACGCTGTGGCCCGCGGCCACAGGGAGCACCCCACACGTTTTCAACCAGACCAAGGAACGAAGGATGTACCCCGAGAGCGAGATCCTCTTTCCCTATCGAGCCATCGCTCCCCTGCGCCATGAACGGGGCCCGGCCTGGCAACAACTGGTCACCCAGGTGGCCCGCCGCCAGGATGGCGACGAGGAGATCCTGGCCTTCTCCCTGATGATGATCCGGCTGTGCGACTGTCTGAACTGCGATCAGAGCAGCTACAAGGCCTCGTTGGGCTGTGTGGCCTGTGCCCGTCGCACGGTGGCCTCGGAGAGGTACAGCGACGAGCTGCTGCTGGAGTACTTCCACCAGGCTCGAGAGGAGATCCGCCGCATGGGGGTGGGCCGGGGAGTGCTCGTCGGGGCCTCTTCCCACTGAAGCCCCATGGCAGTCCCCCGGACAGGCCCCTCAGGCGGTCTGGGGAACCTGCTCGCCCATCTGGATGCCGGCCTGGAGCAGGGCCTCCACCACCTCGGGGCTCGGGGCCTCCGCGTAGATCCGCAGAACGGGCTCCGTGCCGCTGGGCCGGATGAGGAGCCAGCTTCCGTCCCCGCGGATGAACTTCACCCCGTCTCGATGGTCCACCCGGGTGACCGGCAGCCCCTCCAGGTAGTCCGGGGCCTGGGCCAACAGCACCTGGACCATCGCTTCCTTGGAGAAGGGCCGGGTGTGTCGGTCCACCCGGGCGTAACAGTGGCGTCCCACGTAGGGGCGGGCCATCAGACCGTCCACCTGTTCCCCCAGGGAGCGCCCTCGGGCGGCCACCAGTTCGGCCAGGAGCAGGCCCATGAGGATGCCGTCCCCCTCGGGGATGTGCCCCCGGATGGTGATGCCGCCGCTCTCCTCACCGCCCAGGAGGACCTCCTCCTGGAGCATCCATTCCACGATGTGGTGGAACCCCACGGGGATCTCCCGGATGGGCAGCCCGTAGTGGTGGGCCAGCCGGTCCAACATCCGAGTGGTGCTGACCGTCTTGATCACGCTGCCCCGCCAGCCCCGCTCCTCCACCAGGTAGGCCAGGAGCAAGGCCATGATCTGGTGGGGATCGATGAAGCGGTTCCCGGGGTCCATGGCCCCGATCCGATCCGCGTCCCCGTCTGTGGCCAGGCCCAGCGCGTAGCGTCCGGTGTTCATCTCTGCGCTGAGGGGGTGGAGGTTGCGGCGGATGGGTTCCGGGTGCACCCCGTTGAACCCCGGGTTCAGCTCGGCCCGAAGCTCGGTGACCCGGCAGTCGGCCTCCTCCAGGAGACGGCGCAGATAGACCCGGCCGGCACCGTACATGGCGTCCACGGCCACGGCAAGGCCTGCCCGCCGGATGGCCTCGAAATCCACCAGGGTCTGGACGTGGCGCCGGTACGCGGGGAAGGGATCGAACCGGGTCACCAGCCCCTGGTCCAGGGCCTGTTCGTAGGGGATCCGGCGGGGTTCCCGGCCCTGGGCCAGGTTGTCCTGGATCCGGCCGGCCACCTGGCGGATGACCGCCTGGAGGGCTCCTCCCCCGTAGGCGGCCTTCAGCTTCAGGCCGTTGTACCGGGGCGGGTTGTGGCTCGCGGTGACCATGATGCCCCCCAGGGCCCCTTTGTCCACGATGGCGTAGGAGATCAGGGGCGTGGCCGCGTCCACCTGGGAGAGCCATACATGGATGTCGTTGGCCGCCAGGACTTCGGCCACCGCCATGGCGTACCGGTCGCTGAGAAATCGGGTGTCGAACCCCACCACAAGGGAGGGCCGCCCCTCCTGGGTGTTGCCCGTGCCCGACGCGCAGAACACCTCGGCCACAGCCTGGGCCACCCGGCGCACGTTGTCGAAGGTGAAGTCCTCGCTGATGACGGCCCGCCAGCCGTCGGTGCCGAAGCGAATGGGCATGGTCGAACTCCCTGGATAGGTATGGAACCGGTGAGGGTCTCTGGGCCGTTGTGCCCGCAAGAACGATGGAGGCCCGGTCCATTGTACGCATAAGCCTGTTCCCAGGCCAAACGAGCCGTTCCGAAGGTCTTCAGAGGGGGCGCCACCGGGAGACGTCGGTCGGTGTGCCGTCCCATCCTGTCCGCAGCCTCCCAACGGCTGCCGATCCGGTGTCGCGTCGGGTCCGGATGAGGCCACGGAATGTGGACCTGGCCTGGCGGGGCTGATGTTCGGGCTGACGATAGCAGAGGCCCTCTATTCTGATGATGATCCTTATCGTTGGCAACGAGATGCGGGAGCCCGGCCATCGGCAACACCCCTCTTGCTGGGTCTCTCGGTCACCGTTTTCCCCATGGCGGCCGCCTCGATCCTCCTGACTCCATGAGAAGCCCCTGAGCCATTCCAGGATGTCGTTCTCCGGCTCCGGACCACCTGTATTTTCGGGGAGGGCGGTCAAATCCGGCCAGATAGGGGTGCAACCTCCGGGGGCTCTTCTCCGTAGAGGATAGCGAGATCGGCCACCACAAGGGGCAAGGGCCCCCGGACGACGACCAGGATCGAGGATGGATTCCGAGGAGGTGCCATGCAGAATTCCAAGGAGATGACCGCACAGAGCCCGTCCACCGGAGGTGGTGGACCGGAGCGAGGCCGGCTGTTCTACCGCCATCCGATCCACCGGATCCTGGGCGGTGTGTGTGGAGGTCTGGCAGACTACCTGGGGGTGGACCCCACCCTGGTCCGTGTCCTCTGGGTGGTGTTGACCCTGATGACGGCCGGCAGCGGCTTTCTGGCCTATCTGGTCCTCTGGGTGCTCCTGCCGGTGGGCACCCAGGCCCATGGCCTCCAGGGGCCCGCGGCCCTGGAGCTGAGCGAGCGCAACATGGCCCGGGCCGGGGCCCTGCTGGTGGGCCTGGGGCTTCTCTGGCTGCTGGCCAACCTGGGCCTTCTGCCTTGGCTGTGGGGCGCCCTTTGGCAGGCGGTGCAGTTGCTGTTCTGGCCCGTGCTGCTCATGGGGGCCGGGTTTGTCCTGCTCAACAACCGGGAGCTCCGGCAGAGCCTGGCCGCCTGGCGGGAGCGGACCCGCCGACGCATGGACGTCGCGGCACAGACCATGGAGCAGAGGATGGGCAGTGTGGACCTGAGGAACGGCCTGGCCCGGCTTCGAGAGCGCATCCCGGTCCGGCGCAGTCGGACCGACTGCATGTTCCTGGGGGTCTGCGGGGGCATCGGCCGGGCCCTGGGCATCGACCCCAACCTGGTTCGCCTGCTCTGGGCGGCCTTCTCCCTAGGCAGCCTGGGCACGGGGATCCTGCTCTACGTGGGGATCGCGTACCTGTTGCCCGAGGAGAGGAGCCCCCAGGGCCCCGGGGTGATCGAGGCCCAGGATGTGGAGATCGTCCGCTGAGGGAGACGTGGACCGACCATGGAGGAGGCCGGCGCGCGGGGAAGCCCGGGCATGGCCGGCCTCTTCGCCACCCAGGGCACCGGAGGGTATATGTCCAAGAGCCACTTCTTCTGGGGGGCTGTGCTGGGGACGGCCGTGGGCCTGGCCGTGAGCTACCTCTTCGGGCCCGCCCACGACACCGCCTTCGACACCCGATATCGTTCTCGCCTGGACAGGGCTCTGGAGGAGGCCCGTCGGGCAGAACAGGAGACGGCCGAGGCCCTGCGCCGTCGGTTTGAGGAAGCCCGGGGAAAGGGGCCAGGACGTTGAGCCGGCCTCAGCGGGCCGTCCAACCGCCGTCGATAGGGATCCCGGCCCCGGTGATGAAGCTGGCCGCGTCGCTGGCCAGGAAGACCACCACCCCCCGGATCTCCTCCAGATGGCCCCAGCGTCCCAGGGGGATCTGGGCCACGAAGCGGGCATAGGCCTCTGGGTCCTCCAGAAGCGCCCGGTTCATCTCGGTGGCGAAGGGCCCGGGCAGGATGGCGTTCACCGTGATCCGGTGGGGGGCCCATTCCAGTGCCAGGGCCCGGGTGAGCTGGAGCACCGCCCCCTTGCTGCTCGCGTAGGGCGTCCGTTCGGGGAGCGCCACCACCGAGAGGATGGATCCCACGTTGATCACCCGCCCTCGTCCCGAGGCCTTCAGGTGGGGCCCGGCCGCCCGGCACATGAGCCAGACTCCGGTGACGTTGACCTCCATCACCCGCCGGAAAGCGGTGGGATCCAGGGTCTCGATGGCCCCGCGCAGGTTGATCCCCGCGTTGTTCACCAAGATGTCCAGCCGGCCCAGCTCCTGGACGACCCGGGCCACCGTGGCCGTCACCTGTTCTGCTTCCGTGATCTGACAGGCATAGCCCCGGACCTGGCGGCCGGTGGTCTGGGCGATCGCGGCCGCGGCCTCTTCGGCCCGGGAGGCCACCTGGCTGGTCAAGGCCACGTCCGCGCCGGCCTCGGCCAGGGCCTGGGCCATCTCTCGGCCCAGGCCGCGGTTGCCCCCGGTCACCAGGGCCACCCGGCCCTCCAGGCGGAAACGATCCAGCACTCCCATGGTCAGTCCTCCGGCGCCTCTGTGGAGCCCGTGTCCGCGGCAGAGGAGGAGGCGGTGCACCGCTGCAGGGGCTCCAGGACGAAGCGTTCCAGGGCCACGGCCGCACCGTCCTCCTCAATAGGGGGTGCCACCCAGTCGGCCACGGCCTTCACCTTCTCCGATGCCTGCCCCATGGCCACCCCGAAGCCGGCTGCCTGGAGCAGAGGGATGTCGTTCTCGTTGTCGCCGATGGCCAGGGTTCGGTTCGGCTCCAGGCCCAGCAGCCCACACAGATGGCGCAGCCCAGCGCCCTTGTCCACCCCCCGGGCCGTGCCCTCCACCAGCAGGTCCAGGGTGCGGACCACGTGGACCCCGGGGCCCAGGAGTTCCTGGATGTACGGGCCCAGATCCGGCTCGCGATGGATGTCGTTCACCAGGATGAACTTCAGCGGAGGGTGGGCCTTCGGGCCGGCCAGCAGCTCCATCAGGTCCGGCTGGAGGATGCGGGGGGTGCCGAACCAGTGGTCGTACACCTCCGGCGGCCACTCCTCCCGGTTCTGGTACATCCGGGTCCCTCCGCGGCCGTCGCTGAAGTAGAGGACCAACACCCGGCGGTGCGCCTGGGCCCAGCGTACGATGGTGCGCGCGGCCTCCAGGGGCATGGTGGCCTCGAAGTGGATGTGGCCGGTGTGTGGATCCCCCACCACCGCGCCCTGGGTGGTGATGACCGGTACCCGGATGCCCAGGCCCTGGGCGATGGGGCGCACGTAGTCCAGGGTGCGACCGGTGGCCAGGGTCACCTGGACCCCCTGGTCCTGGACGGCGGCCAGCACCTCCCGCACCCTCGGGGAGATGAGATCCGGGAAGCGGCGGTCCAAAATGGTGCCATCCAGGTCCAGCGCGACCAGGTCGAAGGGAATGCAGTGGGCTGGGGGCGTCTGGGAGACCATGGAAACTCCTGGGTAGGCGGTGTCCATCGGCGCCTCGGCCTGTAGCGGAGAGGAGACCGGCACGCAGGAACGCCTCGGCACCGTGGCGTGCCCGGCGTTCTCCCCCTGCCCATCCCGGTCTCGGCTTCCGCTTGACGAAATTCCCGACTCACGGGACAATGGGGCCGGGCTGGAGACGGTCCAGAGGGGCGGGTTCCCTCCGGCGCCCATCTGTCGGGACGCTTTTCTGGGCCCCCGGACCAGGCCCTGTTCCCATACGGAGTATAGAGGATACCACGATGGACGCAGCTTTGCCACCTGAGGTTCCCGGCCCGGCCTCCCGGGAGCCGACGGCCCAGGCCGAGGCCCGGTCCGGTTCGGGCTTTCGGCGGGTGGGGATCCTCCACCATCCCCGCAAGCCCGAATCCCTGGACCTGGCCAACGCGATGGAGCATTTCCTGCAGGAGCGGCGGGTGGATCGGATCTGGCGCCAGTCTGCCTGGGACGCGGACGCGATCCGCCAGCATCTCCCGGATTCCGACCTGTTGGTCACCCTGGGAGGCGACGGCACCATCCTCCGGGCGGCCCGGCTGGGCGCGGCCTTCAACGTGCCCATGTTGGGCGTCAAGTTGGGACGGCTGGGCTTCCTGGCCGAGGTCCTGCCCCATGCCTGGGAGGAACCCCTGGATCAGGTGCTTCGGGGGAGCTACTGGGTGGAGGAGCGGCTCATGCTCCGGGTGCGGGTGGAACGGGTGGGGCCCAACGGCCGGGACCGCTGTGTGCTGTGCGAGTACGACGCACTGAACGACGTGGTTCTGAGCCGGGGCAGCCTGGCCCGGATCGTCCGCATCAGCGCCAGCCTGGACGGGGGCTACCTCACCACCTACACCTGTGATGGCCTCATCGTGAGCACGGCCACGGGCAGCACGGCCTATGCCCTGGCCGCCGGGGGGCCGGTGCTGCCGCCGGAACTGCGCAACATCCTGGTGATCCCGGTGGCGCCCCATCTGAGCATGGACCGGGCCATCGTCCTCTCGGAGGGGACCGAGGTCCGCCTGCGGGCTTACAGCGATCACACGGCCATGCTCACCGTGGATGGCCAGTTCGAGGTGGGGGTAGAGGACGAGGACGAAGTGGTGGTGGTCACCTCGCCCCATCTGGCTCGCTTCATCCGGCTGCGCAGCCGGAACTACTTCTACCAGACCTTGATGGACAAGCTCAAGTGGACGGGATAGCTCGAATGGACGCGGATCCGCTGTCGGAGGAGTCCCAGGTCCTCTACTGTGCCAACCATCCCGGCCGGGAGACCTTGTTGCGCTGCAACAAGTGCAACAAGCCCATCTGCCTGGCCTGTGCGGTCCAGACGCCGGTGGGATATCGCTGCAAGGAGTGTGTGCGGGAACACCAGAAGGTCTACTTCAACGCGGCGCCCCGGGACTACCCTGTGGCCTTTGTGGTGGGGTTTGGGGTGGCCGCGGTGACCGCACCCCTGGTGGGCCTGGTGGTGGGCAGCCTGGGCCTGGTGGGGATCCTGGTCGCGTTCCTGGTGGGCTCGGGTGCCGGCAGCGTGTTGGCCCAGGTCATCCGACGGGCAGTGCAGCGGCGACGGGGGCGCTACCTTCCTCTGGTGACGCTGACGGGCATCCTCCTCGGCGTGTTGGTGGGCAACCTGGCCTTCCTGAGGGCCACCGGCCTCTTTCCCCTGTTGACCTTGCCCATGTTGGTCTTCACGGTCCTGGCCCTGGCCGCGGCCTATCCCCAACTGCGTTGACACAGGCGATTGGCCTGATGTATAGTGCCAGTGACCGCAGTGTGCCTCGCGCAGCAGACCGCTCGACATTCACCAGCAAGGAGGCTCCTATGCGCAGACACCGACTCCTCTCCTGGATCAGCCTATGGATCCTGTTGGCTCTGGTCCTGAGCGCCTGTGCCCCGGGAGGACAGGCGCCGGAGGCAGAGGCACCGGCGGCCCCAGAGGCGGCTCCGGCCCAGGAGGAGGCCACCCAGGCGCCAGCCGCCCAGCCCCAGGAGAAGCTCCGGGTGGCCTTCGTCTACGTGGCGCCCATCGGCGACCTGGGGTGGACCTGGGCCCACGACCAGGGGCGGCTCTACCTGGAGGAGCAGTTGGGCGACAGGGTGGAGACCGCGTACATTGAGAACGTGCCTGAGGGGCCGGACGCGGAGCGGGTGATCCGGGACTTTGCCCAGAAGGGCTACGACCTGATCATCACCACCAGCTTCGGCTACATGGACCCCACCCTGACCGTGGCCCAGGAGTTCCCGGACACCTACTTCGTCCACGTGTCCGGCTACAAGACCGCGCCCAACATGAGCACGGTCTTCGGCCGCATGTACCAGCCCCGTTACCTGAGCGGCCTGGTGGCCGGCAGCATGACCGAGAGCAACATCATCGGCTATGTGGCCGCGTTCCCCATCCCCGAGGTGATCCGGGGCATCAACGCCTTCACCCTGGGCGTGCGCGAGGCGAACCCCGAGGCCGAGGTCCGGGTGGTCTGGACCAATACCTGGTTCGGCCCACCGGAGGAGAAGGAGGCGGCAGAGGCCTTGCTGGACCAGGGCGCGGACGTCATCGCGCAGCACCAGGACACCACGGAACCCCAGAAGGCGGCCGCGGAGAAGGGGGCCTACAGCGTCGGCTACAACAGCGACATGCGCCAGTTCGTGGGCGACACGGTCCTCACCAGCCCGGTCTGGAACTGGGGGCCGGCCTACCTGATGTTCGCGGAGATGGTGCTCAACGGCACCTGGGAGACCGTCCAGTGGTGGGGCGGCATGGACACCGGCGTGGTGGACCTGGCCCCCCTCAGCCCCCTGGTCCAGGAGAACGTGGCCCAGTTGGTCCTGGAGCGGAAGCAGGCCATCATCGACGGCACCATGGAGGTCTTCTGTGGGCCCTTGGTGGGCCAGAACGGCGTCCAGGTGTTGCCCGAGGGCCAGTGTCTGACGGACGATCAACTGCTCAGCATGGACTACTTCGTGGAGGGTGTGGTCGGTGAGGCCCCGGGCGAGGCCCAGCCGTTGGAGGGAAAAGCGGCCCCGGCTCCTGAATCCGTGGGGGCCCCGGCAGGCGAGCTGCCCAAGGCGGCGTTCGTCTACGTGGGGCCTGTGGGCGACTTGGGCTGGAGCTACGCCCACGATCAGGGCCGGCTTGCACTGGAGGAGATGGGCGTCGAGACAGCCTACAGCGAGCTGGTCCCCGAGGGACCGGACGCGACGCGGGTGATCCGCAGCTACGCCGCCCAGGGATACGACATCATCTTCGCCACCAGCTTCGGCTACATGGACAGCGTCCTGGAGGTAGCCCAGGAGTTCCCGGACGTGGTCTTCATGCACGCCACCGGCTACAAGACCGCGCCCAATGTGGGGACCTACGACGGCCGGGGCTACCAGGGCTGGTACCTGGCCGGCATGGTGGCCGGGGCCATGACCGAGAGCAACATCCTGGGATACATCGCGCCTTACCCCATCCCGGAGGTGGTGCGGAACCTGAATGCCTTTGCCCTGGGGGCCCAGGCCGTGAACCCAGAGGTGGAGGTCCGGCCGGTCTGGATCTTCACCTGGTTCGACCCACCCAAGGAACGGGAGGCCGCGGAGGCCCTCATCGCGGCCGGCGCGGACGTGGTGGCCCGGGAGAGCGACAGCGTGGAGCCGGACAAGCTGGCCCAGGAGCGGGGCGTCTACGTGGTGGGCTACAACGCGGTGAGCCGAGATGTGGCCCCGGACGCGCTCCTCACCGCGCCGGTGTGGAACTGGGCCGTGATCTATCGGAAGGTGGTCCAGGATGTGGCCAACGGCACCTGGAAGCCCGACCCCATCTGGTGGGGCATGGCCGAGGGTGTCCTGGAGCTGGCCCCCATCGCGGACTTCGTGCCCGATGCGGTGAAACAGGAGGTGGAGGCGCGGAAGCAGGCCATCATCGACGGCAGCTTCCAGCCCTTCTGTGGTCCCATCCGGGACAACCAGGGTGAGCTCCGGGTGGCCGACGGGGAGTGCATGGACGACGAGGCCCTCCTCAGCTTCGACTGGTTGGTGGAGGGCGTGGCCGGCGAGATCCCGCAGTAGCTCTCCAGGAAGGAGAACTCCATGGCGACCGCGCCGGGGGCGGGGATCCGGGCGATCCTCGCCCCCGGCCTTTTCCCCAGGCAGCCTCCCTACGGCCGGGGGACACCGGCGAAGAGGGACATCTGGTGGGCCGGCCGTCGGCCGTCCAGGAGGATGTACGGGGCGGCTCGCTGGGGATCGCGCATGCCCAGGGCCCGGAGCTGGCCCAGTTCGGTGATGCGGCCTCCACGTCGAGCCGCCAGGATGCGTTCCACGGTCTTGGGGCCGATCCCCGGCACCCGCAGGAGCTGTTCGCGGTCCGCGGTGTTGACCTCTACCGGCGCCTCTCGCAGGTGCAGATCCGCCCAGGCCTGTTTGGGGTCCACGTCCAGCCGCAGGTTCTGATCCGGGCCGAAGCCCAGGTCCTCCACGCTCCACCCGTAGTCCCGCAGCAGGAAGCTGGCCTGGTACAGGCGGTGAGCCCGTTTGGGATCCACCCGCGGGCGGTCCTCCAGAGGGGTCTGGAGGACCGGGGAGAAGGGGGAGTAGTAGACCCGGCTCAGCCCCGCCTGGCGGTAGAGCCGCTCGCTGATGTGGAGCAGCTCCAGGTCCGTGTCCCCCACCGCGCCCACCACGAACTGGGTCACCACCGAGGCCCGGATCCCCTCGGTGCGCCGGATCCGATCCACCCAGAGCAGCCGCTGCAGCAGCTCCTCCCAGAACCGCTTGCCCGGTGCCAGGGCCCGCAGCCGGGCTTCGGTGGCCCCCTCCAGGTTGATGGAGACCCGGTCCGCGAGCTCCATGGCCCGCCGCACCTGGTCGTACTCCGCGCCGGGCATGAGCTTCAGGTGGATGTATCCCCGATAGCCGTGTCTGCCACGCAGGATCTCCGCGGTGTCCAGGATCTTGTCCTGGGCCCGAACCCCGCCCCCGATGATGCCGCTGGAGAGAAAGATCCCCTCCACCAGGCCCGCCCGGGCCAGGCGCAGGAAGCCCTGGGCCAGTTCATCGGGCCGGAAGGTGATGCGTCGGGTGCGGCTGCGGCCGGCCCGGAAGGGGCAGTAGTGACAGTCCCGCTCGCAGGCCGTGGTCATCATGGTCTTGAGGATGGGCTTGGGGCCCCTGGGGGTGGACACGGTGGAGATGCTCTGGCGCAGGGCCTCCAGCCCTTTCGAGGGCGCCGGTCGGGCCCCGGGCACAAAACATCCGGGCGGGCGGGCCGGCAGCTCCTGGTGGGGCGCGTCGCCGGCCGGCTCGAACGCGGTCGCGTCGCCGAGCTGGATGAGCTTCTCCACGGGATCGGGCGCGATGCGGAACTCCATGCCCCCCAGTATACGAACATGTGTTCGAAAAGTCAAGCGGGGCAGGGCTCCGGGGCAGGGCAATCGCGTGAAAAGTGGCCAGTTTTCCGTTTTTATGGCAAGGTGAGGGGGCCGGAGCGGATCCAAGACCTACCCACCCTCCAGGAGGAACGCCCATGTCCCCGAAAGAAAAGACCGGAGC
>JALSIX010000061.1 GCA_026989655.1 Caldilineaceae bacterium
CCTGGCCTGGAACCCAGGGAGAAGGCCGGGCCAGAAGACGAGGTCCTGTGCCCAGACCACTGCCGGGGCCCCTCACCGCCTGTCGGACTACAATTCCCCGTTGTCCGTCGCCTGCACCCAGGGTAAAATAGAGGGCTGGAGGCCCCCCGGGAGCGTCCCCCAGGGCTCCTGGCCAGCCAGGCCCCCGCCGGCTTCCTGTGCCCCGAACAGATGACCGCGGATCGGCTGGCCGAGGGCCGTCGGCTCGACCCGTGGCCCGAGAGCAAGGGCAGAGCCTGACCCAGAGGCAGTGGTCCGGCTCCTCCGCCCCCCGGAGAGCACCTGGATGCTCATCGGGGCCAGCCTTCCCGGACAGCTCGCGGAGGCATGGCCGTTGGGCCACACGGACTTCGCCCCCAAGGAGCTGGAACGCATCGACACCATCCTGACACAGCCCTTCTCTCAGGAGGCGTCCCGTGTCCATCCTGCTGCTCAACCTGCCCCCAGAAAGCGTGACCGAGGCGGACCTGGCCCAGATCCGGGCCAAGGTGCCCCACATGACGATCCTCCACACCCGCGAGCGGGCCTCGATCCAGGACCACCTGGAGGAGATCGAGATCGCGGCCGGCGGCTTCCCCCACGACCTGCTGCCCCAGGCCCGAAATCTGCGCTGGCTCCAGCAGTGGGGCGCGGGAGCCGACTGGCTCCTGCGCTATCCCGAGGCGGTGGAGCTGCCCTTCGTGCTCACCAACGCCTCGGGGGTCCACGCCATCCCCATCAGCGAACACATCTTCGCCCTGCTCCTGGCCTTCGCCCGGGACCTGCCCCACGCGTTTCGGGGGCAGTGTCGCCGGGAGTGGCGCTCCTACCAGGAACAGGAGGTCTTCGAGCTGGCCGGACAGACCCTGCTTCTGGTCGGGGTCGGCGCCATCGGCCAGCGGACCGCCCAGCTTGCCCAGGCCTTCGGCATGCAGGTACTCGGCATCCGCCGGGATCCCGGCCGCGCCGTGCCCGGCGTGGCCGCGATGCACGGCCCCGAGGCCCTGGACGCCCTCCTGCCTCAGGCGGACGCGGTGGTCCTCACCGTTCCTCTGACAGCCGAGACCCGCCACATGATCGGCGAACCCCAGCTCCGGGCCATGAAGTCCACCGCGGTCCTGGTGAACATCGGAAGAGGGGGCACGATCCACGAGGAGGCCCTGGTCCGGGCCCTCCAGGAGGGCTGGATCCGGGGAGCGGGGCTGGACGTCTTCGAAACCGAGCCCCTGCCGCCGGATTCCCCCCTGTGGCAGATGGAGAACGTGATCATCACCGGCCACTACTCGGGGAAGACCCCCCACTACGATCGCCGGGCCATGGCCATCTTCCTGGACAACCTGGAGCGCTACGTGGAGGGACGACCTCTGCGCAACGTGGTGGACAAGCGTCGGGGCTACTGAATCCGGATCGAAACCCGAAGGAAGGGAAGCCGCCCATGAAGGAGGAGATCGAATCCAGCGAGATCCATATCCCGGTAGACGGTGTCGTCCTGGAGGGCAACCTGGAGATCCCGGACCGGGCCCGGGGCCTGGTGATCTTCGCCCACGGGAGCGGCAGCAGCCGTCTCAGCCCCCGGAACCGGTTCGTGGCCCAGGTGTTGAGCCGGGCCGGCCTGGCCACCCTGCTCTTCGACCTCCTCACCCCCGCGGAGGAGGAGGCCGAACGCCTGACCCGTCACCTCCGCTTCGACATCGACCTGCTCAGCCGACGTCTGGCCGGGGTGACGGATTGGGTGTCGAGGAACCACCTAGTGGGCCACCTTCCCCGGGGCTATTTCGGGGCCAGCACAGGGGCTGCCGCGGCCCTGGTGGCCGCAGCGCTCCGCCCCCAGGCCATCCGCGCGGTGGTGTCCCGAGGTGGCCGGCCCGACCTGGCCGAGTCCTTCCTGGAGCAGGTGCGAGCAGCCACGTTGCTCATCGTAGGCGGCAACGATCCCCTGGTGCTGGAGCTGAACCGCCGGGCCCTGGCCCGGCTCACCCAGGCCGTCGCGGAGCTGGTGGTGGTCCCCGGGGCAGGCCACCTGTTCGAGGAACCGGGCACCCTGGAACAGGTGGCCCGGCTGGCCCAGGACTGGTTCCTGCGCTGGCTGGTGGGGAAAGAGACGAGCTGAGTTCGCGGGGAGGCCCCGGTTCGTCGGCCGGCCTCATCCCCTCCGGCGCCAGCCCACCCCCTCCACCACCACCCTGCCCGGCTCCCCCTCGGCCCCCTCCACCTGGATGGTGCAGTCCAGGAAACCGCGGATCACGTGGGCATTGGTCAGGAGATGGCGGGTGACACAGGTCGTGTGGAAATGGGAAGTGCCCTGGGCCAGGGCCATGGGGATCAGAAGCTGATCGGCCAGGTAGGGGTCCACCGGCAGCCCACTGCGGTGATGGGCCAGGAGCTGCTCGCAGGCCTCGTCGGCCACCCGTTCCGACGGCTTGCCTCGGGCACCGAGGGCCGCGAAGCCGGCCAGGGCCCTCTCATACTGGACCGTGAGAAAGAGGCCTGCACCGGGCCCCCGGCCCGAGACCCGCAGCGGCGTCAAATGCACCGGCAGGCCCGCCTGCACCAACACGTTCCGGGCCCGGTTGACCATCCGTTGGGGGATGTGGCTGGGCAAATTGGAGGCCACACCCCGACCCCGGACCGCCTGGATGGCTCCCCGTTCCTCCAACACCAACGGACTCAAGGTCCCGGAGACCGGCTCCAGGCGGACCTCCATCTCCCCGCCACCGGCCGGGTAGAAGCCCCATCGCACCAGATGACAGGACGCGTGGAGGCCCATCCGGGCCACGGTGGGCAGGAAGACCCCCTCCACATAGTCGTACGGAGGGCTCCAGGCCACGTGGGTGCCTCCCCGGAGGACCAGATGGCTGGGTGCTGGGGCGTAGGCCAGGGGCCACAACACGGTCTGGAGGAGAAGGGTGGTCGACCCCGCGCTGCCCCGGCCGCTCAGGGCCTCCACATCCAGGAGATGCCTCCCGGGCCGGGCCGGGATCTTGGGGACAAAGGTCAACTCGGTGGAGCGGATCTCGTCTCCGGTCACCCGAGCCTGACAGAGCCGGGCCAGGGCCCGGACGCCGCTCAGATGCTGGGCGGCCAGGCCCGGCGGAGTCCGGCCTGCTCGGATGCGGGAGATGTGTACGCCCTGTCCGGTCAGGGCGGCCAGGGCCAGGGCCGTGCGCAGGATCTGGCCGCCCCCTTCGCCGAAGGAACCATCCACGTGGATCATGGCCGGCATTATATCACCCAAGGACGACCCCCCTCAACCGTGATTCGGGGGGACGCGGCGGAAATGCCACACCGGGCAGACCGGTAGAACCTCACAGTTGCCCTCCCAGACGAGTTCCCGTACAATGGGATGGACATGCCGGTCCAAGACTTCCCCAAGGGAGACCGGACTTTGTGAACATTTTGACAAACGCGGCCCCCTGTGCTATGATGGCCCCGATTTCTCCCCAGGAGATCGGGCGATGCCTCGTCGAGCCGGGCCCTATCTGGGCCAAGAGCGCCGACGTCCACAGGGGGTGGCTCCGCAACGCACACCCATGAAGATCCCGAACCACGTTGCCGTGTGTCTCCCCGGTCGTGGCTCGCCCACGGCATTGGCAGAAAGGAGTCCTGCTCGCAATGGCATACGAAAAATGGCTCGAACACGTGGCCCAGGCACAGAGTCGGGCTGCCGAGCGGCTGGGGGTCGATGTGGGCACCTTCAAACGTCCCCGGCGCCCCATCATTCCGGGATACAATGACTCGGAGCAGGAGGACACCGGGACGGCCCAGGCCGCGGAGCCGGCCCAGGTAACGGCCCCCGCTCCAGAGCCCGCGGTGGCCCAGGCCGTTGTCGAGCCGGCCCAGGTAGCCCAGGCCGAGGAGCCCCCCGCGGCCGCCCAGCCCGCGGCGGCCTCCTCTCCTGCGGCCGAGCGCATTGCCCAGGCCAAGGCCCGGGCCGCGGCCCGGAAGGCCGGCGACGGGGCCACTGCGCCCCCCAAGCCCACGCCTCGGCCGGCCGCACCGGCCCGGCCGGCGGCGCCCCGGCCGGCTCCCCAGGTGGAACCTGGCCGGGAGGGCATGAACCGGCGGGAATTCCTCACCTACGCGTGGGGTGCGGCCATGGCCCTGTTGACCCTGGAGGGGGGCTATGTGACCTTTGCGTTCATGTACCCGCGTTTCCGGGAGGGCGAGTTCGGCGGCAAGTTCCGCCTGGGCCCGGCCGCGGGCCTGCCCCCCGTGGATGCCTCGCCCAAGGGCATCACCGACGGCAAGTTCTGGCTGGTGAACACCGAGGCCGGCCCCAAGGCCCTCTATGTGGTCTGCACCCATCTGGGCTGCCTCTACAAGTGGGTGGAGGCCAACAACCGCTTCGAGTGCCCCTGCCACGGCTCCAAATTCACCCGGGAAGGGTACTACATCGAAGGCCCCGCGCCCCGTTCCCTGGACGAGTTCGTCATCTACATCCAGAAGGGCGACCAGATCCTGGCCCAGACCACCGAGGGCGACACGGACATCATCCCGCCGGAGATCACCGATCCCACGGCCGAAGTGGTGGTGGACACCGGGAAGCGGATCCTGGGCAAGCCCAAGGACCTGTCGCCGGCCCGGGTCGTCAAGGCCTAGGCCACGTCCACCCGGGCCGCGCCGGGTGGAGGCGGGCTTCCCAGACACCCAGGGGCTGCGTTCCAGCCTCCGGCCCCTGGTGGGGGCCAGCGTCCAGATATCGTTCCATCGTTCCTCATCGCCAGGAGATAGACCACGATGAGCGTCCAGCAACAGATGCGGGAGAAGGGGCCCCTGGGGATGTTGGTGGCCCTGGCCGAGGACGTCTTCACCCGGGTCACCGCGGGCATTCCTCCGGGAGAGTTCCGCCGCATGTTGCGGGGCGAGCCGCCAGGGCGTCCCAACCCCCGGCTGAAGCCCCACAGTGAGACGTTCCTGCTCCACATCCGCCCCACCTACTACCACGAGAGCGTCACCCGATGGACCCACACCTTCCGTCTGGGGATGCTCTCCACCTACCTCTTCTTCCTGGAGCTGATCACCGGCATCCTGCTCATGATCTGGTACGCGCCCACACCGGAACGGGCCTACCAGGACATGATCCGGCTGCTGAGCAACGTGCCCTTTGGCCAGTTCCTGCGCGACCTGCACCGGCTGGGCGCCGAGGCCATGGTGGCCATCGTCACCGCCCACATGGTCCGCACCTACCTGACCGGCAGCTACAAACCTCCCCGCCAGTTCACCTGGTTCACCGGGGTGATCCTGCTGGTGGTGACCCTTTTCCTCAGCTTCTCCGGCTACCTGCTGCCCTGGGACCAGCTGGCCTTCTGGGCGGTGACCATCGGCACCTCCATGGCCGAGGCCGTGCCCCCCCAGATCGTGGGCGAAACGGTGAACCTGCTGGCCCGAGGTGCCCCGGACATCGGCGCGAACGGGCTGCTGCGCTTCTACCTGCTCCATGTCCTCTTCCTTCCGGCCCTGCTGATCCTCTTCTTCTTCGTCCACTACTACAAGGTGGTCCATTTCGGCATCAGCCTGCCCGCCAGCGAGGAGGAGGTGGGGGAGGACACGGCCAACCGGGTGCCCGCAGACCGGCGGGTCTATTTCCTGCCCGACGTGGCCACGGACGAGCTCAGCTTCCTCACCGGCTTCACCGCCCTGCTCATCGTGGTCACCGTCTTCTTCTTCCAGGCCCCCCTGGAGAACATCGCCAATCCCCAGCAGACCCCCCTGCACACGGTCGCGCCCTGGTATTTCTACTGGCTGCAGGGGCTGTTGAAGATCGCGGACAAGACCATCGCGGGCGTGATCCTGCCGGGCATCCTCCTGGTGCTCCTGGCCGCCATCCCCTACCTGGACTTCAACCCCAGCCGTCGAGGCCGGGATCGGCGGGTGGCCATCGTCAGCGGCATCGTGGCCGGCACCATGATGATCATCCTCAGCTACATGGGCACCCCCCAGTACGCGGTCCAGGCCGCGCCCCCGGTGGAGATCGTCCAGGAGCTGATGCCCGAGGAGGGCATGGGCCCGGCCCGGGAGATCGGCTACGACAACCTGCCCCTAGGGGTGTGGCGCACGGACGAGGAGGTGGAGTACCCCAACGAGGAGTTCGCCAAGCTGATGGAGGAGTTCAAAGCGGCCACCCGGAAATGGCAGGAGAAGGACCCGGACTTCAACGCCGCGGTGGGCCAGCTCACCATCAGCCAGGACCAGCCCCGGCTGAAGCGGCTGGACTGGTACATCACCTGGTTCGATGCCCAGGGCGCCCCGGGCGAATTCAGCCGAAGCTTCTGGCTGCATCAGGATTCCATCTACTGGGAACAGTACGGCCTGAAGCACCGGTTCCTTGAGTACATCCGCGAGTTCTTCATGAGCCGCCAGGAGCAATAGCCAGCCATGCAGGGGATCTACATCAAGTCGCCCATCCTGAAGATTCTGATCGGCATCCTGGCCACCCTGATCACCATCGGGGCCATCCTCCTGGTGGCCTTCACCGAGGAGATCCGGATGGAGGAGCAGGCGGCGAGCTGGGAGGGCCGGAGCATCGAGAACGGCGCGGCCCTCTACGCCACGGCCTGCGCGTCCTGCCACGGCGTGGACGGCAAGGGAGCCTCCGGTCCCGCCCTGAACAGCTACTACTTCTTCACCGACACCGGCCGCATCCAGGACGTGGAGTTCCCCGGCTCCCTCCGCCAGTACGTGAAGCTGACCATCGCGGCAGGCCGCCCCAGCAAACAGCAGAGCCAATGGCCCGTCCGCATGCCCACCTGGGGCGCGGACTACGGGGGCCCCTATCGAGATGACCAGATCGAGGAGATCGTGGACTACGTGATGAACTGGCGGGAGTCGGCCCTGGCCCAGACCCCCTACGAGGATCCCTGGCGCTGTTTCGAGGACGTGCCCACCCCCTGCGACGAACAGGGCTTCGTGGGGCTCCTGAAACGGGTGGGGTTGACGCCCGAGGAATATCTGGCCGGTCTGCCGGCCGAGGCCCAGCCCACCCCGCCCCCAGCCCGACCGGCAGAGCTCCTCTTCACCGAGATGGGCTGCAACGGCTGCCACGCCCTGACCAAGGCCAACGCGGCCGGCGCGGTCGGCCCGGATCTGGATCCCCTTCCCCAGGTGGCCGGCGAGCGGATCCCGGGCATGAGCCCCGAGGAGTACGTCTACGAGAGCATCGTGAACCCGGACGCCTACATCGTGGAGGGCTTCCCCCCGGGAGTCATGCCGACCAACTACGCCCAGCGCATGAGCGAGGAGGAGATCCGCAGCCTGGTGGACTGGCTGTTGCAGCCGTGAGCCGACTCCGCCCCCGCATCGCCGGCACAGCCCGGGGCCCGGGATCTCTTCCCGGGCCCCGGTTCATTCCACCCCTCGGATCACCGCCACGAACTCGCCCTTGAGGCCGCGCCCCTCCGCGAGCTGGGCCCGCACCCCGGCCAACAGCTCCGAGAGGGGGCCCCGGTCCACCCGCTCGAAGAGCTTGGTCAGATCGTTGGCCAAGGCCGCAGGCCGATCGCCCAACACCTCCAACGCATCCTCCAGAAAGGCCTCCAGCCGATAGGGGCTCTCGTAGTAGACCAGGGTGTAGGGAAGGGCCGCGTCCTGGGCCAGAAAACGGCGTCGGGCCCCGGATTTCCGAGGGGGAAAGCCCCGGAAGACGAAGCTGTGGGTCGGCAGGCCGGAGAGCACCAAGGCAGCCACCAGGGCCGAAGGGCCTGGGACCACGGTGAAGGGCAGGGCTTCCTGGATGCACCGCTGCACGGCCCGATACCCCGGATCCGATATCCCCGGGGTCCCCGCGTTGGTCACCAGCGCCACCGCCTTGCCCTCCCGGAGCAGGCGGACGATCCGCTCCGCGGCCTGGCGTTCGTTGTGCTCGTGGTAGGCCATCTGGGGCTTGGAGATCCCGAAGTGCCGGAGCAGGCGACCGGTCCGTCGGGTGTCCTCGGCCGCGATGATGTCCACCTCCCGGAGGGTCTCCAGAGCCCGTAGGGTGATGTCGCCCAAGTTGCCGATGGGCGTTCCCACCAGGTACAGGGTGCCCGGTTCCACCGCCATGGGAGGTCAGGTGGGCTGGTTCTGGCGGCGGAGCAGGTATTCCTTGGCGATCTCCACGCTCACCGCGGCGTCCCGGCCATACGCGTCCGCGCCGACCTCCTGGGCGAAGCTCTCCGTCACCGGGGCCCCACCCACCATGATGAAGAGACTCTCCCGGAGCCCCTCCTCCCCCAGCGCGTCGATGACCACCTTCATGTAGGGCATGGTGGTGGTGAGCAGGGCGCTCATGCCCAGGATCTCCGGCCGATGGGCCTTCACGGCCTCCACGAAGGTCTCCGCATCCACGTTGATGCCCAGATCGATCACCTCCAGGCCCGCCCCCTCCATCATCATGGCCACCAGGTTCTTGCCGATGTCGTGGATGTCGCCCTTCACGGTGCCGATGACCATCTTGCCGAGCTGTTGGGCGCCGGTCTGGGTCAACAGCGGACGCAGGAGCTCCATGCCCGCCTTCATCGCGTTGGCCGACATGAGCACCTCGGGGACGAAGAGAATGCCGTCCCGGAAATCGACGCCCACGATCTCCATACCGGCCACCAGCCCCCGATCCAGGATCGCCTGGGCGCTGAAACCCCGGCGCAGGGCCTCCTGGACCCCTGCGACCACCTCGTCGGCCAGGCCGTCGTAGAGGTCATCCTGCATCTGGAGGAACAGGTCCTCGTCGCTCAGGTCGGAGAAGTCGAACTCAGCCATGGGTCAAGCTCCTTGGAACCAGGGATGGAACCGAGACACCACCGAAGACAGCTCCACAGGGCGCTCAGTCGTCCAGCAGGATGACCGGCTCCTGGTAGTAGCGGACCTTGCGATGGGCCAACTTGTGCTGGACGAACTGGTCCAGCCAGGCGCTCTTCGCGTGGAGGGGCTCGTGGCTGCGCAGGATGTCCAGGGGAGCGTTCAGGCGGAGCACCCGACCCGGGACCACGAACCGGGTGATCCCGGCCGGCATGGTCCGCCCCTGAGAGGCCACCTCCAGGACCTTGTGGATCGCGAACTGGGGAAAGACGAACAGCCCTGCCAGGTCCGGATACTGGGCATGGAGGGCCTCCAGCTCGGTGGTCAGGGTCCGGGCCACGGTGCCGGCCTCGGTGTAGGACGCGACCAGATGGTTGAGGACCTCCAGCCAATCGCGGCCTCCGGCAGAGGCCACCTGGAGCCGAAAGGCCCGGCCATCCCGGAGATGGAGGACGGCCAAGGTCGCCGGATCCGCGAAGGCCGCTCGGACTTCCTCCGGGGCCATGGCCTGGACCGCCAGGCCGGGCACGTCCTGGACCAGGGCCAGGAGGGCCGCGGCATCCAGGCCGTGGACCGCGTGGTACCAGGTGTGGAGCTGGAGCTCGTCCTGGTCCAGCTCCACGATCTGCACCACGATGTGGGGATAGCCCAGCCGCTGGAACGCGGTGACCCGGGTTGCCCCGTCCAACACCACGTACACATCGCCCCAGCGGGTGACCACCGGCGGGTTGACCAGGATGCCGTCCTCCTGGAGACGCCGGGCCAGGGCCTCCACCCGTTTCGGGTCGTAGGCCTCGTGGGGAACCACCGAGCCCACCGGCACCACCCGCAGCTTCAAGGTCTCGGAGACGCCGGTACGCTCCAGCAGGGTCACCAACTGGCGGGCTACGGTGACGGCCGCCTTGCGCTGCGCGTCCTCGGTGCTGGCCGCGATATGGGGGGTGGCCACCACCTTGGGATGGCGCACCAGCTCGGGCCGCACGTTGGGCTCCCCCTGGAAGACGTCCAGGCCGGCGCCGGCCAGACGGCCGGACTCCAGGGCCTCCAGCAGCGCGTCCTCGTCCACGATACCGCCTCGGGCCGTGTTGATCAGGTAGGCCGTGGGCTTCATCTGGGCCAGCTCGTCCCGGCCGATGAGGCCCAGGTTCTCGGGCCGCAGGGGGACGTGCAGGGAGACGAAGTCGGAGCGGGCCAGGAGGTCCGGCAGCTCCACCTTCTCCACCCCCAGTTCCAGGGCCAGCTCCGGGGTCAACCGGGGCTGGTTCACCAGGACCCGCATGTCGAAGGCCACGGCCCGCTTGGCCACCTGGCGGCCGATCCGGCCAAAGCCCACGATCCCCAGGGTCTTGCCGGCCAGGCCCGTGCCCATGAGCCTGGACTTCTCCCAGCGGCCGGCCTTCATGCTCTGGTCGGCCTGGACGATGCGCCGGGCCAGGGCCAGGATCAGGGCGAAGGTGTGCTCGGCCACGGCCAGGGTGTTGGCGTCCGGCGCGTTGATCACCTCCACGCCCTGGGAACGGGCCGCGTGGACGTCGATGTTGTCCAGGCCGGCACCGGCCCGGGCGATGGCCTTGAGCCGATAGCCCGCGTGGATCACGGTGGCCGGCACCTGGGTCCGGCTGCGCACCACCAACGCGTCGTATTCCCGCACCCGCTGCTCCAACGCCTCCGGCGAGAGGGCCTCCGGGGCCACGTCCACCTCCGCGTGTTGTTCCAGGAGGGCCACGCCGTCCGGGTGGATGGGATCACAGACCAGAATCCGGGGCCGCGCGGGGCCGTTGACATCGCTCACGATCGGACCTCCCCGTGTTGCTGCAGGTACTCGTCCAGGGCATCCAGGAGACGCTCCAGGTCCTGGTCCAGCACCTCGCCCATGTGGCCGATGCGAAAGGCCTTCCCCCGGTAGGGGCCATAGCCGTTGGCGACCTGCATCCCCCGCTCCTGGAGGAAACGGTTCATGTGGCCGATGTCCAGCCCCAGGGTGTTCTCCACGGTGGTGACCGTGGGCGAACGATACCCCTCCTCGGCCATGAGCCCCAGCCCCCGGGAGAGGGCCCAGGCCTGGGAACGCTCGGCCAGGCGACGATGGCGGGCGTAGCGGTTGTCCAGACCCTCCTGGAAGATGTGGTCGAGCTGCTGGCTCAGGGCCCGCATGAGGGAGAGGGCCGGCGTGGCAGGGGTGGTGTTCCGTTGTCGATACCGCTCCAGGAGCAGGAAATCGAAGTACCACCCCCGTCCCTGCACCCGCTCGGCTCGGGCCATGGCCCGGTCGCTCACCGCGGCGAAGGCCAGGCCAGGCGGCACGGCCATGGCCTTCTGGGAGGAGGTGAGACAGACATCCAGGTCCCAGGCGTCGAAGGGGATGCGGGTGCCCCCAAAGGAGGAGACCGCGTCCACCAACACCAGGGTCTCCGGGCTCAGGGCACGCACGGCCTGGACAATGGCCTCCACCGGGCTGATGACGCCGGTGCTGGTCTCGTTGTGGACCACGGTGATGGCGTCCACGGGGCCATCCGCCAGGGCCTCCTCCAAGGCCTGGGCCACCTGCTCCGGCTTCACCGCGGTGCACCAAGGGAGATCCACCCGGATGGCCTCCTTGCCACAGCCCACCGAGACCTGGTGCCAACGCTGGCTGAAGGCACCGTTGACGAAGTTGAGAACCCGGCCGCCCACACCGTTGCGGATGGCCGCCTCCTGGAGGCCGGAGCCGCTGGAGGCCAGGATGAAGACCCGCTGTTCGGTCTCGAAGATCCGGCGCAGCCGAGCCTCGCAGCGGGCGAAGAGGGCCTCGAACTCCGGCGTGCGGTGACCGATCATGGGGGCCACCTGGGCCTCCAGTACTTCGGGAAGGACGTCGGTGGGCCCGGGGATGAAGAGACGCTGTGGGGGTTTCGTGCCCGTGTGGGAACGGGACGCGGCCTGACCGTCCATGGGCTAGGTCTCCTGTCTGGGTTGCGCCGTGTCCACAGAGGACGGCAACGGGGTATCCATTTCCACGACAGCCAGAGGTAGTATAGCCGGGTCCTGGACGCCGGTCCAGCCTGGCGGGGGCCCGGAAGGCCCCGCTAAAATTTCAGAATGATTTCACGGGGGAGTGAGGGGCAGTGTACTCCAGGCAGGCGCTCCCTGTCAAACAGAGGCCCCGGGGAGAAAGGCCGGACACGGCCTGGACAAGCCAGCTCACCAGTCCTGGAGGGCGCGCAGCAGGAGGGTGCCGAACAGAACCCCAGCCAGGAGAAGGGCCAGGCCGGCCACGAACCACCATCGCCCCCCCACCATGGCCAACAACCCCACGGTGTAGGCCCCCAGGACCACCCGCAGACCCGTGTCAAAGGTGTTCAGCCGCTCCCGATCACGCCAGCGATGCCCGCGCAGGGCCAGGCCGCTCACCATGGCCATCCACGCTCCCAGGATGCCGGCGCCCCAGGCCAGGTTCCCCGGGACGCCGGCCAGGGGCATGATCCAGATGCCGCAGCGCCCTTCCTGGGCCGGGATGGGCGTGCGGCCCGAGGCGTAGGCCGAGACGAACAGGAAGCGGCCGCCGTAGACCCCCCGCTCCGGACCGAAGTGCCACTCCAGGGTCCTGCGTGCCCCAGGGGCCAGGTCCACCCACTGTTCCTCCTGGCTCAGCAGGGTGATGTAGCCCTCGGGGACCTGGAGGCGGACCAAGCGGCGGATAGGTCGCTCCAGGGGATTCTCCAGGGTCAGGCGCACCGTGGCTCCCTCGGCCCGGGCAATGACCAGGGGGCATTCCAAGGTGGTCAGCTTGGCCTCTGCGGCCAGAGAAGTCCAGGGATCGAAGAGCTGGGCCTCGAAATAGGCCCAGACCGTGTGGCCCAGGAGATAGATAGCCAGCAGAAAACCCACGGTGTAGATGAGGAGGCCCAGCCCGCGCCGGGGAATGGACGGGACGCGGACCGCTGCACGGCCTCCCATGTGTTGGCTCTCCATCTGCGTCCTCTTTCCGGGTCTCTGTCCACGTGGGCCAAGGCGGCCGGGACGCCGGAACGGACACCGGGGCCCGGTGCCACGTCCGGACCGGTCCATCTGACCGTTCCATCTTACCATGGGTCCCGGAATTCCCGTGGATCCCCATCCCCCAGATCGGAGAGCGTTCCCTGGGGATCGGACCATGCACAGGGGGGCTTCTAGTCCGCCCCGGTCGCCCCTGCGGACCTCCGCCCGGGCCACGTGGCCGAATCGTCCTGGCCGGGACCCTTTGCTGTGGACCCGGGCCGGTGATATAATGGCCTTCATCAGGTCGCCAGGAGACAGAAATGGAGATCCACACGGCCCATGGCTGAACGCTCCCGTTCCTACCGCACCCGGGCGGTGATCCTGCGGCGCCGGGACCACGGCGACGCGGATCGCATCCTCACCGTCTTCACCCCCCGGAGGGGGCGCCTGGAGCTGATCGCCAGGGGCGTACGCAGGACCACCAGCCGTCGATCCGGCCACCTGGAGCCCTTCATCCACGTGGACCTGCAGGTGGCCCAGGGACGCACCTGGGACGTGGTGACTGAGGCCACCACCGTGGAGAGCTTCCGCGGGCTGCGGTCGGATCTGGGGCGGATCGGCCGGGCGGGATACGTGGCCGAGCTGGTGGACGCGTTCGGCCAGGCCGATCCCGAGGCGTTGATGGGCCTGTGGGAGCTGCTCCTGCTGGCCCTGCGGGAACTGGATACCGGTGGGGGCCATCCCGATCTGCTCCTGCGCTGGTTCGAGATCCACCTGTTGGGGCTGATGGGCTTTCAGCCGGAACTGGCCCGGTGTCTGGGATGCGGAGAACCCCTGCAGCCGGTGACCAACTTCCTGAGCCTCCAGGCCGGCGGGTTCTACTGCCCTTCCTGTGGAGAGAGGCTGGAACAGGGGGACCCGGTGGAGGCCACGGTCCTGAAGGTCCTGCGCCATCTGCAACGCAGCCCCTGGTCCGCAGTGCGCTCCCTGCGCCTGCGCCGGAGCACCCAGGCCCAGGTGGAGAGCGTGCTCCAACGATACCTGGCCGCGGTGTTGGAGCGACGGCCCCGGTCTCTCCACGTGTTGCACCGCCTGCGGTCGCTGGGCTGAGCCGTTGAGCCGAGCCACCTCGGAGGACGCGAGATCCCATGCACATCCACGAGTACCAGGCCTGGCTCGAAAAGTGGGACCGAGCCCGCCAGTGGGACAAGGTCATGCTGAGCCATACCCTGCTCCATGCCCTGGAGGAGCTGGGGGAGATCAGCCGGCTGGTCCAGATGCTGGAGGGCTACCGCCCCCTGGACCCACCGGACGAACAGGAGGTGCGGGAGCGGCTGGCCCTGGAGCTGAGCGACCTCCAGGTGATGCTCTTCAAGCTGGCCTACCAGTGCGGCATCGACATGGAGACCGCCATGATCCGAGGCCAGGAGAAGGCGGACGAGCGTTTCCCCGATCCGACCACAGGGCCCGCGGCCCAGCAGGAGTACTGGCGGCGCTTTCGGCAACGGGTGGAAGCCCTGGAGTCCGACCGGCCCCAGAGGGCCGGGAAGGACGGAGGACCATGCGCGTGATCCGCGCGGCCCGTTTCGCCGGCCTGGCCGCCCTCCTGGCCCTGGCCCTGGGAGGGACGGTCCTCCAACCCGGCCTCGCGGTCGCCGAGGCCTGGGAGCCACGGCAGGCCTGGCTCCAGCGGCACGGCCTCCGCTGGATGGGCGGTGGCTGGCTGGGGTTGGTGGCCGTCTTCGCCTGGATGGTCTTCCTGGTGGCCCTGATGCACCACTACGTTCCCGCCCACCGGATCGCCACCCACCTGCAGATGGGGCTCATGCTCATGGGCGCGCTGCTCCTGGTGGTGGGTATCCTGGTGTGGATGGGGGTGCTGCCCGCGGTGGAGGACGGCGCCACGGTGCTCCTCGTCGATCGCCTGGCCCTCACCCTGATGGGTGGGGGGCTGTTCATGGCCGGCGCCGTCACCGCATGGATCGGGCTGGACCTGGGGAGGCTCCAGAAACTCCCCTGGCGCTGGCTGTGGCCCGGCATCCTGGCCGGCCTGGCCACGACGCCCTCCCCTTTCCTGCTCCCAGGCGGAGCCCACCTGACCATGGCCCTGGCCCTCTGGATCGTCTGGTGCGGTGTCTTTGCCTTCCGGCGGCGTCTGCCGCCCCCTTTTCCGGAGTACCAGGCCGAAGCCGGAAAGTGATCGGAGCCGGCCGGGGCTTGGGTCCCCTCCATGCCGGTTCCCCTGCCCACCCACCGGTACATCCGGTCCGTCCGTCGTCTCTGTCCATCCAGATCACCTGTCACGACCATCCCAATGAGATCCCACGACCGCTTCCTTCCCACCTTGCTCGCCGTTGCCCGGGGCGAACGCCCCGCAGACCGGGTGCTGCGCAACGCCCGGGTCGTCAACGTCTTCTCCGGCCGAGTGGAGCCCACGGACATCGCCATCGTCGGAGAACGGATCGCGGGGCTGGGCCCCGGGTATCGCGGACACGAGGAACAGGACCTGGAAGGCGCGTACGTGCTTCCGGGCCTCATCGACGCGCACGTCCACATCGAGAGCAGCCTGTGTATCCCCTCCCAGTTCGCGGCCGCGGTGGTCCCCCGGGGCGTCACCACCGCGGTCATCGATCCCCATGAGATCGCGAACGTGGCCGGGGTAGAGGGCATCCGCTTCATGGTCCAGGCCAGCCAGGGCCTGCCCCTGGGAGTGGTGGTCATGGCCCCTTCCTGTGTGCCCGCGACCGCCATGGAGACCAACGGTGCGGTGCTGGATGCAGCGGCCCTGGCCCGGCTTCTGGAGGAGGGAACCGTCCATGGCCTGGCCGAGGTGATGAACTTCCCCGGGGTGATCCAGGGCCAAGAAGAGGTGTTGGACAAGATCCGGGCCTTCCGGGGGCGTCCTGTGGACGGCCACGCGCCGGAGCTCCGAGGCCGGGCCCTGAACGCGTACGTGGCCGCGGGGATCGGCAGCGAACACGAATGCACCACCGTGGCCGAGGCCCAGGAGAAGCTGGCCCGAGGGCTCTACATCTTCATCCGAGAGGCCACCAACGCCCACAACCTCCACACCCTCCTGCCCCTGGTGGATCCACTCAACCACCGGCGGATCTGCTTCTGCACCGATGACCGCATCCCGGCCGACCTGTTGGACCAGGGCAGCATCGACCACATGGTCCGCGAGGCCATTGCCCACGGCATCGAGCCCATCCTGGCCATCCGCATGGCCACCCTGAATCCCGCAGAGTGGTTCGGCCTGAAGGACCGGGGCGCGGTGGCCCCGGGGCGGCTGGCCGACCTCCTGGTGGTGGAGGACCTCCACGGGCTCCGGCCGCACCAGGTCTACAGCCGGGGGCGTCTGGTAGCCCAAGGCGGCGTGCTGGATCCGGCCGCGTTGCCTGCCGCGACGGCCATTCCGCCCGCCGTGGCCGCCAGCGTGAACGTGGACTGGTCCCAGGTGGACTTCCGGATCCCGGCCCAGGGCCGGCGGATCCGGGCCATCGGCGCCCTGGAGGGGCAGCTCCTCACCGAGGAGCGGATCCTGGAGGCCCGGGTGGCAGAGGGCCTGGCCCTGGCCGATCCCGAGCGGGACCTCCTCAAGATCGCGGTCATCGAGCGACACCGGGCCAGCGGCGCCATGGGCCGGGGCTTCATCCAGGGCTTCGGCCTGCGTCGGGGCGCCATCGCGGGCACCGTGGCCCACGATCACCACAACCTGGTGGTCATCGGCGCGGACGATGGCTCCATGGAGACCGCGGCCCACGCGGTGGGGAAGCTGGGCGGAGGGCTGGTGGTCGCGGAGGGCGAGACGGTCCACGCGACCCTGGCCCTGCCCGTGGCCGGCCTGATGAGCGACCGGCCGGTGGACCAGGTGCGGGCGGCCTACGATGGGCTGCTGGCCGCGGCCCGAACCCTGGGCTCCGCCCTCCACGATCCCTTCATGGCCATGAGCTTCATGGCCCTGGAGGTGATCCCCAAGCTGAAGCTCACGGACCAGGGGCTGGTGGACGTGGAGGCCTTCCAGTTCGTGGACCTCTTCGTGGACCGCGAGGGT
This sequence comes from Caldilineaceae bacterium, assembly GCA_026989655.1. Classification (GTDB taxonomy): domain Bacteria; phylum Chloroflexota; class Anaerolineae; order Caldilineales; family Caldilineaceae; genus JALSIX01. Next base: position 16,802 of record JALSIX010000061.1, read on the forward strand.
GGAGACCCGAAGGCTACGGGTCGCTGCAGTCCCGGGTGAAGCCACAGGCCGGACAGACGATCCGGCAATGGCGCTGGATCGGCCGGGCGCCACAGATCCAACAGCGGCCATCCTCGTCCCGGAACCCCTCCGCCACCTGTCCAGGAGGCCCGGCCCCGGAGGGCTCGGCCAGGAAGGGCAGCTCGTCCCGACCGCGGGCCTCCCGAACCATCTGCCCCCCGGGGCCGTAGAAGACGGCCTCGTAGCGGAGAAAGCGCCCTTCCTGGTACACGAACTTCGCGGAGAAGAACCGGTCGTCCTGGAGGAGCCAGCGGAGGAAGACCCGATCTCCCTCCCACAGGGGGAGATCGAAGAGGTGCTCGTTGTCGATCCAGGCCAGCCGCCCCTCCGGGGAGTCGATCAGCTCCCCCTCCCATTCCCGGATCCGGAACAGCCACACATACCAGTCCTCGAAGCCATCGAACGCGGGGAAGGTGAGGAAGCCCCGCCACTCCGGGTTGCGACAGCGCAGACCGCTCTCCTCGTAGACCTCCCGGATCGCGCACTCCTCCGGGGTCTCGCCAGGATGGAGCTTGCCCCCCAGGCCGTTCCACTTGCCCGCGTGCATGTCGTGGGCCTTCTTCACCCGGTGGAGCATCAGGGTCTGCCCCGGGCGCTGGACATAGCAGAGAGTCGCGAGCTTCAAGGCACGAACCTCCAGGTGGGAGCGTGTAGAGCCAGAGGGCGCGGGGCCGAGGGGATCCCCCGCCCCCGCTCACCCATCCTCGGGTGTACCGGTGCCGTCTTCGGAGCCGCCACCCCGGAGCCCAGGGCGGCCGTCCGCGTGCTGGGCGTCCACCACGGCCATGGTGGCCACGTTCACGATGTCCACCACGTCGGCCCCGGTCTCCAACACATGGATGGGCCGGGCCATGCCCACCAGGATGGGGCCAATGGCCTGGGCACCGCCCAGGCGATCCAACAGCTTGTAGGCCGTGTTGGCCGCGGCCAGGTCTGGGAAGACCAGGACGTTGGCGTCCTTCACCTTGCTGAAGGGGTAGTGTTCCAACATGAGCTGGGGAACCACCGCCACATCCGCCTGCATCTCGCCGTCCACCTCCAGGTGGGGGTCCAGGGCCTTGACCCGCTCGGTGGCCCGGCGGACCTTCTCGGACTGGGGATGGCGGGTGCTGCCGAAGTTGGAGAAGCTGAGCATGGCCACCCGGGGCTCCTCGCCGAACTGGCGGGCCAGGTCCGCGGCGTTCAGGGCAATGGTGGCCAGGGTCTCCTCGTCCGGGTCGATGTTCACGGTGGCGTCGGTGAAGAAGTAGATCTTGTCCCGGACCAGCATCACGTAGACGCCGCTCACCCGCCGCCCTGGGGCCGCGCCCACTGTCCGCAGGGCCGGGCGGAGCACCTCGGGGTAGTTGTACTTCAGGCCAGAGACGAAGGCGTCGGCGTCGCCGTGGAGCACCATGGCCGGGCCGAAGTAGTTGGGCTGGGTCATCAGGTCTGCGGCGGAGGAGCGGGTGACCCCCTTGCGCTGTCGCCGTTGGTAGAGCCCCTCCGCGTAGGTCTCCCGCCGCTCGGAGGCCACGGGATCCACCACCGAAGGGGTGTAGGTCAGGCCCAGGGCCAGGCACCGCTCCTGGACCACCGGAGGGCGACCCAGCAGGATGGGCGTCGCGATGCCCTGGGTCTCCAGGGTGTACGCGGCCCGGATGATCTTGTCCTCCTCCCCCTCTGCGAAGACCACCCGCTTCGGGTTCCGGCGGGCCCGGCGCTGCAGGGCCCGCATGACCCGCTCGCCCATGCCGATGCGGGCAGCCAGCTCGTCCACGTAGGCCTCCAGGTCGATGTGGCGGCGGGCCACACCGGTCTCCATGGCGGCCTGGGCCACCGCGGGGGCTTCCCAGAGGAGCACCCGGGGATCCAGGGGTTTGGGGATGATGTACTCCGGGCCGAACCGGAGGCTGGTCAGGCCGTAGGCCTTGAGCACGCTGTCGGGGACGTCCTCCTTGGCCAGCGCGGCCAGGGCCCGGGCCGCCGCGATCTTCATCTCCATGTTGATGGCCCGGGCCCGGACATCCAACGCGCCGCGGAAGATGAAGGGGAAGCCCAGCACGTTGTTCACCTGGTTGGGGTAGTCGCTGCGCCCGGTGCCCATGATCACCACATCGTCCCGGGCGGAGATGGCCTCCTGGTAGCCGATCTCGGGGTCTGGGTTGGCCATGGCAAAGATGATGGGGTTCCGGGCCATGCTGCGCACCATCTCGGGGGTGACGCAGTTGGCCACCGAGAGGCCGATGAAGACATCGGCCCCTACCAGGGCCTGGGCCAGGGTTCGGGCCTCTGTGTCCGCGGCCCACTGGGCCTTCCACTCGTTCATGTTCTCCTCGCGCCCCCGGTAGATGACGCCCCGAGAGTCGCACATGAGGATGTGCTCCTTGCGGGCGCCCAGGGCCACGTAGAACTCCGCGGTGGCGATGGCCGCGGCGCCCGCGCCGTTGATGACGATCCGCACCTCCTCCATGCGCTTGTCCACCAGCTCCAGCGCGTTGAGGAGGCCGGCCCCGGAGATGATGGCCGTGCCGTGTTGGTCGTCGTGGAAGACCGGGATGTCCAACTCTCTCTGGAGCTCTCGTTCGATGGTGAAACACTCGGGGGCCTTGATGTCCTCCAGGTTGATGCCGCCGAAGGTGGGGGCAATGAGCCGACAGAAGCGGATCATCTCCTCCGGGTCCTGGGTGTCCACCTCGATGTCGAAGACGTCCACGTCCGCGAAACGCTTGAAGAGGACGGCCTTGCCCTCCATGACCGGCTTGGCGGCCAACGGCCCCCGGTTGCCCAGGCCCAGGATGGCCGTGCCGTTGGAGATCACGGCCACCAGGTTGCTCCGGGCCGTGTAGTCGAAGGCCCGGTCCGGCTCCTCGGCGATGGCCAGCACCGGCACCGCGACCCCGGGCGAGTAGGCCAGGGAGAGGTCCTTCTGGGTCTCCATGGGCTTGGTGGGGACGATCTGGAGCTTGCCGGGGCGTCCCTGGGCATGGTAGTCCAGGGCTTCCTGGGGTGTGAACGTGGCCATAGCAGTGTGCTCCTCGAGGTGAAACCGGGTGAGAGTGTGCCGCGACGAGCGCGATCCGGGCGCTTCGGCCGTGCTGGGCTCGGCCCGGCCTGGGAAAGGCGTTCCTCCCAAAGGGAGATTGTATCCCAAACTCGCGAAAAACGCACCCTCCTCGCGGCCCGTTTCGATATCTGTCCAAGGAGGACGGTCCAGGCCCGGAACTTTCCGTAGCAGTTGCGTTCCCCTCGCGGCTTTGGTATACTGGGGGCCACACAGCGCTCTGTCGCCCCCCCCCCGCCCCA
>JALSIX010000062.1 GCA_026989655.1 Caldilineaceae bacterium
ACCTGAGCTGATCTGTGCAACCCTGTGATAGCTTCCCCCAACAACACAACAACAAGGAGCTCACCCCATGACCAAGACCATCAAACTCAGAGGCCGGGTCTTCGTGACCTTTGACATCAAGGCCGTCACCGGCCTGCACATCGGCGGCTCGGACACAGGCATCGAGATCGGCGGCGTGGACAAGACCGTCATCCGGGACCCCCTGACCAACCGGCCCTACATCCCCGGCTCCAGCCTCAAGGGCAAGATGCGCAGCCTGCTGGAGAAATACAAGGGCCTGGAACAGAATCAGCGCATCGGCCAGGGCTACATCCACTCCTGCCAGGACGACAGCACCTACTTGACCTGCGAGGTCTGCCAGGTCTTCGGCGTGCCCGGAGAGCGGGACTTCGGCACCCCCACCCGCCTGGTGGTGCGGGACGTGCACATGAGCGACGCCAGCGCGAAGGAACTGGAGGAGAAAGCCCGCACGGACCTGCCCTACACCGAGGTGAAGACCGAGGTCTCCATCGACCGGGTGACCTCCGCGGCCAACCCCCGGCAGATGGAGCGGGTCCCCGCGGGGACAGTCTTCGGCCGGGCGGAGCTGGTCTACAGCATCTACGAGGGCGCGGGCTGCGACCCGGCCCAGGACATCGCCCGGCTGCACACCCTGGTGGCAGGGCTCCAGCTCCTGGAGGACGACTACTTGGGCGGCCAGGGCACCCGGGGCGCGGGCAAGGTGCAGCTCACCGGCATCCGAGTCATGGCCCGTAACGGGAACTACCTGGCTCCCCCGGCCCAGCTAGGCGAATTCGACGACCTCCCGAAGCTCATCGCTGGCCTGGATGAGCTGGTCGACAAGGTGCAGGGCCAGATTCTGGGCGCTGCGTGAGGAGGCCCCCATGCCTGCACTACACCCCTACCATCTCGCCTTTCCCGGCGGGCTCCACCTGGGCGCCCGGGGGGTGAACCTGGAGGAGGCTGGCGTCCAGCTCCCCGCGGACACCCTCTTTGCCGCGCTGGTGGTGAGCTGGCAGCTCCAGGGCCAGGACCCAGGTGGCTTCACAGCCCCCTTCGCCCAGCGCGACCCGCCCTTCCTGCTCACTTCCGCCTTCCCCTACGTGGGCGGGGTGCGCTTCTATCCCATGCCCGTGGACCGGCGCCGCCTCTTCTCGCCCCAGGGCTGGCCGAGGATCCAGGAGCGGGGCAAGGCGCTGAAGGGCATCCGCTATCTCTCCGAGGACCTGCTGCGCCGGAGCCTGCAGGGCGAATTTCTGGACCACCTCCTCTTCCCCCAGCGGGCGGAGGACGACCCCCAGGACCAGGCGCCGGGCGTGGCGTTGCAGGGCGGCGTCCTCTGGCTGACCCGGGAGGAGGCCGAGAGCCTGCCCGACAGCCTGCGCCGGGAGAAGAAGCGGCTCCGCCCCCTGCGCAGCCTGCGCCACCTGGCCGTCTGGAAGGAAAGCCGGGTGCCCCGGGTCACTGTGGACCGGGTGAGCTCCGCCTCCAACATCTTCCACGCGGGGCGGGTGCGCTTCGCTCCGGGCTGTGGCCTCTGGTTCGGCGTCCACTGGCGGCGCATGGACGCGCGGGTGGACGGCGCAGAGATCGCCTACCCGGACGCCCTGGAGCGTTGCCTGGCCCTGCTCCAGGACAACGGCCTGGGTGGCGAGCGCACCTCGGGCTACGGCCAGTTCCGGTTGGACGATGGACAGGCGGCTGTCCAGCTGCCCGATCCGTCGCCTGGGGAGCCGGCCTGGCTGTTGAGCCGCTACCTGCCCCGGGCCGATGAGTTGCCCCGTGCCCTGGCCGACCCCGGCGCAGCCTACGAGCTGGTCACCGTGCGAGGCTGGGTGCAGAGCCTGGCCCGCGCGGACCAACGGCGCAGAGCCCTCACCCTGCTGACCGAGGGCAGCCTGGTCTCCTGGCCCGAAGCAGGTGTCGTAGGTCACCTAGCGGATGTTCGCCCCGTCTATTGCAACCCGGACGGTGAAAAGGTCCCCGGCTTGCCCCACCCGGTCTATCGCTACGGCCTGGCCCTGGGGCTGGGCCTGCCTGCCGCCCAGGAAGCCCGTGAGGAGGTCCACCATGCCTGAACGCGACTACATCGTCTACGACGTGGCCGTCTCCACCCTGACGCCCCTGCACATCGGCAGCGGCGTGGAGCTGCTCAACGAATACGATTACGTCATCCGCAGCGGGCGCACCTGGCGCATCAACGAGGACGCGCTGCTGGAGGCCCAGGATGTGGAGGACCCGGCCATGGCGGAGAGGCTGGCCCGCACGCCCCCGGGCGAACTGCTGGAACCCCAGGACTTCCAGGAGGGCAGCCAGCTCTTCCGCTACGTGTTGCGGGGGACGCCCCGGTCCACCGAGGAGGGAGCCCAGCTCCGGGAGCAGCTCAAGGACGCCTTCGACCGGCCCTACCTGCCCGGCAGCAGCCTGAAGGGCGCCCTGCGCACGGCCATCGCCTGGTATGCCTGGGGCGCGGCCAAGCGGCGGCCGGAGGTGCGGGACCTGGGCCGCAGCCGCAGGTGGGCCGGGCAGCAGATGGAGCGGGAGCTCCTGGGGAAAAATCCCAACCATGACCTGCTGCGGGCCCTGCAGGTGAGCGACAGCCAGCCCCTGGAGCCGGACGCATTGATCCTCCTCAATGCCCGGGTGATCACCCGGGGCGGCAACCTGGCCGCACCCATCGAGATGGAGGCCATCCGCCCGGACACCACGTTCCGGCTGACCCTGAAGCTGGACCGGGTTCTCTTCTCCGACTGGGCTCAGCGACGGGGGCTGCGCCTCCAGGGCCAGGAATGGCTGGAGCAGCTCCCGGGCGTGGTCCACGCCCACGCCACGGATCACGCCCGCCGGGAGGCAGCCTGGTTCAAGCAGATTAGCGTCGCGGCCCCGGTGGCCCAGTTCTACCAGCAGTTGGCCGGGGCCAGGCTGGGCAAGCAGCGCTTCCTGGTGGCCCTGGGCTGGGGCACAGGCTGGGAGGACAAGACCTTCGGCTCCCGGCTGCAGGCGGACAAACGTTTCATGGAGCGCATTGTGGAGGATTACCGCCTGGCCCGGGGCAGCCGACGGCCCGAAGATCCCTTCCCCAAAAGCCGGCGGGTGGCGGTTTCCGTTCGTCGCGATCGCCAGGGCCGGTTGGTGGAGACGCCGGCCTCGCCCCTGGGCTGGTGCCTGGTGGAGATGACGGAGCGCCGGTCGGGGGCAAGTGTGGGCTCGTAGTGCG
>JALSIX010000063.1 GCA_026989655.1 Caldilineaceae bacterium
CCACCCCAGCAGACATGCACGTGCACTCAGGGCCCCTCAGGGCATACCTTGCCACTCTCCAGTTGTTAATGTGCCACCCTCAACGCCCAGGAAAAACCCCAGACGCAAGCATACACTCTACCACCCCGCACCCCACCCTGTCAAATCCGCAACCATCGCGTTTTCGACAGGCCCCGACCCGGATGCATCTCCGGGCCGGCCGGGGAGAGCACTGCCGGAGACCATGCGAGCCGCCACAGGGGCCGGCCCGTCGGTTCCGGAGGTGGACAGCATCTATTGGGAAACTACATGGCTATCCTAGCACGATCCCCTCAGGCTGTCAAACCGCCCGCCGGCTGAAATTCCGTGCGCCGAGACGGCCCACCCGCCCCCCTGCAGCCCCGGTCACTTGGCCCCGAGAATGTGATCTTCCGGCCCAAAACTGGTATAGTTATACTCCGTCACAGCCATACCCTGCCCGCCCACAGCCCCCGATGGCGGTCCGTGGGCCCCTGTCTGGCATGGACGAGCGCCCCCCAGGGAGGCCGTGGAGGGAGGAACCGGTCCACAGGCCAGACCAGGGCCATGGAACGGCGGACAGCACGGTGTGGCCCCTGGAGGTCCCGGGCATCGTCACACAGGGGGCCAAACCCAGGGCCAGGCCATCCATCGCGACACCACGACCTCGCGGTCGCCCGCGATCCAGAAGAAAGGCGGTGTCCCATGAAGACCCAGGACTTCTTCAACGCCCGTGCAACCCTCCAGACCGACGAGGGCCCCTTGACCCTCTACCGTCTGGATGCCCTGGAACGGGCCGGTGTGGCCTCGCTGAACCGCCTGCCCTTCTCCATCAAAGTCCTCCTGGAGGCCGCGCTGCGCCAGGCAGACGGCTTCGAGATCACCCCCGAGGCGGTGGAGACCATCGCCCGCTGGGGTCCAGAGAGCGCCGGCAAGGTGGAGATCCCCTTCAAACCGGCCCGGGTCATCCTCCAGGACTTCACCGGCGTGCCCAGCGTGGTGGACCTGGCCGCCCTCCGCAGCGCCATGGACCGTCTGGGCGGGGATCCCCGCAAGATCAACCCCCTGGTGCCCGTGGACCTGGTCATCGACCATTCCGTGCAGGTGGATCGCTTTGGCAGCGTCTTCGCCCTCTTCTACAACGCGGAGCGGGAGTTCGAGCGCAACCGGGAGCGCTACGAGTTCCTGAAGTGGGGGCAGCAGGCCTTCGACAACTTCCGGGTGGTGCCCCCGGCCACCGGCATCGTCCACCAGGTGAACCTGGAGTACCTGGCCAAGGTGGTCCAGACCCGGCAGGAGAACGGCCACCGGGTGGCCTTCCCCGACTCCCTGGTGGGGACCGACAGCCACACCACCATGATCAACGGCCTGGGCGTGGTGGGCTGGGGCGTGGGCGGCATCGAGGCCGAGGCCGTCATGCTGGGCCAGCCCATCTACATGCTCCTGCCCCAGGTGGTGGGCTTCAAGCTCACCGGCGAGCTCCCAGAAGGGGCCACGGCCACGGATTTGGTCCTCCGGGTCACGGAGATGCTGCGCCAGAAGGGCGTGGTGGGCAAGTTCGTGGAGTTCTACGGCCCGGGCCTCTCCAAGCTCAGCCTCCCCGACCGGGCCACCATCGCCAACATGGCCCCCGAGTACGGCGCCACCATGGGCTTCTTCCCCGTGGACGAGGAGACCCTCCGCTACCTCATCGGCACCGGCCGGGACGAGGAACTGGTGGACCTGGTGGAGCGCTACACCAAGGAACAGGGCCTCTTCCGCACGGACGAGACCCCGGATCCGGAGTTCAGCGACACCCTGGAGCTGGACATGTCCACCGTCCGGCCCAGCCTGGCCGGCCCCAAGCGCCCCCAGGACCGGATCGAGCTCTCGGAGATGAAGGCCCGCTGGCAGCAGATGCTCACGGCACCGGTGGGCCCCCAGGGCTTCGGCCTGGAGGCCCAGGAGCTGGGCAACAGGGTGGAGGTGGCCTATCGGGACACCCGATTCGAGCTCAAGCACGGCGATATCGTCATCGCAGCCATCACCTCCTGCACCAACACCAGCAACCCCTCGGTGATGATCGCGGCCGGGCTGCTGGCCAAGAAGGCCGTGGAGCGGGGCCTGGACGTCAAACCCTGGGTGAAGACCTCCATGGCACCGGGCTCCAAGGTGGTCTCCCGATATCTGGAGGCCAGCGAGCTGACCCCCTTCCTGGAGGCCCTGAACTTCCACGTGGTGGGATACGGCTGCACCACCTGTATCGGCAACAGCGGCCCCCTGCCGGAGCCCATCCGGGAGGCCATCCAGGCCGGAAAGCTGGTGACCGCCTCGGTGCTCAGCGGCAACCGCAACTTCGAGGCCCGGATCAACCCGGACATCCGGGCCAACTTCCTGGCCTCGCCCCCCTTGGTGGTGGCCTACGCCATCGCCGGCACCATGAACGTGGACCTGGAGAACGAGCCCCTGGGCTACGATCCCAACGGCGATCCGGTCTACCTGCGGGAGATCTGGCCCAGCCAGACGGAGATCCAACAGGAGATCCGCCGTTCGCTGAAGCCCGAGCTGTTCCGGGAGGAATACGCGAACGTCTTCACCGGCAACGAGCGCTGGAACCAGATCCCGGTGGCCGACGGGGTCCTCTACCCCTGGGACCCCCACAGCACCTACATCCAGGAGCCCCCCTTCTTCGTGGACATGCCCCGGGAAGTGCCCCCGGTGCAGCCCATCACCGGCGCCCGGGTCCTGGCCGTCCTGCCCGACAGCACCACCACGGACCACATCAGCCCGGCCGGGGCCATCGCGCCCGGCAGCCCCGCGGCCCGATACCTGGAGGAACGGGGGATCCCCCAGCCCGAGTGGAACAGCTACGGCAGCCGTCGGGGCAACCACGAGGTGATGATGCGGGGGACCTTCGCCAACGTCCGCATTCGCAACCGAATGCTGGACGGCGTGGAGGGCGGGTACACCGTCCACGTGCCCAGCGGCAAACAGATGACCATCTACGACGCGGCCATGCGCTACAAGGAAGAGGGCACCCCCCTGCTGGTGCTGGCCGGCAAGGAGTACGGCACCGGCTCCAGCCGGGATTGGGCGGCCAAGGGACCGTACCTGCTGGGCGTCCGGGCCGTCATCGCGGAGAGCTTCGAGCGCATCCACCGCAGCAACCTGGTGGGCATGGGCATCCTGCCCCTCCAGTTCAAGCCCGGCCAGAGCGTCCAGTCCCTGGGCCTGACCGGCTTCGAGAGCTACGACATCCTGGGGCTGAGCGACGACATGCAGCCCGGCCAGGAGTTCACCGTCCGGGCCACGGACGACGCGGGCCAGGTGAAGGAGTTCCAGGTCATCAGCCGCATCGACACCCCGGTGGAGGTGAACTACTACCGAAACGGCGGCATCCTCCACACGGTGCTGCGCCGCCTGCTCGACCAGGCCGAGGCCTGAGCCCGCCTCGGCCCCGGAGCATCCACCCGTCCGAGTCGCCTGGGACCGGATCCCAGGGGATGTGGAGCACAGGAGATCCCCCATGACCGTCCTTCGGGAACACACCACGGAAAGCTGGACCCAGCCCGGGCCCTGGAACCTGTCGGACCTGCTGCCCCAGGCCACCGAGGCGGCCGTCCAGGAACGGCTGGCCGCCCTGGAGGCCGACGTCCAGGCCTTCGAAAGCCTGCGGGACGAGCTGTCGCCGGAGATGGAGCCGGCCCGGCTGGTGGAGATCCTTCGCCTGTACGAACGGATCGTGGAGCAGCTCCACATCCTGGCCGGCTATGCCCACCTCTGGTTCTCCGCGGACACCCAGTCCAGCCAGGCCCTGGCCATGCGCAACCGCATGCAGCAGTGGAGCACCCAGGTGCGCAACCGGACCCTCTTCTTCGAGCTCTGGTGGAAGGGCCTCTCGGACGAGCAGGCAGCCCGGCTGTTGCCCACCGGGCCGGAATGGGCCGATTACCGGCACTACCTGGAGGAGCTGCGGCGCTTCACCCCCTTCACCCTGGACGAGACCGCCGAGCGCATCATCAACGTCAAGAACGCCAACGGCATCCAGGGGGTGCTCACCCTCTACACCATGCTCACCAACCGGCTGGAGTTCCCCCTGGTGGTGGAGGGCCAGGAACGGCGCCTGACCCGGAGCGAGCTCATGGCCTACGCCTACTCCGCCGACCCCGACCTGCGGGCCGCAGCCTACCGCTCCCTGCTCCAGGTCTTCGGCCAGGAGGCCCAGGTGCTGGGCCAGATCTACGTGAACCGGGTGCGAGACTGGCACGCAGAGCACGTGGAGCTCCGGGGCTTTCCCTCCCCCATCGCGGTCCGGAACCTCCACAACGATATCCCCGATCGGGCCGTGGACGTCCTCCTGGAGGTCTCCCGGCAACACGCCCCCCTGTTCCAGCGCTACTTCCAGCTCAAGGCCCAGTGGCTGGGCATGGACCGGCTCCGACGCTACGACCTCTACGCCCCCCTGACCCGCTCGGAGCGCACCATCGACTACCGAGAAGCCGTGCGCATGGTCCTGGAGACCTTCGACCGGTTCGACCCCCGCTTCGGCGCCCTGGCCCGGCAGGTCTTCGAGGAGCGCCACGTGGACAGCGAGGTGCGCAAGGGGAAGCGGGGGGGCGCCTTCTGCGCCTCCCTCAGCCCTCGGATCACCCCCTACGTCCTGCTGAACTACACCGGGAAGATCCGGGATGTGGCCACCCTGGCCCACGAGCTGGGCCATGCCATCCACGCGTTGATGGCCGCCGACCACTCCATCCTGACCCACCACCCCTCCCTTCCCCTGGCCGAGACCGCCTCGGTCTTCGCGGAGATGGTGATGACCCACCGGCTGCTGGAGGAGGAGCAGGACCCCCTGGCCCGACGCGACCTCCTGGCCAGCGCGCTGGACGACATCTACGCGACGGTGATGCGCCAGGCCTACTTCGTCCTCTTCGAACGGGCCGCCCACCAGGCCATCCAGGCCGACGCCTCCCCCGAGGCCCTGAACGCCCTCTACCTGGAGAACCTCCAGGAGCAGTTCGGCGACAGCGTGGAGCTCTCCCAGGAGTTCCAGTACGAATGGGTCGCCATCCCCCACATCTTCCACACCCCCTTCTACTGCTACGCCTACAGCTTCGGCCAGCTCCTGGTCCTCTCCCTCTACCGCCGGTACCAACAGGAGGGGGACGCGTTCAAGCCCGGGTACTTCAAGCTCCTGGCCTACGGCGGCTCCGCCCGTCCCCAGGACATCCTGGCCGAGGCCGGCGTGGACATGGAGGATCCGGCCTTCTGGGCCGGCGGCTATCAGGTGATCCAGGAGATGATCGACACGCTGGCAGCCCTGTAGCCCTTGGGGCGGCCAGCCCTCCCCCCGCCACCTGGAAGCCCCGGCAGCCGGTCCAGGACCCGGACCGCTTCCCCCGCCGGCGTATTCCCGGGAACTCCTCGGACATCCCCCCGTGCATCCGTTCCGAGGAGATCCGCGCCCAGGGCGGCCGGCCACAGGCCCTACCCTGCCGAGAGCTCGCACAAGGCCCTGAACCCGACCTCGCTTTGGGATGCCTTTCTCGGCTGTGCTATACTATGGAGCAGTGCCTGCCTCCCCAGGACAGGGGACCAGGCACCGAACTGGCGAGACACCCCCGGCACCGGCCGTGGGCCGTGTCGCATCTCGGCAAGGACACAGGAGACCATGACGCTGAAAGTCACGACCGAGCCCAAGGAAGACCGTCAGCTCAAGATGGTCATCGAGGTGGATCCCCAACGGGTGGAACAGGAGCTGCGCAAGGCCGCCCGACGACTGGCCCAACAGCTCAACATCCCGGGGTTCCGCAAGGGCAAAGCCCCCTACCATGTGGTATTGCGCTACGTGGGCAAGGAGAGCCTGTACGAGGAGATCCTGGACAGACTGGGCCAGGAAGTCTACCGCGAGGCCCTGGAGCAGAGCGACATCGAGCCCTACACCATGGCCCAGATCGAGGAGATCGACCTGGATCCCCTGCGCTACACCCTCACCATCCCCCTGGAGCCCAAGGTGGAGCTAGGGGATTACCGCAGCCTGCGGATCGAGCCCCCCCCGGTGGAGGTGGACGAGGAGGAGGTCCAGAGCCGGATCGACCAGATCCTGGAGCGGCAGGCCTCCTACCGCAGCGTGGACCGACCGGCCCAGAACGGCGACCTGCTCACCGTGGACGTGCGCGCAGTGGTGTTGGACCAGGAGGGCCACGAGACCGACACGGTCATCCTGGACGAGAAGGACTGGGACCTGGTCCTGGACGAGGAGAACCCCCTGGAACCGCCGGGTTTCCAGGAGGCCCTGGTGGGGATGGCCCCCGGCCAGGAGAAGACCTTCGACCTGGTCTGGCCCGAGGACAGCGAGAGCATGTACGCGGGGAAACGGATCCGCTTCCAGGTCAAGGTGACCCAGATCCGGGAACACCACCGGCCCGAGCTCACCGATGAGCTGGCCCAGGAGCTGGGCTACGAGGATGCCCAGGCCCTGGAGGAGAGCGTCCGGGAGTCCCTCCGCCAGGAGCGAGAGGACGAGGCGGAGCGGGAGCACCTGGACCAGGTCATGGAGGCCCTGGAGGCCATCAGCACCCTGGAGTACCCGCCGGCCGCGGTGGAACGGCAACTGGACCGCATCATGGAGGAGACGGACCGGGCCCTCCAGCGCATGGGGCTCCGGGGGCTGGAGCACTACCTGGAGCTCACCGGCCAGGACTACGCGTCCTACCGGGAGAGCCGACGGGAGGAGGCCGAGAAGACCCTGCGCCGGGTCCTGCTCCTGAACGCCGTGATCGAGGCCGAGGACATCCCCGTGGACGAGGAGGAGTTCCAGAAGGAGCTCCGGGAGAGGTACCCCCTGGCCGAGGAGGTCTCGGACGAGGAGCGCGAGCAGTACGAGCGGCTCCTGGAGATGTTTGCCCAGGAACCCATACGGAACGAGCTCGAACACCACATCCGGGTGGACCGGGCTATCGAGCGGCTGTTGGCCATTGCCCGGGGCGAGACGGTCCCCGAGGCCGGATCCCAGGCCCCAGAGGCCGACCAGGAGGCCGACCCCGTGTCGGACAGCGCCGTCGCGGCCTCCTCCGAGGGCGCTCCAGAACCCTCGGCCGCGGCCCAGGAGACGCCGGCCGAGAAGACCGATTGACGCAGCGCCGGGGGCGCTGCCCCCGTGCCCATATCGATGGCCTGAAGGACTTGGAAGGAGAGGCGAGACCATGAAGCCGAGAGCGGGACTGCACCCCACCAACGTCATCCCCATGGTGATCGAGAGCACCGGCCGGGGAGAGCGAGCCTACGACATCTACAGCCTGCTGCTCAAGGAGCGGATCGTCTTCCTGGGCACGCCCATCACCGACCAGGTGGCCAACCTGATCGTGGCCCAGCTCCTCTACCTGAACTCCGAGGACCCGAACCAGCCCATCCAGATGTTCATCAACAGCCCCGGGGGGAGCATCTACGCCGGACTGGCCATCTACGACACCATGCAGATGATCGACGCGCCCATCCACACCTTCGCGGTGGGCGTCACCGCCAGCATGGGCACCGTCCTCCTGGCCGCCGGGGCCAAGGGCAAGCGCTATGCCCTGCCCCACGCCACCGTCCACATGCACCCGGCCAGCGCGGCTGCCCAGGGCTACACCGAGGACGTGCGCATCGCCTTCCGGGAACAGGAGCGGCTCCAGACCCAGCTCTTCTACATCGTGGGCAAGCACACGGGCCACCACTGGAAGGAGATCGAGAATGTCTTCGAGCGCGATCGCTACATGAACTCCTTGGAGGCCAAGGAGTTCGGCATCGTGGACGAGGTCCTGGGGGACACCGGCGACATCGTCTGGGTGGTGGATGGGGAGATCCGGGTCCCCGAGGGCAACGGCACCGAGAAGGCCCTGGCCGGCGACTCCCGAGAGCCCTCCAGCGGCTGAACCGTCCCGCCTCCGAGGAGCGCAGCGCCAGGCGCCCATCCCGACCCGGCCCCGCCGGCCAGGGCCCTGCCGTGTCTCCCTTGCCCGGAGCCCCTTCCAACCGACATCGACAGAAGACCCGAGCGGTAAAGAGAAGATCCACGATCCATGGCCGACATGCGGTTCTGTTCCTTCTGCGGCAAGGACGAGTCCGAGGTCCAGCGTCTGATCCCCGGCGCCGGGGACGTGTACATCTGCGACGACTGCATCCGCCTGGGGGCCGAGATCCTGGCCGAGGAAGGCATCGCCATGCCCGGCCTCCCCGCCCAGGCCCAGGCCCCCCGCGCGCCCCGCTCCGTGCCCAGCCCCCGGGAGATCGTGGCCTATCTGGACGGCTACGTCATCGGCCAGAGCCGGGCCAAGAAGGTCCTCTCCGTGGCCGTCTACAACCACTACAAGCGGGTGTTCGGCCAGCCCAAACAGGCCGGGGCCGCCCCCGTGGATCCCGAGCGGGACGTGGAGCTGTCCAAGAGCAACGTCCTCCTCATCGGCCCCACCGGGTCGGGGAAGACCCTGCTGGCCCAGATGCTGGCCCGGCTGTTGGATGTCCCCTTCACCATCGCGGACGCGACGAACCTGACCGAGGCCGGCTACGTGGGGGAGGACGTGGAGAGCATCCTGGTGGGCCTCCTCCAGGCCGCAGACTGGGACCCCCAGCGGGCCGCCTACGGCATCGTCTACATCGACGAGATCGACAAGATCGCGCGCAAGAGCGGCGACAACCCCAGCATCACCCGGGACGTGAGCGGCGAGGGGGTGCAACAGGCCCTGCTCAAGATCATCGAGGGCGCGGTGGTGAACGTCCCTCCTGCCGGAGGGCGGAAGCACCCCCAGCAGGAGTTCATCCAAGTGGACACCCGCAACATCCTCTTCATCTGCGGAGGGGCCTTCGTGGGCCTGGCGGAGCGGGTGCGCCGGCGGATCCAGCGCCGGGCCGGTCTGGGCTTCGTGGCCGACGACCCCCTGATCCCCCGAGAACACCGGCGGGCTCGCGACGAGTCCTCGGCCGACGACCCCCCTCTGCCGGAGGACCTCACGGAACGGGAGCGGGAGCTGCGCCTCCGCCGCCTGGAGAAGGAGGGACGGGACGAGAGCCGACTCCTGCGCCAGGTGATGCCCGACGACCTGTTGGCCTTCGGCCTCATCCCCGAGTTCATCGGCCGCCTTCCGGTGCTCGTCAGCCTGGAGGCCCTGGACCGGGAAGCCCTGGTGGAGATCCTGGTCCGGCCGAAGAACAGCATCGTCCGCCAGTTCCAGCACCTCTTCGCCATGGACGGGGTGGAGCTGGAGTTCACGCCCGAGGCCCTGGAGGCCGCGGCCACCGAGGCCTTCCTGCGCCGTACCGGTGCCCGGGGTCTGCGCTCCATCGTGGAGGACGCCCTGTTGGACGTGATGTACGAGATCCCGGGCCGGGAGGACATCGTCCGCTGTGTGGTGACCCGAGAGGTCTTCACCGAAGGGCGACAACCCCTGCTCTACGACGCCCAGGGCCTGCCGGTGGAGCTGGAACCCTCCCTGGATCAGGCCGCCTGACGCGCCCCCAGGCGGCTCCCCACAGCCCCAAGAGACACCGCGAACGCGACAGAGGCCGGGCCGACTCTGGCCCGGCCTCCCCACGGATGCCCCAAACCCTGGGCCAACCTCCTCACTCGCCGATGTCCTCGTTCCACAGCTCGGGGCGGGCCGCGATGAACTCCTCCATCAGCCGAATACACTCGGGGTCGTTCAACACCACCAGCTCCACCCCCCGGGAACGGACATAGTCCTCAGGCCCCCGGAAGGTGACGTTCTCGCCCACCACCACCTTGGGGATCTTGTAGAGCAGGACCGCTCCGCTGCACATGTCGCAGGGGGAGAGGGTGGAGTAGAGCACAGCCCGGCGGTAGTCCGCGGCCTTGAGACGGCCCGCGTTCTCCAGCGCGTCCATCTCCGCGTGGAGGATGGCGCTGCCCTTCTGGACCCGCCGGTTGTGTCCCCGGCCCACGATCTTGCCGTCGATGACCAGGACCGAGCCAATGGGTATGCCCCCCTCGGCCAGCCCCTTCCTCGCCTCCTGGATGGCCGCCTGCATGAACTCGTCCATGACCTCCTCCTGGATATCCAGAGTGGTTCGGCTATTCCCGCCGATAGGGCTTGAGATAGGCACCGGGGTACTCCACCTGCCGGCCGGCCAGGGCCAGGACCCCAATGGTCACCAGGTAGGGCAGCGCGAGGAAGGCCTCGAAGGGCAGCTCCAGCCCCAGGGTCTGGAGACGGAGCTGGAGGGCGAAGACGCCCCCGAACAGCAGCGCGCCCCACATGGCCCGCACCGGGTCCCAGCGGGCAAAGATGACCAGGGCGATGCAGACCCACCCCCGGCCGGCGATGAGGCCCGGGGAGAAGGCCCCCAACTGGGCCAGGGAGAGGAAGGCCCCTCCGACGGCCATGAGCGCCGCGCCCAGGATCACCGCGGCATAGCGGACCCGAAAGACGGAGACGCCCGCGGCATCGGCCGCCTCGGGGTTCTCCCCCACCGCCCGGATGTTCAGCCCAAAGGTGGAACGGTAGAGGACCCACCAGGAGAGGGGGACCAACACCAGGAAGGCCAGATAGGTCAGGCCATACTGGCGGAAGATGGGCCCCAACACCGGCAGGTCGCCGAAGACGGAGAACTGGCCGAAGGGCTCGATGGAGGGCAACACAGAGCTCTCGCCGAAGACCAGCCGAAAGCCATACAGGGAGAGGGCGGTGGCCAACAGGGTGATGCCCAGCCCCGAGACATGCTGGTTCAGGCCCAGGGTCACGGTGAGAAAGGCCATCAGGAGCCCCATGAGGACACCGGCCAACACCGCCGCGGCCAACCCCACCCAGAGGTGACCGGCCAGGCCCGCCTCCACCGCCTGGGCCGCGGCCGCAAAGCCCACGAACGCGCCCAGGAACATGATCCCCTCGATCCCCAGGTTCAGGATCCCGGCCCGTTCCGTGAGCACTTCGCCGATGGTGGCGTAGAGGAGGGGGGTGGCCACCCGCAGGGTCGCGGCCAACAGCCCCACGGCAAAGGTCAGCAACAGCTCTCCACTCACCCGGCTCTCCTCCCCCAACGGATGCGATAGAACTGGAACAACAGCACGGACAGGGTCACCAGGAGCAGGGTGGCCTGGATCACATCCCCCAGGTAGACCGGCACCCCCAGGGCCCGGCTCACCGTCTGGGCCCCGGTGTCGATGAGGCCGATGAAGAGCGCGGCCAGGGCCACCCCCACCATGTTCAGGGTGCCCAGGGTGGCCACGATGATCCCGGTGTAGCCGTAGCCCGGCGAGATGGCCTCGATCAGGGAGTAGTGGATGCCCGCGAGCTGGCTGGCCCCGGCCACCCCCGCAATGCCGCCGCTGACCAGGGCCGCGGTGAGCACGGTCCGCTCCACCCGAATGCCCGCGAACCGGGCCGCCCGAGGCCCCAGGCCCACAGCCCGCATGCGCAGGCCAAAGGCCGTTCGGTTGATGACGAACCAGAGCACCAGGATGATGGCAATGGCCAGCAGAAAGCCCAGGTGGAGCCGGGTCCGGGGGATCAGCCTGGGGAAGATCGCGCTGGCCGCGATCTCCGGGGACTGGGGCCACTGGGAGATGGGGTTGCGCCAGGGGCCGTTGAGCAGCGCACTGACCCCGAAGAGGGCCACCGAGTTGAGGAGCAGGGTGGTCACCACCTCGTCGATGGCCAGCTTGACCTTCATGAGGGCCGGTGGCAGGGCCCACAACACCCCGGCCACGAAGCCCGCGAGGACCACCGCGGGGATGGCCAGCCAGGATGGCACGCCCTCCATCAACAGGCCCACGGCCGTGGCCGCGGTGGCCCCCGCGTAGAGCTGGCCCTCCGCGCCGATGTTCCAGTAGCCGCCCACGAAGGCGAAGGTCACCGCCGCACCGGTGAGCAGCAGGGGAGTGGCCTTCACCAGCACCTCGATGGCGCTCACCCGGCCGGCCAGGGGCTCCACGATGAAGTAGTAGTAGGCCGTGAACGGGTTCACCCCCACGGCCATCACCAGGCCCGCGGTGATGACAAAGGTCAGCAACACCGCCAGCAGGGGCAACAGGGGCCGGATCCACAGGGGGGCCGGCGCCCGTTCCACACGAATGCCCATTGCCCGATCGCCTCCATACCACCACTCGGGGCCCCGCACAGGACTCGCCCCCGCTCCGGGCAGCGGTCGGTGTCCCCGGGCCCATCTCCACAGGCCAGACGACTGCCTCCCACCTACATCCCCCCGGGAGGCCGGGCCTCTGCCCGCAGGGCCGCCCCCGACATGAGCAGGCCCAACCGCTCGGGATCCGCCTCCTCCCCGGAGAGGATGGCCACGATGTGCCCTTCGTAGATCACCGCGATGCGGTCTGACAGCTCCAGGATCTCGTCCAGGTCCTCGGAGATCAACAGGATGGCCGCGCCTCGCTCCCGCTGCTCCACCAGCTTGCCCCGGACATACTCCGTCGCGCCCACGTCCAGCCCCCGGGTGGGCTGGGCCACCACCAGGACCTTGGGCGCCCGCTCCAGCACCCGGGCCAGGATGACCTTCTGCATGTTGCCCCCGGAGAGGGTACGGATGGGATCCTCGGGCCGGGCCCGGATCTGGTACTGCTGGATGAGCCGGGCCGCGTGGCGATGGATGGCCTCCCGGTCCAGGGTCCCGTTGCGGACGAACTCGTCCAGATGCTCCAGGACCATGTTCTCGGCCACGGTGAGCTCGGCCACCACGCTCTCGTGCCGATCCTCGGGGATGCGCCCGATCCCCGCGGCCATCAGGGCCACCGGATCGCCGGTGGGCACCTCCTGGCCGTCCACCAGGACTCGGCCGCTCTCCGCGGGGCGGGTGCCGTCCAACACCTGGGCCAGCTCGGTCTGGCCGTTGCCCGACACCCCGGCCAGTCCCAGGATCTCCCCGGCCCGGACGGCCAGGGAGACCTCCTTCACGGCCAGCAGGCCCCGGTCGTCCCGGGCCGAGAGCCGATCCAGCCGCAGCAACACCCGGTGGCCGGCCGGGTGGGCAGGACGGCTCACCGGCTGGATCAGCCGGCCCACCATCATCCGGGCCAGCGTGTTGCGATCCGTCTCCGCCACGGACACGGTGCCCACCACCCGGCCCTGGCGCAGCACCGTCACCCGGTCGCACAGGGCCATCACCTCGTGGAGCTTGTGGCTGATGAAGACCACAGAGAGGCCGGAGTCCCGCAGGCGGCGCAGGCTGGCAAAGAGCGCCTCCACCTCCTGGGGCACCAGGACCGCGGTGGGCTCGTCCAGGATCAGCACCTGGGCACCCCGGTAGAGGGCCTTGAGGATCTCCACCCGCTGGCGTTCCCCCACAGAGAGATCCCGCACCCGGGCCCCGGGGTCCACCGGGATGCGGAGGCGCTGGGCCGCGGCCGCCACCCGTCTCCGGGCCTCGGCCAGGTCCACCCGGATCCCGGAGGTGTGGCCCAGGATCACGTTCTCCGCCACGGTGAGGGGAGGCACCAGGGCGAAGTGCTGGGTCACCATGCCGATGCCCCGGGCGATGGCGTCCTTGGGCGAACGGATGGTGGCCGGCTGGCCGCGGACCCAGATCTCGCCTTGGTCCGCGTGGTAGAGGCCGTAGAGGATGCGCATCAGGGTGGTCTTGCCCGCGCCGTTCTCCCCCAACAGCGCGTGGATCTCGCCGGGGAGAAGGGTGAAGTCCACCCGGTCGTTGGCCACCACGTCCTGGAAGCGCTTGACGATCCCCCGCATCTCCACCGCGGGGACAGAGGCCGAGCGGGATGTGTCCATGGATGGGTTCACAGGCAACGGGGACGGGCGGAAACGGAGAGCGCCCCGGATGGTCCGGGGCGGGAGAGCCCCGCCGAGGGGATGGCTCTCCCGCTCCCACCTGGGACGACGACCTATTCCTTTGCGGCCTTGGAGGACGCAGGCGGCTGGTCCTCGATGATGGGCACCCGGAAGAGCCCTTGCAGGATCTCCTGCTCCCGGGCCTTCACCCGGTCCACCAGCTCCTGGGAGACCCCACACTTGGCCTCCATGTTGATGGGTGCCAGGCTGGCCCCGCCCTTGGCCATCATGCTGAAGTCCTTCAGATCCTGGGAGGTATAGGTACCGGCCTTCACCTGGGTGATGATGTAGTCCACCGTGGGCTCCATGTGCCACACAGGGCCGCTGACCACGTAGTCCGGGGCCAGCTCCCGCTGGTCGCTCATGTTCCCGAAGACGCACAGGCCGTTCTCCGCCGCGGCCTCGATGACGCCGAAACGCTCCGCGAAGAGGATGTCCGCGCCGGCATCGATCTGGGCCAGGGCCGCCTCCTTGGCCGCGGCCGGGTCAAACCAGCTGTTGATGAAAGTGGTCTTCACGTCCACCTCGGGGTTGACCTCCTCCGCGCCCGCGATGAACGCGTTGACGATCCGGTTCACCTCGGGCACCGGATAGCCCCCCACCACACCGATGATGTTCGACTGGGTCAGGCCGCCGGCCAACATGCCCGAGAGGTACCCCGGCTCATGGATCCAGTTGTCGAAGACCGAGAAGTTGGGCTCGGCCGGGCCGCCCCCAGAGCCGAAGACGAACGCGATCTCCGGGTAGTCCCGGGCCACCCGACGCACGGCCTCCTCGTTGCCGAACGCATCGCCGAAGATGATGTCCGGCTTCTGCTGCTCGGCCACCTCCCGCAGGACCCGTTCCATGTCCCCCGCGTAGCCGATGTCGTCCGTGTACTCGTAGGTGATGCGGCCCTCCTCCTCGGCCTTGAGCAACGCGGTGTGGATCACCCCCACCCAGGGCTCCTCCACAGCCGTGGCATAGGTGGCAAAGACCGCCAGCGGCCCCTCCTGCTGGGGCGCCCCCGCCTGGGGTTGGGCCGTTGGCGCGGGCGGTGCCGCACAGGCCGCGACCACCAGGGCCAGCCCCAGAACTCCCAACACCAACAGAGCTCCTCTCCGCATGGCACTCCTCCTGTGATGGACGAACGAGAACGGACAACGAGACAGCCCCTGCTCAGAGGCTTCGAGGATGGATGTCGGGGGAACTGGCAGGATTATAGCAGAGGACACCACCGGGCACAACCGGGCAGAAACAGGGCCCGGCCGAAACGAGGGCCCTGGGGTCAGTAGAGGAGAACCCCGGCCACCCGGGTGCCCCAATCGGGGACCGCGGTCCAACGGGAGATGTGGCCCTGGAGCTCCGCGGGCTGGGCCTCCAGGCCAGGACGCACGTCCAAGCGGCCCACCAGGCGGTCGAAATGGCCATACCCAGGGCCGGCCCCCGGCGCGGGGTAGGGCAGCCAGGCAAAATGGTCCGGATGGAGGTGGCGCAGCAGGGCCACCAGATGCAGGCCCGTGCGCACCGGCCGAAAGGCCGCGGGGTCCACCACATGGAGCATGACGCCCTGGCAGACGCTCCCCGCGTGCTTGCCCAGGCTCGGGGTGAAGCGCACCGCTCGGGCCACAACCCCGGGCAGATCCAGCCCGTTGAACCGGTCCGCCAGGGCCGGGCCGTCCACCCAGGGGGCCCCGCACTGGCGGAAAGGCATGGCCGTGCCCCGGCCCTCACTCACGTTCGTTCCCTCCAACAGACAGGTGCCTGGATAGAGGAGCGCGGCCTCGTAGGAGGGCATGGCCGGCGACGGCGGGACAAAGGGCATCCCCAGTTCCGGCCAATGCTGTTCCCGGCGCCAGCCCTCCACGGGGACCACGGCGAGCTCCAGTTCGGGGAAACGTTCCCGCTGCCACAGCCGGGCCAGCTCCCCCACGGTCAGGCTGTGGCGCACGGGGATGGACCAGCGCCCCACGAAGGAGGAGACCTGGGCCTCGTCCAGCAGGGGCCCTTCGGCCACGGCCAGGTCGCCGCCCAAGGGGTTGGGACGGTCCAGCACCCACAGGGGCATGCCCGCCTGGGCACAGGCCTCCATCACATGGGAGAGGGTCCAGATGTAGGTGTAGAAACGGGTGCCGATGTCCGGCACGTCGAAGAGGAGGCCCTCCAGATCGGCCAGATGGTGGGGTTCCGGGCCCAGGCGGCCGCCGTACAGGCTGACCACAGGCAGGCCGGTGAGGGGATCCACCCCATCCCCCACGGCCACGCCGTCCCCCGCGGCGCCGGCCAGGCCGTGTTCCGGCCCGAAGAGGCGCGCCACCCGGTAGCCGGCCTCCAACAAGGCCACCCGGGTTGGGCTCAGGGGATGGGGCCCCTGGAGCCCGGTGGTGGCCCCCGGGTTGGTCACCAGCCCCAGACGACAGCCGCGGAGCTCCGGATGCTCCGCGGCCACCAGACCATCGACTCCGAACCGGAGGTCTCCGGCCCTATTCCCGGGCGGTCTCGCCGCTCTCCTGCGCTTCGCCCTTGCCATTGTTGCGGACCAGGCTGGGATCCTGGTACTTCTTCCCCTCCTCCACCAGCATCACCGGGATGCCGTTGCGGATGGGGTAGCGGTAGCCCGTACGGGGGTTGAGGAGGAACTTCCCGTCCTCGGTGAGCTCCAGGGGCCCCTTGTCCACCGGATCCACCAGGATCTTCAGGAGCTCCGGGCTGACCTCACCGCCCAGGGGGGCCTCCTCCAGGGGCTGGGGAGGTGTCTCGGGCAGGGTGCCGGAGCCGCTCCCCTGGTCCGAGGTCTCCTGGGGGCTCAGGGCCTTCTGGACCAGATAGGCCACTCCGGCCACGAAACCCAGGAAGAAGAGGAGCTTGAACACACGCTTCATGGTGGGCCTCCTTCCAAATCGCACACAGACGCACGGCGCCGGTTCCATCATACCACAGGCCGCGAGCCCCCACCAAAGGGCCCCCGCAGGCCGTGGAGCGTTCATCTCCCCAGCCCCGCCTCCCGCGCCCGGATGATGGCCTCGGCCCGGTCGGCCACCTGCAGCTTGCTGAAGATACTGGAGACGTGGTTGCGGACGGTCTTCTCGCTGAGTACCAGCCGGGCGGCGATGGCCTGGTTGGTAAGACCCCGGGCAATGAGGGTCAGCACCTCCCGTTCCCGCGCGGTCAGCTCGGGGAAGGCGCGGGCCGCAGGCTGGGCGGGCGCCTGCGCGAAGTAGCCCATGATGCGGTCGGCGATGGTGGGGCTGAAGATGGCTTCGCCGCCAGCTACAGCCCGCACCGCGCGCAAGGTCTCCTCACCTTCCGCCCCTTTCAGAAGATAGCCCCTGGCCCCGGCGCGCATGGCCGCGAACACCGTGTCGTCGTCGAACATGGTGAGGACCAGCACGCCGATTTCGGACGATTCGGCCCGGATGCGCCGCGTCGCTTCGATGCCGTTGAGCTCGGGCATGTTCAGGTCCATGAGCACCACGTCGGGCCGCAGAGCCAAAGCCATTTCCACCGCCTCCTGGCCCGTGGTCGCCTCGCCCACCACCTCCATATCCGGCTCGCCCTGCAGCAGCGCGCGCAGGCCAAAGCGAAACACAGGGTGGTCATCGGCGATGAGGATGCGAATGGAATGGGATGCTTTCATGAGGCCTCCATGATGGGCAGCCAGGCGGTGATGCACGCGCCCCCGTCCGGGCTGCTCCCCAAGGTGAGGCGGCCTTCCAGCTCGGCCACCCGCTCCTGCATGGAACGAAGCCCCACGCCTGGCTGCAGGTGTAGGGGCAGGCCGCGGCCGTCGTCCTCGACAATGACGCAGAGGCAATCCCGTCCCAACTTCAGGGCAACGCGGCAGGTGCGGGCCTGGGCATGGCGCACCGCGTTGGTCATGCCCTCCTGCGCAATGCGGAAGGCCGCCACCTCCACGGCCGCGGGCAGGGGCGGCATGGGGTCGGGTGCGTCGATGGCGATGCGCACACCGCTTTGGGCGTACCGGGCCGCGTTCTCCCGCAGGGCCGCGGTCAGGCCCAGATCGTCCAGGGTGGGCGGCCGCAGGTCATAGACCAGACGACGGATCTCCTGCACCGCGGCCTGAGCCTGGTTCTTGAGCTCCTTCAGGATGGCGGCCGCTCCCTGGGGATCGCTGTCGATAAGGCGGACCACCGCGTCGATGGTCAGGGTCATGCTGGCCAGATGGGGGCCCAGGCCGTCGTGCAGGTCCCGGCGCAGGCGACGACGCTCCTCCTCCCGGGCCGTGACCAGCCGTTGACGGGAGCGACGCAGATCGGCCGTAAGCCGTGCGGCATGCGCGGCCGCGCCGGCCTGCCGGGCGATGTTTTCCAGAAGGCCGATATCGGATTGGCTGAAGGCATCGCCTGGCTGGCGCGGGGCCACGAGCAATTGCCCCACAGTCGCGCCTCGAAACGTCAGCGGAAAGGCTTTCACTTCCTGGGTGGGCTTGCCATATTCCGCGGCCGTGGACAGGCCCCCGTCGCTGTGCAGCCCCACGGCCACGTAGGGCAGTTTGAGGGCCTTGGCCACAGTTTCCGCCAACGCGGGCAGCATTTCTGCGGGCGCAGCGGTGGATTCCATGTGCTGGCCCAGGGCCGACAAC
This sequence comes from Caldilineaceae bacterium, assembly GCA_026989655.1. Taxonomy (GTDB): domain Bacteria; phylum Chloroflexota; class Anaerolineae; order Caldilineales; family Caldilineaceae; genus JALSIX01. The sequence continues at coordinate 18,346 of JALSIX010000063.1, forward strand.
ACCTCCAACGGCGTATCCCGAGCGCCGTAAAGGAAGCGATTCACGCCGCGCTGCAGCCGCGCGCGCAACGGATGGAAGAGAATGGCGACCAGGACCACCGCGATGAGGGCTGCAATCTGGTTGGCGCGGTTCTGCACCAACAGCCCCACCGCGCCCAGGATAAGGACATAAAGCCCCACGATGATCCCGGTGAGTGCACCAAACACCAGCGTGCGATTGATGAGGATGTCGATGTCATACAAGCGATGGCGCAGGATGGCGATGGCGATGGCCGTGGGCAGCGCCGACACCAACAGAAAGAGCACGATATCGGCCCACGCGCCGGGGATCTGCCCCACCATGCCCGCGAAGGCTATCAGCACCGCCGCATACGCGAACCATTTCACCTGCTGGCGAACCGTGGCGTCCTGCGAGCGACGGTAGCGCAGGAGCAGGGAGGCGCTGGCCGCGAGCATGAGAAACATCCCCACCAGAGGAAGCAGATCTCGAGGGTTCAGGCCGGATCTGTACGATCCCTCCAACGCGACAACCCCAAAGGGATTCATGAGGCCCGCGTTGTTGGAGAGGGGCCCGGGCAGCAGGATCATCCAGGCCGCGCCCAGGAGCACCCACGCCGCGCCCAGCCAGGCAACGATGCGCCAGCGCGGGGTGAGGAATTGACCGTTGGGGAAGAGCAGGGGCACGAAAATGGCGATGGTGGCATAGCCGGGGAGCCACAGCCAGCTCAGCAGGCCCGAAATCCAAATCGCGGCCTCGACGGCTGCGGGCTGGCGATAGACCGCCCAGCGGGCGAACTCCTCGCTGAACCCCGTCAGCGCCGCAAACAGCCCAGTAAGGAGGAGCAGCCAGCCGATGGGATGGCGGGGATAGCGCCAGGTGATGAGCAGACCTGGCGTCACGGTCATGACGGCCAGCATGGACTGAAAGCCCCAGAAGCCCCAGCGCTCCGGTTTGGGCACGCTCCGGTTCAAGGCGAGCAGGATCAGCCCGACCAGGGCAATGGTCAGGACTGCCACCCCAATGGCCATGGGCGGCCATGCGGAGACGCGAACGATGGCGTCAGCGGCGGGCGGGGCCGAGCGGAGCGAGGCGAAGCCCGTCCGCTGCACACACTGTTGGGCCCTACTTGGCCTTCTCACTCCGAACCGCTAGCCATTTTGCTAGAGACTCCGGGCTTTCCGTGGAGCGCTTTCCCCAAAGCAGCCCCTCCACCCCAATATCTTCATCCAAGTCCGGCCAGTGTATGCTATACCCGGCTCCCGCAATCCGAAAGTTCTGCCGTTCTTCTGGTGTGGCATAGATCAAACGCGGGTACCAACTCAGAGGCACCGCGATGGTGCGCCCATCTTCCAGGTCCACACTGAGGGTATCCTCTGTCACTTGTACCCCTACAATCTTAGGCAAGGCGACCGTGATGACCGCAGAATTCATCCCACCGCTCCCGAAGCAACTCTACATGTTCTTCTAATAGGCGCTCAATACGGCGCAATTCGGCTCGGCCATACCCGTAATTGTCTGCTAGGATGACCACGGGGTCCAGCCAGAACTTCGCACTTTTATTTTCGCGATCAGCGTGTACGTGTCGCGGCTCCTGGCAGTCATAAGAATACATGTAAATCCGATATGGCCCTTTGCGCAACAGCGTTGGACTCATTCCCGCGGCTCAGTCATTGAGGTTCGAGGTTCTCTTCCATTGTAGCACATCCGACGGCCAAAGCCTAACACTAGCTTTCCCTG
>JALSIX010000064.1 GCA_026989655.1 Caldilineaceae bacterium
GATGTTCTTCCCCAGGTCCCGCACCACCAGCACGTCCACCGTGTCGAAGGGGAGCCGAGCCAGGTAGGCCTTGGCCTTCTCCAGGAGTTCGGCCTCCACCTCTGTGCCGATCTCCGCCGCGCGCAGTCCCCGGACGAGGGCCGTCTCGTCGTAGGCGTTCTCCACCAGGCAGATGGCCCCCCGCAGATTGGTGCGTTGTTGGTAGATCCGGGCCGCGGGGGCCAGGTAGCGCTGGAAGTTCCGGCCGCCCCCTGCGTGCATGTGCGCGGCGCCGTGCTGCTTGCCCAGGCCGATGACCGCCATCTTGGCCGGGCCGCTTTCCAGGTGGCCTCGGAAATCTGTGTGGGGCTTCACCCGGCTGACCAGGAGGGTGTGGTCCGCGGCCGCGGAGTCCTTGCCCTGGAAGAGGGGCGGGCCGCCCGGTACCCGGCCGATCTCCACCACCTCCATGGTCGCGTGGATGGGGACGCCCATGCTGGCCTCGGTGATGCCCAGGCCGGCCAGGACGGCCCGCTGGCCTTCCGGGGTGGCGCCGCCGTGGCTGCCCATGGCCGGCACGATGAAGGGGGCCATCCCCCCGGCCTTCAGGCGGTCCACCGTGGCCCGGACGATGGCAGCCAGGTTGGCGATGCCCCGGCTCCCCACACCCACGGCCACGGTGTCCCCCGGCCGCATGGCCGCCAGGATCCCGCTCTCCTCCAGAGCCTGGGCCACCGCGGCCGGGATCGCCTCCACCCGGGGTGCGTCGAACTCCTGGTGGACGGCCAGGAGGGTCTCGGGCAGGGGGGCGGGAAAGCAGAGGGAACCGATGGCTTCCAACAGGTGCATGGTGGACTCCGATCCAGGGATTCTGCCGAGCTCGACGGCCAGGGGCGGGCGCAGGGCCATGGGGTCGGGGACCTCTGGAGCGCGGCCCCCTGCTTTCCTTGGAGGCCGGGGCACCCCGGCTCCGCCTATCGGGGGGAGCCGTTCTCCGTCCCGCGGACGCGGCCCACGATCTCCCGCAGGAGGGACTCGTACTCCTCGGTCGCGGCCACGAACGCGTCCGGCGCGATGACCAGCGGTGCGCCGAAGACCACCATCTGCGCGCCCATCTCCAGGGTCTGCAGGGCCTGTTCCACGGTGAGCCCCCCCACGGCCTGCACGGGGATGTCCACGGCTGCCAGGACCTCGGGCAGGTCGTCCAGGGGGCTTCGCTCCGGATGCATGCCCCGTTCGTCGAAGCCCGTGTGCACGATGATGTAGTCCACGCCCATCTCCTGGGCCTCCCGGGCCCGCCGGGGCTTGTCCGGGCAGAGCATGAGGTCGCACATCACCCGAGTGCCGTAGCGGCGGGCCATCTTCACCTGTTCGACGATGGAGGCGTCGTGGGCCAGCCCCATGACCACGGTCATGTCCGCGCCGGCTTGGAACATCATCTCCGCCTCCAGGCCGGCTCCGTCCATGGTCTTCAGATCGGCCACGATGGGATGGCGGGGGAAGCGTTCCCGCAGGGCACGGACGCTGTGGAGCCCCTCGGCCAGGATCAGGGGCGTCCCGGCCTCCAGCCAGTCCACTCCGGCCCGAACCGCGGCCTCGGCCAGCTCCAGGGCCTCGGCCAGGGTGGTCACGTCCAGGGAGACCTGGATCACCGGCGGTCTGAACGCTTCCATGGGCACCTTCCCATTGGCGACGCGGCGCGGGGCCGAGGGGACGGCGAGCCGAGACCGGGATGTCGAGCTGGCCCCCGGCCCCGACCTCCGGTCACCCGATCCGCACCACGGACTTGACGTTTCGGCCCTGCTCCATGGCCTGGAAGGCCGCTTCCCAGTCCTCCAGCCCGTAGACCCCGCCGATGACGGGCCCCAGATCCACCTGGCGGGTGGCCAACAGGGCCAGGGCCCGTTCCCAGATGGGGTAGTTGTGGCTGAAGGATCCCTGGAGCCGCACGGCCTTCTGGACCAATGGATCCAGGCTGAACGCCAGGGGCTGGGGCCCCCAGCCGATCTTGGTGATCTGTCCACCGGGGCGGACCATCTCCAGGGCCTGGGCCAGCGCGGCGCTGACCCCGGTGCAGTCCACCACCAGGTCCGCGCCCAGGCCATCGCCCAGCCGGCGGACCAGGGCCACCGGATCCTCCTGGGTCACGTCCACCACGCGGTCCGCGCCCAGGGCCTGGGCCACCGCCAGGCGGTGGCCGTCTCCCTCCGTGCCCAGGACCACCAGGGTGCCCGCGCCCCGGGCCCGGGCGATCTGCAGGGCCATGATGCCGATGGGGCCGGGCCCCTGGATCACCACCGTGTCCCCCGGCCGCAGGGACGAGCTCTCCACCAGCGCGTTGTAGGCCACACAGATGGGCTCGGCCAGCGCGGCGTGTTCGTCGGGCACGTCCTCGGGCACCCGGTGCAGGATCTCCGGACGGGCCACCACATAGTGGGTGAACGCGCCGTCGGCCAGGGCCCCGTATCCCTTGCGCTCGGGGCAGAGGTTGTAGTGGCCGCTGCGGCAGAGGAGGCACCGGCCGCAGATCTCCGCGGCCGTCTCCACGGCCACCCGTTCCCCCACCTGCCACCCCTCCACAGCGGCCCCCACGGCAGCCACCACCCCGCAGAACTCATGGCCCAGCACCAGAGGCAGCTTGATGGCCCAGGCATGGCGGTTGCGCCACAGGTGCACGTCCGATCCACACACGCCCACGGCCCTTACCTGGACCAGGACCCGATCCGGGGGCAGCTCGGGCTCCGGGATCGCCTGCAGGGCAACCTGGCCATCGCGGTCGCCGTACTTCACCAGTGCCTGCACCCCTCACCTCCGCTCGGGGGGATGTCCCCCGGAACCCCGTACCATCTCTCCCGCATCCGCTTCAGGAACTGGATGCTCTCGGCCATCTCCTCCATGCCCTGCATGCCGTCCTCGATGCTCACCCATCCCCGATATCCCGCCTGGCTCAGGAGGGCGAAGATGGCGTCGTAGTCGTTCAGCCCCTGCCCCACCACCCCATGGCGCAGCTTGTCCGGGTAGCCGATCCGGCCATCCGGGGCCAGGACCTCCTCCAGGGTGGCGCCGTCCACCAGATAGCGGTCGCTGGCGTGCATGGAGACCACCCGATCCACCACCCGGCCCAGGAGCTCCACCGGATCGTCGCCGGCCACCAGCGCGTTGGAAGGATCGTACTGGACGCCGAAGTGCCGGCGTTCGGGGATGGCCTCCAACACCTGCAGGAAGAGCTCCATCCGCTGCGCGAACTCGGGATAGTGCCAGTAGCCCTCCTTGTAGTGGTTCTCCAATCCCAGGACCACGTCGTGCTCTCGGGCCACCTGGATGCACTGCTGGATGCAGTCCACCACCCAGCTCAGCCCTTCCTCCCAGGGCACTTCGGGCCGCCGTTGGCCGGTGAGCACACGACAGACGGTTCCCGGTCCCCCCATCCGGCGGGCGATCCGGATCATGGTGGCCTCCCGCTCCACCGCCCGGGCCCGCTCCGCCGGATCCGGGTGGGTGAAGTCCGGGGAACAGCACAGCATGGGCATGGCGAACCCCGCGTCGTGGATGGCCTCGGCCACTGCGTCGATGTAGCCGTCCTCCAGGCTGGTGAAGAACCCCTCGTACATCTCCAGCCCTTCTGCCTCCAGACCCCGGGCCATCCGGATCCAGTCGAACACGGTCATGGTGCGATGGACACAGATGGCGTCCAGGTAGCATTTGGGGAACGCGGCGATGCGGAACATGGACGCTATGGCTCCAGGATGACCTTGATCCAGTCCTGTTCCCCCGCGGCCAATTGCCGGAAGAGGGTGGGGCCGTCCTCCAGGGGGGCGATCTTCTCGATGAGCGAGGCCACGGGGAGGCGCCCTGTGGCCAGCACCTGGACCGCGACGCCGAACTCCTCCGGAGTGAAGGCGTAGCTGCCCCGAACCGTGATCTCCCGGGTGACCACCCACTGCATGTCCACCTGGATCTCCCGGGCCCAGTTGCCGATCCAGGTCACATGGCCGCCGTTGCGGACCACGTGGAGGGCCTGCTGGGCGGTGGCCTCCAGCCCCACGGCCTCCAGGGCCGCGTCCACCCCTCCATCCGTCGCGGCTCGGATGATCTCCACCGGGTCCTCCCGGTCCACGTGGATGGTGCGGTGGGCACCCAACTCCTGGGCTCGGGCCAGCCGTCGGGGGTTTCGGTCGGTGACGAAGATGGGACCCGCGCCCCGCAGTCGGGCGGCCAGCAGGGTGAGCAGGCCGATGGGCCCGGCGCCGATCACCGCCACCGAGCCCAGAAGGGGGATAGAAGCCCGCTGCACCGCGTGGAGGGCCACGGCCAGGGGTTCGCAGAGCGCGGCCCAGTGCCACCGGAGCTCGGACGGCTTGGGGTAGAGCTGCTCCTCCTGGACCACCACCCGTTCCGCGTACGCGCCGTTGACCTCCACCCCCAGCAGGCGACGATGGGGCGACTGGTTCAGCGGGCCCTGTTCCGGTCTGGGGGCCACCGAGAACATGGGCGACACCACCACCGGATCCCCAGGCCGGGCCCGGGTGACACCCGGCCCCACCTCCACCACCTGGCCCGCGAACTCGTGGCCCATGACCATGCCGGGCCAACGGCGGCCGGTGCCCCCCGTGTAGCCGTGGACGTCCGACCCACAGATGCCCACGGCCTTCACCGCGACCAGCACTTGACCGGGCCCAGGAACGGGGTCTGGGATCTCCTCCACGGTCATCTGCCAGGGGCCATGCCAGACGAGCGCCTTCATGCTCCAATGGTGGCACGGCAGGACGGATCTGTCAACCGGGGTGCGCGTGCCCCGTATATCCCCTCGTGCAAAGCGATGCCCCCCGTTGGCGTGGGCGCATGGAGATCTGCTTTGGCGGAGAGCCAGCCTGGAATCTGCCCCCCCTGCCGCGATTCCCCCTTGACAACCCGGCGCCCAGGATGTATCATCAGGGCGTGACTGGTTCAGACCACTGAACCTCTAGACCACTAGGCCAATGACCCGGACCCTCGACAAAAGCCACCCGCTGCCCATCTACTACCAGCTCAAGGAGCTTCTGCGAGAGAAGATCGTGGCAGGCGAGTGGGCGCCTGGGGACATGATCCCCTCAGAACGGGAGCTGAGCGACCGGTACGGCATCAGCCGTATGACCGTCCGCCAGGCCCTGAAGGAGCTGACCAGCGAGGGGCTCCTGTACCGGGAACAGGGCCGGGGTACCTTCGTGGCCGAGCCCAAGATCGAGCAGGAACTGGCCAAGTTGACCGGTTTCAGCGAGGACATGCAGAGCCGAGGATTTCGCCCCGGAGGGCGGGTACTGCGCCAGGAGCGGGTCCTGCCCCCTATCCTGGCCTGTCGGGCCCTGGCGATCCCGCCGGACCGGCCCGTGGTGTTGCTGGAGCGTCTGCGCCTGGCCGAGGGCGAGCCCATCGCTCTGGAGACCAGCTACCTCCACTTCCACCAGGTGGAACGTCTCCTGGAGGAGACCTTCGAGAACCGTTCGCTCTACAGCGTCCTGCGGGAGCGATACGGCATCGTTCCAACCCGAGCGGAGCAGCAGGTGGGCGCGGATCTCTGCAGCCACCGGGAGCAGGAGCTCTTCGGCCTGCCGGCGGGCTCCCCGGTCCTGCGCAACCGCCGGATCGCCTTCGACCAGCACGATCGGCCCTTCGAGTACACCGAGTCGGCCTATCGGGCCGACCGCTACGTCTTCCAGATCGAGCTGGGCAGCCGTTGACCGGTCGGCCCCTCCCCCCGGGCCCGCGGACCTCAGACCGCGGCTGGCCATGCCATCGGACCGCTTTCGCCCTGTGTCTCCACGCAGCTTCGACGTCTCGAGCGCTGCGCGAGGATATCTCTGCACACCGTTGTCCGTTCCGAGTCAAGCCGTAGAAAGGGGGCAAGCCATGTTCCACACCGATCGGAGGCTCTGGATCGCCGTCGCGCTGACGCTGCTGCTGGCAGTGGCCGTCGGCTGCGCGGCCCCGGCCGGGGCGCCTCCGGCCCCAGAGCAGGAGGAGGCCCCGGCCGCCGCGGCCGAGGAGGCCATGCCCGCGGCCGAGGAGGCCGAGGAGGTCACCCTCACCGTCTGGTCCTGGCGCACCGAGGACGAGGACGCCTACAACGAGATCTTCGACGTCTACGAGGCGGCCAATCCCCACGTGACCGTGGAGTTCGTGGCCTTCGTGGCCACCGACTACAACAACATCCTGGCCACTGGCCTGACCGGCGAGGGCGGGCCGGACGTGGCCCAGCTTCGGGCCTATGGCGGGCTGCAGCCCCTGGTGGAAGCGGGCCAACTGGTGCCCCTGGACGGCAAGGTCCAGACCCTGGACAACTTCACGCCGGACATCCTGAAAGGGGCCATGGGGGTCTCCGACGGCCGCATCTACGGGGTGCCCTTTGGCATCCAGGCCCTGGGCGCCTACTACAACAAGGGCATCTTCGACGAGCTGGGCCTGAGCGCCCCCACCACCTGGGACGAGTTCATGGATGTCCTGGAGACCCTGCAGGAAGCGGGCTACATCCCCCTGGCCGTCCCGGCCAAGGACACCTGGATGCTCCCCATCGTGCACGACGCGGTGGGCGCTCCCCGCTACGGTGGGCCGGAGTTCGAGCAGAAGGTCCTGGCCGGTGAGACGGACTTCACGGATCCGGACTACGTGGCCTCCATCCAGCTCATCCAGGAGCTCCAGCCCTACATGCCCGAGAACGTGGTGGGCGTGAGCTACCAGGATGCCCGCACCCTCTTCCTCACGGAGCGGGCGGCCATCTTCATCGGCGGCTCCTTCGAGGTGGGCTTCTGGCGCAACGAGGGCCCCGAGCTGGAGCTGGATGCCTTCCAGGTGCCCCCACCGCCGAATTCCGTCATCGACCACTCCCTGACCCCGGGCTGGATGGACGGCTCCTACGGGGTGAACGCCAACAGCGACGCCATTGAGGAGGCCATCAAGCTGGTGGAGTGGATGGGCACGCCGGAGTTCGGCCAGCTCTTCACCGAGAAGATCAAGCAGATGTCCGCCGTGCCCGGCACCGAGCCCACGGATCCCCTCCTGGCCAAGTTCGCCCAGTTCTACGCGGAGACCCCCACCCCCTACCTGCTGTTGGTGGACTTCCGCTACGGCGACCCGTCGGGCACCACCCTGCTGGGCAACGGCATCCAGAAGATGCTCCTGGGCGAGATGACCCCGGCGGAGGTGGCTGCCAGCCTCCAGGAGGGCATCTCCCAGTGGTTCAAGCCCGGGGGACAGTAGTCGTGTAGATGGACCAGGAAGGTTGGCGGGCCGAAGACCCCAGCCCGCCAGCCTTCCTGCCCCGACCTGCAGCCCCACCTCGGCGGAGCACCACCATGGCTGCCGTTCCAGGAGATCGGACCCCCAGCAGGCGGACGGCACCCCCACCCTCCAAGCGGGCCCGGGGCGTGGGCAGCGGCGCGCCGCCCTGGCCCCTGATCGCGCTCTTCCTGCTCCCGGCCTTCCTGCTCTACACCGTCTTCATGATCTGGCCCCTGTTCCAGTCCCTCTACTTCAGCTTCTTCGAGTTCAAGGGCCTGGCCCGGGGCGACTTCGTGGGCCTGCGCAACTTCCAGGAGCTCCTGACCCGCTACCCTGTCAACGAACAGCTTCCCCGGGCCTTCCTGCACAACGTCTACTTCTTCGTGGGCACCATGGCCATCCAGAACACCATGGGGCTCCTCTTCGCCCGGCTGCTCCACGGCTCTCGTCGGGGCAAGCGTTTCTTCCAGACCGTCTACATCCTGCCCTACCTCATCAGTGCCCTGGTGGTGGGCTACCTGTGGAGCTTGATGCTGAACCCTCTGTTCGGGCCCGTGAACCAGGTGCTGAAGGCCATCGGCCTGGAGGAGCTGGCCCTGCCCTGGCTGGGGGATCCTCGGACCGCGCTGCCCGCGATCATCCTGGTGAACGCCTGGCAGTGGATGGGATTCCCCATGTTGCTCTTCTCCGCGGGGCTGGCCAACATCACCGACGACCTCCGCGAGGCGGCCCAGATCGACGGCGCTACCCACTGGAAACTGTTCCGCCACATCGAGCTCCCCCTGTTGTTGCCCGTCATCGGCATCGTCACCGTGTTGACCTTCATCGGCAACTTCAATGCCTTCGGCATCGTGTGGGCCATGGGGGGTGTCAACGGCGAGCCGGCCGGCGCCACGGACGTGCTGGGCCTGGTCTTCTACCGTACGGCCTTCCGGGGCGGCATCGACGCCTTTGGTCTGGCCTCGGCCCTGGCGGTCCTCATGTTCGTCTTCATCTTCGGCGTCTCCATGTTCATGTTGGGGCGTTTCCGCCGCTGGGAGGAGAACCTCACATGACCCGCCCATCCCCCTCTGGCCCTGGCCGTGTGGGCCTGACCTCGGTGGCCGTCTACGGGCTGCTGTGTGGATACGCCCTGGTGGTGCTGGGCCCCCTCCTGTTGGTGGTCAGCAACGCCCTGCGCCCCACCCGGGAGATCTTCAAGAACCCGGTGGGCCTCCCCACCTCTCCCAGCCTGGACAGCTTTGTGAAGGCCTGGCAGGAGGCCAGCTTCAACGTCTACTTCTTCAACTCCCTGATGATCACCGTGGCCTCCGTCTTCCTGGCCACCGCCGTGGCCTCCCTGGCCGGCTACATGCTCGGGCGCTACCGTTTCCCGGGCAGCCATCTCCTCTCCGCCTACTTCCTGGCCGGGCTCATGCTGCCCTTCCGCCTGGCCATCGTGCCCCTCTTTCTCCTCCTGAACGACATGGGGCTGATCGACAACCGCATGGGCCTGATCCTGGTCTACGCGGCCACGGGAATCCCCTTCTCCATCTTCATCCTCTCCACCTTCTTCCGCCAACTGCCCCGGGAACTGAGCGAGGCCGCCCGGATCGACGGCGCGGGAGAGCTCACCATCTTCGCTCGAGTGATGTTGCCCCTGGTGCGGCCGGCCCTGGCCACCGTGGTGGTCTTCCAGTTCGTCCCCCTGTGGAACGACTTCTTCTTCCCCCTGGTCCTCCTCCGCTCCACCGGCAAATGGACCCTTCCCGTGGGCATGACCCGCTTCTTCGGCGAGTTCCAGGCCGACTGGTCCACCCTGTTCGCCGGGCTCATCATCACCACCCTGCCCCTGATCCTTCTCTTCCTCCTGGCCACCAGGCAGATCATCGCGGGCCTCACCGCGGGCATCAACAAGTAGCCGCACCGAGCGCGGAACAGGCCCGGGACGATCCTCCCGATGGCCAGCTGTCTTCCCGGGACGTTTTTTCCCGGGAGTCTCCCCTGTGCTATCATGGGACCATCGCCGCGGCCACGCCGAGTCGAGGACATACCCGCAGGGCCACAGAGATCACAGGGGCCACAGATGATGACGTCATCGCCTTTCTGCGCCTTCCCCAAGGGACACCGGGCTCGGGCCCTTCTGTGGGCCGCGATCCTTGCCGTAGCCCTGGGACTCTCCCTCGATCCTCCAGGGGGCCAGAGAGCGCAGGCAGCCCGGCTGCCCCAGGAACCCCTTACCCCCATCCAGGAGATCCAGAGCCGCTACGCCCAGGAGGACGACTCGGCCTACGTGGGCCAACAGGTGACGGTCCAGGGGATCGTCACCGGCGTCTTCGGCGACCTCTTCTTCGTCCAGGACCCTGAGGGAGGCCCCTTCAGCGGCATCGCGGTCTATCGGCCCGGCCATCAGGTGACCCCGGGCGACCGGGTGCAGGTCCGGGGCACGGTCATCGAGTTCCACGACATCACCCAGATCGAGCCCACCGAGATCCAGATCCAGGCCAGCAACCAGCCCCTCCCCACGCCCGTCTCCCTGTCCGTCCAGGAGACCAAGGCCGAGCAGTGGGAAGGCGTATTGGTCCAGGTGGAGAACGTGGTGGTGACCGACCCGCCGGACCGCTTCGGCGAGTGGCGGATCCGGGACGACTCGGGCATCGTCCGGGTGGACGACAAGGGCGTGTTCTACCCCGCGGAGCCCGGCCAGCTCATCCCCCGCCTGATCGCGATCGTGGACCACGCGTTCGGCACCTACCGGCTCATTCCCCGCACCCTGGCGGACATCGGGGTCCAGGAGCCGCCCCCCAGGGCCCTGCCAGCGGACCTGACCCCCGTGTACACCATCCAGGGCCCCGGCCTGGCCAGCCCCCTGGAGCGGACCCGGGTGAACACCCTGGGCGTGGTCACCGCGGTGACCGACGACGGCTTCTTCCTCCAGGATCCCCAGGGCGACGGGGACCCCCAGACCAGCGACGGCATCTTCGTCTACACGGACCGCCGCCCCCGGGTTCGGCCCGGCGACTGCGTGCTGGTGCGCGAGGCCGCGGTCCAGGAATACTACGAGAAGACCGAACTGGCCCGGGCCGAGGCCATCGAGCCGGTGGACCTCTGCCCCTCCACCCGGGTGGAGCCGGTCTTCGTGCCCCTGGGCTTCCTGAACACGGCCCCCGCGGAGGTGTACGAGCCCTACGAGGGGATGTGGGTGGCCCTGGACAGCCTGGACGGTCTGGTGGAAGGGCCCACGAAACGCTTCCGCAACGGCGACGTGGAGATCGCCCTGGTGGACGAACCCCTCCTGCCCTACATCCCCGGTGGGCGGGTCTTCCGCGCCAGCCCGGGAGACGTGGCGGCCCTGGTCTTCCTCAGCAACCGGCTGGGCGTGGAGCTCCCCGAGGCCGCCTGGGGCGATCGGGTGATCGTGGAGCCCCCCGAGCCGGGCCAACCCGTGCAGGCGGTCATCGACTACAGTTTCGGCAAATACCAGTTCCTGCTCCTGCCCGGCCAGACGGTGCGGGTGGAACCCCGCCGCGCGGTGCAGGATGCCCTGCCCAAGACCCCGGAGCAGGCCTTCACCGTGTGTACCTTCAACGTCCAGGGCCTGGGCCGGGGGGGCGAACAGTACCGGGACGAGGAGACCTACACCCAGGCGCTGCGCAAGCGGGCCCGGGCCATCGCAGAGGCCTTGGACGGCTGCACCGTGGTGGGCCTCCAGGAGACCGGCACCCCCGAGGACGCCCAGAACCTGGCCACGGTCCTGGCCCAGGAACACGGCCTCCCCTACACCGCGATCGCCTTCGAAGGCCCCAACAGCAAGAGCCTGGAGTTCCCCCTGACCAACAGCCTGCTGGTCCGGTCCGACCGGGTCACCGTGCTGGATGCGGCCCTGGTCCAGGGCTGCTCCAAGTACAACTACGGGGTCCGCTACATCCCCGGCACCTGCCCACGGGGGCAGTACGGCCTCTTCAACCGCCCCCCCCTGGTGGTGGACCTGGCCGTGGATGGTCCTTGGGGGGCCCCCTACACCTTCACCGTCATCGTGAACCACTGGAAGAGCAAGGGAGGCGATGAATCGGTGAACGTGGTGCGCCGCACCCTCCAGGCCGAACACGTGGCCTCCCTGGTCCAACAGCGGCTGGACCGCGATCCCCAGGCCCGGGTGGTGGTGTTGGGAGACCTGAACGACTTCTACGACAGCGGGCCGGTGAACGCCCTGCGCAACGGCACCACCCCACGGCTGATCCACACCTACGACTTCCTTCGTCCCCTGGAGCGCTACACCTTCATCTTCAACGGGGCCAGCCAGGTGTTGGACCACATCCTGATCACGCCCGGCGTCCAGCCCGCCTTCGCCCGGGTGGACCCGGTCCACGTGAACGTGGACTTCCCGGCAGGCCGGGAGGAGGACACCACGGTGTTGGAACGCTCCAGCGACCACGATCCCGTGGTCATGGTCCTGCGGCCCGGGGGGGCCGGCTGGATCGGCGGCAACGTGGTGGTACCCGGTGTGGAGGTGACGGCCCGGGACGCCTCGGACACGCCCATCGCCCGGGCGGTCAGCGATGCCCAGGGCGAGTTCCGTCTGTGGGACCTGCCCCCAGGCACCTACCGCCTGACCTACCGGACACCGGAGGGGGTGGAGGTGGTGGAACCGGAGCGGATCGTGCAGGTGGTGGCCGGAGCCGGCGTGTACTACCGCCCCCAGGTCCGCCATCCTGCAGCCCAGATCGGCCTGGTATCCCTGCTGGCCTCCTTTCAGACCCTGCGCTGACAGGCCCCTCCGCAGGAAGCCCGCCGAGCCTCCCGGCGGGCCCCACAGCCGGCGAGGAGAGACGAGATGCGCCGTGTATACCTCACCTGGAACGACGTGGAGGAGCTGGTCAGCCGGGTGGTGATGCAGCTCGACACCCCCTACGATGCCCTGCTCCTCATCACCCGGGGCGGCATCATCCCCGGGGGCATGATCGCGGAGGCCCTGAAGATGCGGGACGTGCTCACCGCGTCGGTGCTCTTTCCCCAGGATCCCACTCTCCGGGCGGAGATGACCTGGCCCCGCTTCCTCCAGTTCCCCGGGGACCCCCTCCTCCAGGGCCGACGGATCCTCATTGTGGACAACCTGTGGGACCGAGGCCGCACCATTGTCACCGTCAAGAGCCGGGTGGCCGGGGCCGGAGGCTATCCGGAGACCGCGGTGCTCCACTGGAAACAGAACAAGAGCCTCTTCCAGAACGAGCGCCCGGACTACTACGCCGCGATCACCGAGGACTGGATCCTCTACCCCTGGCAGCGCATCGACGACTCGGACGATCTGGTCCTGGCCCGTCCACCGACACCCCAGCCCTCGTGAGACCTGGACGGACCGGCGCCGCGCCGAGGATCCACCCCATCCTCCCATGCCAAGGCCTGGCCGTTCCGGCTAGGATACGGGACAGGCAAAGCGTCCCGGAAGGGGCGGCCACGTCGGGGTGCAGCCCCATCGGCCATCCAACACCCACCAGGCGAGACCACAACCATCGCCGCGCAGCTTCTCCCAAATGGCTCGATCTCCACTGGACGGAAACGCCTTTTTCGTGGACAATAGGAGGAGCAGCCTTCTCTCCAGGGCCTCGAAGACAGGCTCCGGAGGGCTTGGCCTCTATCTGCTGGCTGTCCTGACTCTGGCCTCCATGCCGCTGTCCAGAGTCCAGGCCACCGTGGCCCCACAGGAGCCTGGCACGCCGATGCTTGCCAATCCGGGATTCGAGTGCAGCCAGGGCACCACCGCGTTGCAAGCCGCCCAGGGCGGTGTCATGCACATCCCCGCGGGCTGGACCCCGGTCTTCCTGGAGGGGACTCCGTGGCTCTACAGCGCCAGCATGCAGTTCAACCGCGGGAGCTGTGGCGGCCCGGCCCACGTGGAGAAGATCGACGGCGCGGACAGCTTGGCCGTCTTCGCCCACGACCTGGAATGGACGGACAGGCCCGGCAAACCCTTCGATGTGGCCGTGTACCAGCAGGTGGCCACGGTTCCCGGCCAGGCCTACAGCCTCAGCGGCTGGATGCTCACCCTCTGTGGCGGCAGCACCATGCCCAACGACTGTCCCGAGGGTTTCTACATGGCCAAGCAGATAGGGCTGGATCCCACCGGCGGCACCGACCCCACCGCGCCCACCGTGGTGTGGGTGGAGGACCGACGCAACTTCGTGGAGGACGGCCAACGGGTGGGCTGGGTGAACCTCCGGGTGGCCGCAACCGCCTCGGCTCCCCAGGTGACCGTCTTCGCGCGGATCCGCAGCCCCTTTCAATGGCACGGCAACCATGGTTTCGTGGACGCCTTCTCCCTGGTGAACGCGCCCACGGCATTCCTGGACCCCTTGCCCCCTCAGGTGGATGGGGAGCAGATCACCCTGCGCTGGCACGGGGAACTGAGCCGCCAGATCCGGGAGATCCCCGATGGCACCTACCGGCTCCTCTTCGACGTGCAGTTTCGCCTGGGCGAGGACGGCGCATGGCAGAGCCTGGCCCAACGGCAGCCGGCCGGTCAGCTCACCTTCGTGGCCCAGGCCGAGGGCGTGGTCCACTATTTCCGGGTCCGCCCCTGGGCCGAACAGCCTCCTGGAAGTGGGGGAGCCTGGCCCAACCACCGCTACCCCGGGGTCTGGTCCGAGCCCCAGGCCGTGGTCTTCCGCCAGGGGCCGCCAGCGGACCACAAGGTCCATCTCCCCATTGTCGAGCGCTGAGAGCACCACACGCCATGGATCCATCGCCTGCCTACCCGTTGCCCGACCGAGCCCACCGAGAGCGCATCGCGGCCAATCTGGCCCGGGTCCGGGCCCGCATGGCTGCCGCGGCCTCCCGGGCCGGGCGGGATCCGGCGGCCATCACCCTGGTCGCGGTGACCAAGACCCGCCCCTTCGGAGACGTTCTGGCCGCCCTGGAGGCCGGACAACAGGATTTCGGCGAGAACCGGGTGGAGGAGCTCTGGGAGAAGGTCCACCAGGCCGAGGCCCAGGGGCTCCAACAGGCGATCCGCTGGCACCTCATCGGCACCATCCAGAGCCGCAAGTCCCGACTGGCCGTGGGACCCTTTGCCCTCATCCACTCGGTGGACCGGCCCAAGATCGCCCGGCGGCTGGACCGGGACGCGAGGAACCAGGGAAAGAGCCTGGACGTCCTCATAGAGGTCAACGTCAGCGGAGAGACCACCAAACACGGCTTCTCGCCGGAGGCGTTGATGGCGACCGTGCCTGAACTGTTGGCGTTGGACCATCTGCGGTACCGGGGGCTGATGACCATGGCCCCCCTGGTGGAGGACCCTGAGGAGGCCCGGCCGGTCTTTCGGAGGCTGCGGGAGCTGTTGCTGGACCTGCGGGAACGTTTTCCCCCAGAGCGGTATCCCCAGGCCCAGTGGGAGCATCTGTCCATGGGGATGACCAACGACTTCGAGGTAGCCATCGAGGAAGGGGCCACCTTGGTTCGGATCGGCACCGCGATCTTCGGGCCCCGAAGCTGAGGAGCAAGGCGACATGCAGCTCAACGAACGGATCGCCTTCATCGGGGGCGGGGCCATGGCCGAGGCCATCCTGAAACGGCTCCTGGCCCAGGGATTGGTGGACCACAAGAACGTGGTGGTCTCCGAGCCCATCGAGGAACGGCGCATCTACCTGGACAACACCTACCGGATCCAGACGGTGGCTCGGAACCGGGACGCGATCCAGGGGGCCTCCATCGTCCTCCTGGCCATCAAACCCCAGGTCCTCCCCCGGGTGCTCACGGAGCTCCACAGCCAGTTGGAGCCGGAGATGCTGGTGATCAGCATCGTGGCCGGGGCCCGGATCCGCACCCTGTTGAACGGGTTGAACCATGCCAAGATCGTCCGTTCCATGCCCAACACCCCGGCCCAGGTGGGCAAGGGCATGACCGTGTGGACGGCCACCACGGCCGTCACCGAGAAGGACCGGGAACACGCCCAGGTCATCCTGGAAGCCATGGGCGAGGCCATGTACGTGGCCGAGGAGAACTACCTGGACATGGCCACCGGGCTCAGTGGCTCGGGGCCGGGTTTCGTCTTCATGTTCATCGAGGCCCTGATCGACGCGGGCGTCCACATCGGCTTCAGCCGCCACCAGGCCACCCGCCTGGTGCTCCAGACCTTGGAGGGCAGTGTGGAGCTCATGCGCCAGACCGGGGAACACCCGGCCATGCTCCGGGACCGGGTGACCAGCCCCGGAGGCACCACGGCCGCGGGAGCGATCTTCCTGGAGCGGAGCGGTTTCCGGGGCGCGATCATCGACGCGGTCCACGCGGCCTATCTGCGCAGCAAGGAACTGGGCGACCTCAGCGAGAGGAAGACAAAGGAGTAGACGACCATGCTCTTTCTGCTGTTGGCACGGATCCTCCAGATCTACACCTTCGTGCTGCTCATCCGGATCCTCATGTCCTGGATCCCCAACATCGATCCCTACCATCCGGTGGTGCGGATCCTCTACCAGATCACTGAACCGGTGCTGGAGCCCGCGCGGAAGCTGATCCCGCCCATCGGCGCCATCGACATCTCGCCCATCGTGGTCTTCATCGTGCTGGGGATCCTCCAGGACCTGCTGCGCCAGATGGCCTTCTGACGGCCGGGGGACGGCCCCATTCGGCCGTCCCCCCGAACAACCTACCGAGGCACGCCATGTTGCGCATCGCCATCACGGGCCTTGTCGGCCTCATCCTGTTGACCGCCTGCGCGCCGCCGCCCCCACCGACAGCTCCTGTCCGGGCGGCAGGCGTCGTCGCCCCAGAACCCACCGCCTCGCCTTCGCCGACCGTGGCTCCGCCTCCCTCCCTGCCCACACCGGCAGCACCTATCGGCGAGGCTTCCCGAGGAGCGATCCCCATGCCCCAGGACCCCACCGTGGCCCGGCTGATCGAACGGGCAAAGGAGGACCTGGCCGGCTGGCGGCGCATCCGCCCCGAGGAGATCCAGGTGGTCTCCGTGGAGGCGACCCTCTGGCCCGATGCCAGCCTGGGATGCCCCCAGCCCGGCCGCATGTATGCCCAGGTGCTGACACCGGGGTATCGGATTGTGCTCTCGGCACAGGGACGGACCTACGAATACCACACGGCCTCCGATCCGGAAGGCCCTCTGGTGCGGTGCTGAGAGGCCTCCCTACCGCCCCACCATGGGCATCCAGAGCCGATGGGGGTAGACGAAGACCTCCATCCGATGGACGCTGAGGGTGCCCGGGATGACCGCCCACAGAGGTTGAGGCATCGGGCCCCGGCCCTGTACCGGGATCTGGGCCCGGGCAACGCCGTCGTCGGCCACGGGGATCTCCATGGGAGCCTCCAGCACGGGTCCGTACAGGCGGATCTGCCCCCCAGATACCGGATTGCCAAAGCGGTCCAGCACCGTCAACGCCAGGGGCACGTAGACCGGATCGCCGTTGCCATAGCCCACCAGGGTGGACGGTCCCTGGATTCGGGCCGGGGGCCCCGGCCGCACCCACAGCTCCAGGGCTCCCCGTTGGTTCTCCACCTGGGCCCACACCCTCGCGGCCCCCGCCCGGGTTCCGACCTCCAGGGGTAGCGCCAGCCTGCCCCCGCTGATGGTCCCCTCCCACCTCCGTCGACCGCCAGGCCATTGCCCGCCGTCCGTCTCCAGAGAGATGGGCAGGGGCGCCCTGTACGCTGTGCCGTCTGCCGTGCGCACCTGCACCTGGACCTCCACAGTGGTCCCTACCCGGGGATCTGGCCTGTCTGCCGCGAGCTCCAGGACCAGGGGCATCGGCCGGATCGTCAGGGTCCGGGTCAGGAGCCGGGTGCCGAAGGCGATGGCGAGCCGATAGGTGCCCGGGCGGTCCGGCGCGATGAGGCGGAAGTGGGCTCTTCCCGTGGCCCCGGTGGTCCCCCTGTCCCCACCGAGCGGTCCGGGATCGTGGTTGTCCGGGTACAGGGCGTAGCCGACCCGGCCGCCGACAACGGGCCGTTTCGTCCCCAGGTCGTCGGTGACCCCCAGCTCCACGGTCAGGGAGATGGGCTCTCCTCCCGCGATGTAGTGGGCCGGGAAAAGGCGGAGATCCATCTCCACCGCGGCGGCGGCCCGGGCCATCGCGGCGGCCGCGTCCAGCCGCCCCCAGCCCAGCTCCTCGTCCCGGCCGGGCAAGGTCTGGCGGTTCGCGTCCACCGCGGTGGCGGTGAGGATCGGGGTCACGCGGATGGGCGTCAGGTCGGGCCGCAGGGAGAGGATCAGCGCGGCCACACCCGCCACGTGGGGTGTGGCCATGCTGGTGCCATCCCGGGTGCCGTACCGGTTCCCGGGCAGGGTGCTCAGGATGGCCACGCCGGGGGCGGCCAGATCCGTTTCCGGGCCTGCGTTGCTGAAGAGCGCCCGGCGGTCGTCCTGGTCCACCGCGGCCACGGCCAGGGTCTGGGTGTAGGCGGCCGGCCAGTAGACTCGGTTGCCGTAGTTTCCCGTCGCGGCCACCAACAGGATACCGGCCCGGTGGATCGGGTCCACCGCATCCTGGAGTGCCTGGGAGGGGAGCCGCAGGACCAGACTGAGGTTGATGATCTGGGCCTGGGCCCGCAGAGCATAGGCCAGGGCGTCCAGCAGATCGGAGACGAATCCGCTGCCGGACGCGTCCAACACCCGGAGAGGCAGCACCTGCAGGTCCCTCCCCACCCCTGCTACCCCTCGCCCGTTGTCCGTGAAGGCCGCCAGGGTGCCGCCCACATGGGTGCCGTGGCCATTCGCGTCCTGGGGGACGGCATCCCCATCCACGTAGTCCCAGCCGTGGAGGTCGTCCACCAGGCCATTGCCGTCGTCGTCCACCCCGGGACGCCCCGCGGCCTCCGCGGGGTTGGTCCACAGGGATACACCCCGGAGATCCTCGTGCTCCCAGTCGAAGCCGCTGTCGATCAGGGCCACCACCACCTGGCCGTTCCCGGTGGTCCACTCCCAGGCCTCTGCGGCGCGGATGCGGGCCAGGCCCCACTGGCCCGTGTACAGCGGATCGTCGGGGGGAATGGGCCCTAGGGTGGGGGGCTGGGCCGCTTGGATGGGGTAATCTGGCTCCACATAGCGGACCCGGGGATCCGCGGCCAGGGCGGCCCAGCGCCTGGCCCGCTCCTCCGGAGGGCCGTCCACCTGGACCTGGACCACCCGGAACTCAGGCCATGCACGCTCCACCACCCATCCCTGCTCTGCGAGCCAGGCCAGGGATCCCGGGGAGCGGGCAGCCCACTCCAGGCCGACGAGTCCGCGCGTTTCCGGCGGAACGGGCCGTCTGCCTCCCACCTCCGAGAGCCCTCCCCAGAACAACGCCCACAGGGCCAGGGCCCCCATCCCCAGGCGAAACCAGGCCCTCCAGGGGCGGCAGAATCCCCGGCAAGGACGTCCGGGAAGGCGGGGCAGAGCGGGGCAGGGCATGGCAGGACCTCGACGACGGGACACACGGATGGGAGGAGCGAGCCATCTGGAACACCATTGTACGTGTGGGAGGGGCCCGGATGCAACCTGCCTGGACGCCGCGGGACGCTCGCGAGGGGGCGGCTCTGGGGTCTGCGATCCACCCTCCACCCCGGCCAGAGGGACGGGATGCAGGGATGCGGACAGACCCTGCCTGGGCCGCCTGGTCCGTACCGGCCGCCGCCGGCCCGTTCGGCTCCCCTCCTCTCGTAGCATTCCAGGCGGGCCCAGCATGGATCCTGGGAGACGGCCCTCGAACGCGTGGGGGCCGAGATCCGGATCAGCGGACCCCGGCCCCCACGCACCCCACGGAGGGGTGTCTGTCCTGGATTTCGGCGCTCAGTCGCCGGTGGCCATGAGCGGTCGAAACTTGTACCCGTAGAGGATCTGGCCCTCTTCCCCCTCCTCCTTCAGCTTTCGGGTCACCATCTCTACCCGCATGCCGATGTGGATCTCCTGGAGGTCCACATCGGTCAGTTGGGCGGTCACCATGGGGCCTTCGTCTAACTTGACCAGGGCCACGGCATAGGGTCGCTGCTGTTCGAATCCCTTGGGCGCGTGGTGCATCCGGGTGAAGCTGTAGACCTCCCCCCGTCCGCTCAAGGTGTGGAGGGGACCTGCGGGCTGACTGCAATGGGGGCAGACATCCCGGGGCGGAAAGATATGCCGATGGCAGTCGGGACATATCTCCCCCACCAGGGCGTAGCGTTGACGTCGTGTCCGCCAGGCTCCGGCAACGCTCATGGAGGCACTCCCTTGTCTTTCTCGCGACACGGCAGGAGATGGCCACTCGGGCCCGGTCTTGACAGCGGGCAGGCGGCCCGCTGCACGCTCCCACTATATTGCAATCGGCCTATCACGCCCTATCGGAACAGGCCCTCCTCGCCTCTTGATAGGTTTTGACAGTCCTCTCCTCGGCCCCTGGCGCCCCAGTGATGCGGGGACACCCCGCACTGTGCCGGAGGGCGAGAGGAACGGCCGAGCCCGACCCGGGCGAACATACCCGGGGATCGGCGCCCGTCCCGAATGGACCGGTTCCCTGTCCAGGGCCAAAGGGGGCCGTGTTAGGGGAGCTTGGAGTGCGGAGAGCGCAAGCCGGACGGCGATCGAGGGCCTGAGCGCGGGAAGACTTCGGCGGAGGTCTCCCGACTTCGGGGATCCATTTCGACAAGGCCATGGATGATGCGGGGCACAGCTCCGCGGGGTCTTCGGCGGTCAGAGGTGTTCCCGGAGCTCCTCCGGGGAGGCGACCACCAGATCCACGTCCCGGAAGTTCTCGGGAGAGCCCAGTCCGCCCAACATGCCGCAGCGGACGGCGCCCAGGGCCTGGGCGGGCCGCA
>JALSIX010000065.1 GCA_026989655.1 Caldilineaceae bacterium
CTCTACGGCGTCCTGGCCCACGGCATCCCCCTGGACCAGGCCCCCTCGGGCTTCTGGTCCTTCCTGGCCGACTTCTGGTGGCCCCTGGTGGAGGACGCGCTGGACCACGAGATGATCCGGGCGGCCACGGACTGGGCCTGCGGGGAGCTCCTGCGCAGCGGGGTCACCGCGTTCTACGACTGCCTGGAGGCCCCCCACGCCATTCCCGGCGCGCTCCGGGCCCAGAAGGAGGTGGTGGACCGGCGGGGCATCCGCGCGGTCCTCTCCTTCGAGGCCACAGAGCGGGTCAGCCCGGAGAACGGCCAGCTGGGCCTGGAGGAGAACGCGGATTTCGTCCGCCACTGCCGGCAGGAGGGCGGCCTGGTCCAGGGGCTCATCTGCTTCCACACCACCTTCACCTGCTCCGGGGAGTTCATCCGCCAGGCCTTCGCCCTGGGCCAGGAGCTGGGCACCCTGGTCCACATGCATTGCAACGAAGGGGTCCACGAGCCGGAGTACGCCCTGAAGCATTTCGGCAAGCGCACCCTGGAGTACTACGACGAGCTGGGCGTCACCGGGCCGCGGATGCTGGCCTCCCAGTGTGTCCAGCTCTCGGAGGCAGAGCGGCGCATCCTGGCGGAGAGGGGGGTGCGGGTCACCCACATGCCCCTGAGCAACTGCGAGGTGGGGGGCGGCATCGCGCCGGTTCCCCAGCTCCTGGACGGGGGGGTGACCCTGGGCCTGGGCTCCGATGGCTACATCAACGACTTCTTCGAGGTGATGCGGGGCGCTTTCCTCATCCACAAGGCCGCGCATCGCAATCCCCAGGTCATGCCAGCCCACCTGGTCTGGGAGCTGGCCACGGAGCGGGGCGCCCGGGCCATGGGCCTGGCGCGCGTGGGCCGGCTGGAGCCAGGCTGGGCCGGGGATCTCCAGGTGATCCAGGCGGACCTGCCCACCCCCCTGGCGGAACACAACCTCTACGAGCAGCTCCTCCTCTGGCGCAACCACACCCACGTCCGGGATGTGATGGTGGCCGGGGAATGGCGGGTGCGGGGTGGGGAGCTCCTGGGCGCGGACCTGGGGGCCATGCGGGCCCGGCTCCACGAACAGGCCACCCGGCTTTGGCGCCGAGCCCAGGAGAGATGATCCCCAGGACCCGGGCCCGGCCAGAGGGTGGACGTGGTGGATGTCTCCTACGGGGTGTGAAAGAGCAGAGTGTGCTATAATGGGCCCACCATGGATCCGATGGACCCCCTGGCAGACGACAGCCCATGCGTGCGCTGACCGTGGCCCTGCGCACCGTCCAGGTGCTCTACGACGAGCTCTTCCTCATGGTCTGGCTCAGCATCCTGTGGTGGCTGGGCGCGCTGCCCATGCTGCTCATCGTCTCCACAGGGGCCCAGATCGGGCTTTCGACCGTCGCCGGGGCCCCCACCGGCAGCGGGACGGCCTTGGTCCTCTTCGTGGCCCTGGTGCTGGGGGTGGGCATCGGCGGCGTCTTCTGCGCCATGGCCACCGGGGGGCTCCATCGGGTGGCCAATCGTCTGGCCAACTACCGGCGGGTGGACAGCAGCTTCTTCTGGGAAGGCGCCACGACCCAGGTACGCCGAAGCTGGGCCCTGTTGGCCCTGGAGATCCTCCTGGTGGCCGCGTTGCTGTTCAACATCGTCTTCTACCTGAGCTCGCCGGCCCAGTGGATGCGCGTCATCGGCATGGCCTGGATCTGGGTGCTCCTGCTCGGCATCATGGCGATCCAGTACACCTTTGCCCTGTTCTGGCAACAGGACGAACCGTCCCTGCGCCTGGTGGCCCGCAACGCCCTGGTGCTCACCCTGCAACACCCGCTGTACACGTTCACCCTGTTGCTCATCCAGCTCATGTGGGTGGCCATCGCCGCGGTCACCGTGCTGCCCTTCTTCCTGCTGCTGCCCGCCGCGCTGGCCGTCACCGCCAACGTGGGCCTGGTGACGTTGCTCCAGGAGAAGGGCCTGGCCCCTCCGCCCCCGCCCGGAGTCTGACCCGAATGGCCCCCTGCGGGGCCGGGCCGTGGGGGCCAGAGGCTGTGACACGAGCTGCTTCCGCCGTTCGGACCCACTACCCAGGTTGAGGATGAGGGAGACGCATGGCTATCCTGACCCACTACCACCGCCCCACCGAGATGGACGAGGCCCTGGCCCTCCTGGCCCGCACCGACGTGCACCTGGTGCCCCTGGCTGGAGGGACTGCCCTGATCCCCGCCCTGGAGACCCGGGAACTCCGGGAGGTAGAGGGGGTGGTGGACCTGTCCCGGCTGGGCCTGGAGGCGATCCAGGCCGACGGCGACGGCATCCGGATCGGTGCCATGGTCCGGCTGACCGACCTGATGGAGCACCCGACGACCGGCACCCTGGCCGATGGCCTCCTGCGCCGCACGGCCGCCTGCGAAGGGCCCATCAACCTCCGGAACATGGCCACCGTGGGGGGCACGGTGGTCACCGCCCATCCCGACAGCGAGCTCTACGCGGCCTTCCTGGCCCTGGACGCCCAGGTCCACTTCCGGGATGCCCAGGGCGAACATCGGATCCCCCTGGCCGCGTTCCAGGGCCTGGAACAAGGCCTGGTCATAGCCCTCCACCTTTCCCCCGGGCAAGACCTGCGAGGCGGCCATGCCCGGGTGGCCCGAACCCCCCGGGATCGGCCCATCGTGGCCGCGGTGGCCGTGGTCGGAGAGGGGGTGGAGCGGGTGGCCCTCTGTGGTGTGGCCTCTCGCCCGGTGCTGGCCGACGCGCCCCTGGCTCCCCCGGACGACTGCACCGGCACCCCGGAGTACCGACAGGCCATGGCCCAGGTCCTCAGCCGTCGGGCCCTGGCCCAGGCCCGAAGCTGAGCCGTCAGGGGCCCAGGCAGCTCCCCAGCCCCCCCAAGGGGACCAGGGCCTGGCCCGCTCATCCCGCCGTGAACCTGTGATCTCCGGACATCCACACAATGGGAGCAACCAATGACCGACATCCGTGACTTTCGTCTCGACCTCGGCGAGCTCTCCTTCTATGGCCAGAACCTGAGCCGGCCCGAGAGCGTGCTGGCCGAACCCGACGGCACCCTGTGGACCTCCGACAACCGGGGCGGCGTCACCCGGATCGACCCGGACGGCCGTCAACAGACCATCGGCCGGATCCAGGGGGAGCCCAACGGCCTGGCCATGGACCCAGAGGGCCACATCTACATCGCGGACATCGCCACCGGCCACATCTATAGGCTGTATCGGGACGGGCGCCACCAGGTCGTGTTGGACGGCGTGGGGGACCGACAGCCCCTGGGCGCGGCCAATTTCGTCTTCATCGACAGCCAGGACCGCCTCTGGATCTCCGTCTCCACCCGGGAGATCCCCTGGTTCGTGGCCGCGGCCCATCCTCGGCCGGACGGCTACATCGTCCTGGTGGATGAGCAGGGGCCCCGGATCGTGGCCGACGGCATCTACTTCCCCAACGAGATACGCATGGACGCGGCAGAGCGATACCTCTACGTGGCCGAGACCATGAAACGACGCATGCTCCGCTATCCCGTCCACCCGGACGGCAGCCTGGGTCCCCAGGAGATCTTCGGGCCCGAGGACCTGGGCTTCGGCGCCTATGTGGACGGCTTCGCCTTCGACGCGGAGGGAAACATCTGGCTGACCCTGATCCTGCGCAACGCCCTGGGCATCCTCACCCCGGACGGCAGCTACCACACCGTCTTCGAGGACGTGAACCAACCGGCCCTGGAGAACGCCCAGGCCAAGCTGGACGCGGGCCAGCTGACCCCCGAGGAGATGTTCGCCTGCGTCGGCCCCACCCTCCAGTTCCCGGCCAGCGTCACCTTTGGCGGACCGGACCTGCGGACCGTCTACCTGGGCTCCCTGGCCATGCCCCACCTGGTGACCTTCCGCTCCCCCGTTCCCGGCCTGCCCATGCGCCACTGGAGGAGGTGAGCCCCATGCAGATCGCCCTGACCGTCAACGGCACCCTGCACGAGCTGGAGGTCCACCCCGGTGAGCTGCTGCGGACGGCCCTGCGCCGCCTGCGCTACTACAGCGTCAAGCACGGCGACGAGACCGGAGAGGCGGGCAGCGACGCGGTCCTCCTCACCTTCACGCCGGACGATCCCCGCTCCTATCGCCTGGTGAACAGCGGGATCATGTTGGCCGCCCAGGCCCACGGCGCGTCCATCGTCACCGTGGAGGGCCTGGAGACGCGGGGGACCGGATCCCCCTCCCACCCGGCCATGCACCCCATCCAGGCCGCGTTCGTCCACACCGGCGCCATCCAGTGCGGCTACTGCACACCGGCCCAGATCCTGGCGGCCAAGAAGCTGCTGGACGAGAACCCGAATCCCACCGAGGCCCAGGTCCGGGAGGCCATCGCCGGGGTGCTCTGCCGCTGCACGGGCTATGCGAAACCCGTCCAGGCCGTCCTCCTGGCCGCAGCCTGGATGCAGGGCGGCGGGTCGCCGGACGCAGACGACTGGCAGCCGCCCAACCTCACCGTGCTCAACGCCTTCGAGGAGGGCGAGTGGCCGGCCGAACCGCCGGAAGAGGAGCCCGTGGACCCCGGTAGTCCGACCCCGGTGGCCACCCAGCCCCGCACCCTGCCTGTGACGGTGGCCGCCCCGGCCACCCGGGTGGTGAACAGGCCCGAGCCCAAGGTGGACGCGGCCAAGCTGGCTCGGGGCAAACCCGTCTTCACCGACGATCTGGAGATGCCCGGCATGCTCTACGGCGGGCTCCTCACCAGCCCCCACGCCCACGCCCGCATCCGCCGCATCGACAAATCCAAGGCCCTGGCCCTGCCCGGGGTCCACGCGGTGCTGACCTACGAGGACGTGCCCCGGGTGATCTACGCCTCCGGCGGCCAGAGCTACCCCAACCCCCCGCCCTACGACCAGGTGAGCCTGGACAACAAGGTCCGCTACGTGGGCGACCGGGTGGCCATCGTGGCCGCGGAGAGCCCCGAGCTGGTCCAACAGGCCCTGGAGCGGATCGAGGTGGAGTATGAGGTCCTTCCCGCGGTCTTCGATCCGGAGGAGGCCATGCAGGAGGGCGCACCGGTGATCCACGACGAGCCGGACGCCCAGATGATCCACGATCCCGGCCGCAACATCGCGGTCCAGATCCACGTGGAGCACAACGACGTGGACGCGGCCCTGGCCAACGCCCACTTCGTCTACGAGAGCGAGTATCGGGTGCACCAGGTCCAACAGGCCAGCATCGAGCCCCACGTGGTCATCTCCTACTGGGACGAGGACGACCGGCTGGTGATCCGGTCCAGCACCCAGGTGCCCTTCCACGTGCGCCGGATGATCGCCCCCCTCATCGGCCTGCCCATCCGCCGCATTCGGGTGGTGAAACCCCGCATCGGCGGCGGCTTCGGCGGCAAACAGGAGATGCTCATCGAGGACCTGGCCGCGCATCTGACCATTGCCACCGGCCGTCCGGTGAAGTTCGAGTACACCCGGGCCCAGGAGTTCACCAGCGCCCGCACCCGCCATCCCCAGGTCCTGCGCTTCCGCTCCGGCGTGGACAGGGACGGCAAGCTGGTGGGCATGGACGTCCGGGTGGTGGGAGACACGGGAGCCTACGGCACCCACGGTCTCACCGTCCAGATGGTCACGGGCTTCCGGGCCCTGAGCACCTACTGGCTGCCCGCAGCCCGATACCACTGCGATGTGGTCTACACGAACAAGCCGGTGCCCGGGGCCTTCCGGGGCTACGGAGCCCCCCAGGCGGAGTTCGCCCTGGAGCAGCACATGGAGGAGCTGGCCCTGGAGCTGGGCATGGATCCCCTGGAGTTCAAACGACGCAACTGGATCAAGGTCGGCCAGGAGCTCCCCATGGCCGTGGCCATGGGCGAGGGCCGGGAGGGCTTCCCCCAGATCGTCCAGAGCAGTGGCCTGGAGGAGTGCGTCCAGGCCGGCGCGGCGGCCATCGGCTGGCACCGACGCACAGACCCAGAGTGGAAACAGCCCCCGGACCGCCCTCACATCCGCCGGGGCCTGGGCGTGGCCATCTGCATGCACGGCACGGCCATCGCCGGTCTGGACATGGGGGCAGCCAGCATCAAGCTCAACGACGACGGCTCCTTCAACCTCCTGGTGGGCGCCACCGATCTGGGCACCGGCTCCGACACGGTGCTGGCCCAGATCGCGGCGGAGACCCTGGGCGTCCCCCTGGAGCAGATCCTGATCTACTCCAGCGACACGGACTTCACCCCCTTCGACACCGGGGCCTACGCCTCCAGCACCACCTACATCTCCGGCGGCGCGGTCCTCAAGGCCGCGGAGGAGGTGGCCCGACAGATCCGGGAACACGCGGCCCGCCACTTCTTCGACGGCATGGACCCGGAGCGGCTCCACCTGGAGGACAGCCACGTGATCGCACCGGACGGCCGACGCGTGTCCCTGGAGACCGTGGCCCTGCACAGCTTCCACCAGGAGGACCAACACCAGATCATGGCCACGGCCAGCCATCTGAGCTACCTGAGCCCGCCCCCCTTCGCAGCCCAGTACGTGGCCGTGGAGGTGGACACGGAGACCGGCCAGGTGACGGTCACGGATGCGATCATGGCCGTGGACTGCGGCATCGCCATCAACCCCATCACGGCCAGCGGCCAGGTGGAGGGCGGCATGGTCCAGGCCCTGGGCTACGCGGTGAGCGAGGCCATGTGCTACGACGCCCAGGGCCGGGTGACGAACCCCCGCTTCGGCGCCTACCGGATCTTCGCCGCCGACGAGGTGCCCAACCTGGGAGTCATCCTGGTGCAGACCTACGAGCCCTCTGGCCCCTACGGCGCCAAGGCCGTGGCCGAGATCCCCATGGACGGCATGGCGCCCGCGGTGGCCTCCGCCATCTACGACGCGGTGGGGGTTCGGCTGCGGGAGCTCCCCTTCTTCCCGGAACGGGTGTGGCGAGCCCTGCAGGCGCAGTAGACCAACCACCGAGACCGCGAGGGCTGCCGGCCCATCCACCCACCCGGAGACAGGGGGTACCCCAGGGGAGCAGGGTGCCCCCTGTCCGCGTCGGCCCCTCTCCCCTCATCGGCCTGGCCCGTGGACCGCCCCTGCCACCCACGCATCGTACATGGGGGCCACCCGGGCCCACGCGTAGCGACGCCGGACATGGTCCACCAGGGAAGGGGGAGCCTTGCGCGGATGTTCCAGCCGCCGACGGGCCTTGGCGTACAGGTCCTCCTCGTCGGTGTAGAGGCAGGCCGGATGGAGTGCCGGGGGGATCAGCTCGGGGTAGCTCAGGCGGGCCGGGAGGAGCGGAAACGCGCCATGGGCAACGGCCTCCAGCACGGCCACACCGAAGAACTCGTGGTCCGCGGTGGAGATGACCAGGTCGGCCCGGGACAGGAGCTGCCTGTACGCCCCGAGCTCCGGGAGATAGCCCCAGTGGACGATCCGATCGGCCAGCCGCTCCCGGGCCTCCTCGAACTCCTGAGGAACCTGGCGGAAGTTCTCCCCGGCCACGGCCAGCCGAAAGGCCACGCCCTCCGCGGCCAGGCGATAGAGCAACCGGAAGAAACGGTCCGGCCGCTTGTCGTACTCCCAACGCTGGTTCCACAGGATCAGCGGTGGACGGCCAGGTGGACCCGGTTCCCCTTCAGGGGGCTCGATGCCCACCGGCAACACCGTGCTCCGAGCCCGGACCGCATCGACCCGATCCAGGTGGTTGTAGTCGGGGAAGTGCTTGAGCAGGCGGGGCAACGCCTGGAACCAGCTCTCCAGATGGTACCGGCTGTTGAAGGCCACCCTGTCCGCGCAGAGCTGGCTCAGCCAGTGGAACATGGCGTAGGTCAGATCGGGCTTCTCGTGGGGCGGCCAGGGATAGGTGAGCTGGTTTTCGTGCATGTAGAGGAGGAGAGGCACACGGGCCGGCAGGGCGCGACGCATCAGGCCGGACCAGACTGCCAGGTGGAGCATGTCCGTGGCCAGGACCGCATTGGGGGCCCCTGCCCGGCCCAGATGGCTGCGGGCCTGATGGGCCAGCTCCACGGCCCCGCCCTGGAGGCGCCACTTCCAGAAACGGCCCGGCATGGTGAACAGTTGGACCTGGTGGCGGGAATGGTGGGCGTACCCCCGGGCCCAGCCGGCATGGCTCCCCGTGTGGTAGGGGGAGAGAAGCCAGATGCGCAGTGGAGAGGAACCGACGGCCTCCATGGAGGCCATTATACCCCATCCGCTCCACGGACCGTCCACCTGGATGGGCTGTCCCTCATAAAAGACTGGAGCCAGGGCCACAGCCCCCGAAAGGGGACGGAAAACGGCCATCCTTCGTCGCTTCCCCGGGCCTCCTCGGCGGGGTCCCTGGGCGGCTGGAGCGATCCCCGTGGATGGAAGGAGAACCGAGCACCTCCCTCCTGGCCTCCGGCTCTTTCCGGGAAACCTTTGCATCGCCCTCCGGCTATGCTATAATGGCAACTGCCGAGACATGCCTCCGATCGTCTCCGCGGCCCAAGCCAAGCGATCGATGAACTGGCGTATCTGGGAGAACTGTCCATGATCGAGGTCAGCATCGACAGCGTCCGTGTCAGCCTGATGTCCCAGCAGCGCATCGTGGTGCTTCGGGAGCGGGCTGGCAAACGCTATCTCCCCATCTGGATCGGCCCCTACGAGGCCGATGCCATCACCATCCAGCTCCAGGGCATCGAGGTGGTGCGGCCCATGACCCACGATCTCCTCCGCAACCTGATCGAGACCCTGGACGGCGAGGTCAGCCATGTGGTCATCAACGACCTCCAGAACGACACCTTCTACGCCAAGATCGTCCTGATCGTCCATGGCGACACCATCGAGGTGGACAGCCGCCCCAGCGACGCCATCGCCCTGGCCGTCCGCGTCGACGCGCCCATCTACGTGGACGAGGAGGTCATGGAGCGGGCCGGCATGGAGCCCGAGGAGGAGCTGAGCCTGGCCCAGACGGAGGCCAGCGAGATGGAGGAGGTGGGCGACAGCGACGAGGACGAGGAAGACCTGGACGTCTTCCGGGACTTCATCGAGGGGTTGGACATCGACAGCCTGGGCTAGCCCAGGACCCGACCCGTTTCCGAGCCGTTCCCTCTGCACAGCCTGTCCAGACATCCGCGGTTATTGCTCCGGCGAGGTCAGCGGCATCCGTCCTCGCCGTTTTCATGCCCAGCCCCACGCCATGACCGACGCCGATTCCCCCATCCAGACCACTCCGGCCAACATCGAGGCCGAACAGGCCGTCCTGGGTGCCCTGCTCATCGATCCCGATGCCATCCTGAAGGTGGCCACCTTCCTGCGCGCCCAGGACTTCTACCGGGAGTCCCATCGTTGGATCTACGAGGCCCTGCTGGCCCTCCACGAACGCCGGGAACCCCCGGACATCCTCACCGTCCAGGACGAACTGGAGCGCCAGGGCCATCTGGAGGAGATCGGCGGCCCCGCTTATCTGACCGAGCTGATGAACAGCACCCCCACCTCCCTCTACGTGGACCACTACGCGCGGATCGTGGAGCGGACCGCGATCCTGCGCCGCCTGATCCACGCGGCCGGCCAGATCGCAGAGCTGGCCTACCAGGAGGCCAACGACGTGGACGAGGTGGTGGACCGGGCGGAGCAGATCATCTTCCAGATCAGTGAACACCGCAGCCAGCGGGATCTGCGCCCCATCGGCACGGTCATGCGGGATGTGGTGGACCGGATCGACTTCCTGGCCACCCATCAGGGGACCATCATGGGCGTGCCCACCGGCTTCACCCTGCTGGACCGGATGCTGGGCGGCCTCCAGAAGAGCGACCTCATCATCCTGGCCGGCCGCCCGGGCATGGGCAAGACCAGCCTGGCCCTCTCCATCGCCCAGAACGCGGCCAAACGCCACGACGCCCGGGTGGCCATCTTCAGCCTGGAGATGAGCGCGGAACAACTGGTCCAGCGGCTCCTCTCCGTGGAATCGGCCATCGACAGCTACCGCCTGCGCCTGGGCCAGATCCACGAGGAGGAGTGGCCCATCCTCCTGGAGGCGGCCAACACCCTGGCCCACACCCGCATCTTCATCGACGACACCCCGGGCGCCACGGTCACCGAGATCCGCACCAAGGCCCGACGGCTCTACGCGGAGCACGGCCTGGACCTGATCCTCATCGACTATATGCAGCTCATGTCCGGTGGCCGGGCCATGGGCCGGGGCGAGAACCGCCAACAGGAGATCAGCTACATCAGCCGCTCCCTGAAGGCCCTGGCCCGGGAACTCAACGTTCCGGTGGTGGCCATCAGCCAGCTCAGCCGGGCCGTGGAGAGCCGCTCGGACAAACGGCCCATGCTCAGCGATCTCCGGGAGAGCGGCTCCATCGAACAGGACGCGGACGTGGTCCTCTTCGTCTACCGGGAGGACTACTACGACGAGGAGACAGACCGACAGAACATCGCGGACATCATCGTGGCCAAGCACCGCCACGGCTCCACCGGCACGGTCAGCCTCTACTTCCGCAAGGAGCTGACCCAGTTCCGGGACCTGGAACTCCGTCACGAGGAGCTGGAGTACTGACCCCATGGCCGCCCAACGCCCACGTCTGCCCGGCTTCATCGGCTTCCCCGACCGGAAGATGAAGCCCGTCATCGTGCCAGACCTCTTCTTCACCGAGCTGTTGCCCCAGATCGACCACCTGGCCGAGCTGAAGCTCACCGTGTACGCCTTCTGGCTCCTCAACGAACAGAGCGGCGAGCTCCGCTACCTCCGGGGCGACGACCTGCGCCGGGACGAACTTCTGCTGGAGAGCCTGGCCCTGGACGATGACCTCCGCTCGCCCCGGGCCATCCTGGAGGACGCCCTGGAACGGGCCGTGGCCCGCCACACCTTCATCAAGGTGGAGGTGGAGACCGGACACGGAGAGGAGACGGTGGTGGAGGACTGGTACTTCCTCAACACAGCCCGGGGACGCCAGGCCGTGGCCGCGATCCGTCAGGGGCGGCTGGCCGAGCTCCAGGCCGTCCTCCCCGAGGACGCCCGGCTCCAGGTGGAGCGGCCCAACATCTTCGTCCTCTACGAGCAGAACATCGGCCTGATGACCGAACTCATCGCAGAGCAGCTCCGAGACCTGGAGCGGACCTATCCGCCCGACTGGATCCAGGAGGCCTTCGAGATCGCGGTGGGCAACAACCGGCGGGCCCTGCGCTACATCCAGGGGATCCTCAAACGCTGGGAACGGGAGGGGAAGGACACCCGTGGAAGCACTGGACGAGATCCTGCGTCGCATCCAGGATCGGGTTACGTCCCAGACGAATATTCCGACATCGTCATCTCCTGAGCGGCCCTCTGGGGGGGTGGATCCAGGAGACCAGGGGCCCGGCCAAGGCGGCCGCGGTCCAGGCCGGCGGCCGCCCGGCCCGGGCGGCCATGTCTGCCCCCTCTGTGGCGGCGCGGGCTTCGTGTTGCGGGATGTGCCCGTGGGCCATCCCGACTTCGGCAAAGCCCTGCCCTGCCGCTGCA
Source organism: Caldilineaceae bacterium (assembly GCA_026989655.1). Taxonomy (GTDB): domain Bacteria; phylum Chloroflexota; class Anaerolineae; order Caldilineales; family Caldilineaceae; genus JALSIX01. The sequence goes on from JALSIX010000065.1 coordinate 11,447, forward strand.
AACAGGCCGAACGCCAGGAGCGCTACCTGCGGGCCATCGAGCGGGTGAGCGGCCTGGCCGGGCTGGACCGCTACACCTTCACCACCTTCCAGCCGGCTCCAGGATGGCTGCCCCCGCACCACCGCCGATCCCTGGAGATCGCCTACACCACCTGCCGGAACTTCGCCGAATCCCCCCGGGGCTGGCTGTTGCTCCTGGGGGGCTATGGCTGCGGCAAGACCCACCTGGCCGCGGCCATCGCCAACGATCGGATCGCCCGGGGGTTTCCGGCCCTCTTCGTGGTGGTGCCCGACCTGCTGGACCACCTGCGGGCTACCTTCGGCCCCAGCAGCGAGATCCGCTACGACGAGCTCTTCGAACAGGTCCGCAACGCGGAGCTGCTGGTGTTGGACGACCTGGGGGCCCACAGCGGCAGCGCCTGGGCCCAGGAGAAGCTCTTCCAGCTCCTCAACCACCGCTACAACGCGCATCTGCCCACGGTCATCACCACCAACCAGCGGATGGAGGAGCTGGACCCCCGCCTGCGCAGCCGCCTGAACGACGTGAGCCTGGTCACCGCGCTCCACATCACCGCACCGGACTTCCGGAGCGGCGGCAGCCGGCTCCACGACGAGCTGGACACCCTGGCCCTGCACCGGGAACAGACCTTCCAGACCTTCGACCTGGGCCGTCGCCAGCTGAGCCCCGAGCAGCTCGGCACCCTCCGCCGGGTCCGGGACGCGGCCCAATCCTACGCCCAGGAACCAGGGGGCTGGTTCGTGCTCATGGGCCCCAGCGGCGTGGGCAAGACCCACCTGGCCGCGGCCATCGCCAACCACCAGGTGGAACAGGGCATCCGAGAGCCCCTCTTCGTGGTGGTGCCCGACCTGCTGGACTACCTGCGGGCCGCCTTCGCGCCCCACACGCCGGTGCCCTACGATCGCCGCTTCGACCAGATCCGGCAGGTGGACCTGCTGGTCCTGGACGACCTGGGCATCGAAAGCGCCACCCCCTGGGCCCGGGAGAAGCTCTTCCAGCTCCTCAACTTCCGCTACGACGCGGCCCTGCCCACGGTCATCACCACCGGCCTGAAGGCCGACCGGTTGGATCCCTGGCTCCGGACCCGCATCTTCGATCTCCAGCGTTCCCAGGTAGCCGTGCTGGAGATCCCGCCCTTCCGGGGCAGCGCGGACCAGGCAGCCCGCCCCCCCCGGGGACGCTGAACGGGGACAAGGGGAGGTTCAGGCCGCCTCTCGCCACTCCGAAGCCCTGTCCAGACGGGCCACCTGCCTGGGCGTCAACGCCACCGCCAGCCCGGCCAGGATCTCCTGGAGCTGCTCCACCCGGCTGGCCCCCACAATGGGCGCGGTGACACCGGGCCGGGCCAGAAGCCAGGCCAGGGCCACCCCCGTGGGGGTGGCCTCCACCTGCTGGGCCACGGCCTGGACAGCCCGCAGCACCCGCCATCCCCGTCGGGTGAAGTACCGCCGACGGATCCCCTCGGCTCGGGGGCTGTCCGGGCTCTGGGTGGGGCTGTACTTGCCGGTGAGAAACCCCCCGGCCAGAGGGCTGTAGGGAAGCACCGCCAGGCCAAAGGTCCGGCACACCTCCTCCAGCTCCCGCTCGAACTCGGCCCGATGGGCCAGGTTGTAGTGGACCTGGAGGGAGTCGTAGCGGGCGTAGCCGCGGCGCTCGCTGGCCCACAGGGCCTCCATGAGCCGCCAGGCCGGGTAGTTGCTGCACCCCACGTAGCGGACCTTCCCCTGCTGCACCAGCCGATCGAAGGCCTCCAGGGTCTCCTCGATGGGCGTCTCCGCATCGAACCAGTGGGCCTGGTACAGGTCGATGTAGTCCGTCTGGAGGCGACGCAGGGAGCCCTCCACCGCGTCGAAGATGTGCTTCCGGGAAAGGCCCTGGTCGTTGGGTCCCGGGCCCATGGGGCCCCGGACCTTGGTGGCCACTACCATCTGGGAGCGGTTGCGCCGCTGGGCCATCCAGCGCCCGAGGATCGCCTCGCTGACACCGCCGGGGTTGCCCTCCACCCAGTGGCTGTAGATGTCCGCGGTGTCCAGCAGGTTCCCGCCGGCCTCCGCGTAGGCGTCCAGGATGGCGAAGCTGGTGGCCTCGTCGGCCGTCCAGCCGAACTGCATGGTGCCCAGCCCCAGGGTGGAGACCTTGAGCCCGGTCCGGCCCAGGTGCCGATAGTCCATGGACTAGCCCTCCTGGACGGCCCGGGCATGGCCGGTTCGCAGGACCCGCACATCTCCCTCCCGGCGGGTGATACGCCGGGCATCCATCTCCTCCAGGACGGCCTGGGCGTACTTCCGGCTGGTGGCGAACCGATCGCGGACTTGGGCCAGGGTGATGGTGCCGTGCTCCTCCAGATGGGTCACAATGGCCTGGACCATGGTCTCGAAGTCCTGCCGCCGGAAGAGCACGTTGTTGCCCAGCCGCACGAGCTGGCCCTGGTCCACCAGGGCCTCCAGGAGCTCGGGGTCGTCGCCCAACAGGCGCAGGAGCTCGTTGGCATGGGGAGGCGCGTAGGGGGAGGCCTCCAGGGCTGCCAGGACCCGCTGGATCCCGGCCTCCTGTTCCGGGGTGAAGCGGATCCGATGGCCGGCCCGCCACACCGCGGTGTCGTCTGCCTGGACGTGGCCGGCTTCCTGGGCCTGGGCGACCAGATCGTTGAAGGCCCGAAGGGGCAGCTCCTGGCCCTGGCGGGGGGCCGGGATCCGGAGCCGGCTGCGCAGTTCGCTGCGGAGCATCCCCCGGCGCAGGGGATGTGCCCGGTGGAACCCTTCCAGGATCACGACCATCTGCTCCAACAGGTTCTGGTAGGTGTCCCGGCTCAGGAGCAGGCCGCCCTCCAGCCGCTGGACGGCCCCCTGGCGGGACAGCTCGTCCAGGGCCTCCTGCGCGGGCTCGGTGCCCAGGCCGCTCTGCTCGAGCAAGGCCTCCACCGAGAGCAGGGGGTGGCGCTCCAGGGTCTGGAGCAGGATCTCCTCGGGATCCCCCGCGGCCAGGGTCTCCAGCCGGGCCAGGGCCTGGGGATCGAAGCGCCGGTAACGTCGCCGGGGGTGGGGGTCCAGGACCGTGCCTCCACCCAGGGTGGCGCTGGGAGAGGGCTGGCGCAGGATGTAGCGATCCCCCGCGGCCACCACCACCGGCCGCTCCAGGCGGATCTGCAGCCAGCCCTCCTGGCCGGGCCGAAGCTCCTCGGTGCCCAGAAGGCGCACGTGGGCTGGGGTCTCCGCGGTGCCGCTGAAGAAGTCGACCCGATGGTTGTGGCGGAGGGGTTTGGGAGCATCGGGCAACAGGCGGAAGGCCACGTCGATCAGCCGGGTGGCCTGCAGGGTGTCCGGCCGGACCACCACCTGGCCCCGGTGTACCTGGCTCCGGTCCACGCCGCTCAGGTTGATGGCCACCCGGCTGCCGGGCCGGGCCACCTGGATGGGTTGCCGGTGGCTCTGGAGGCCCCGGATGCGGCCTGTGGGTCCATCGGGCAGGATGGCCACCGGGTCGCCGATGCGGAAGTGGCCATCGCTCAGGGTGCCGGTGACGATGGTGCCGAAGCCCGGCAGGGTGAAGACCCGATCGATGGGGAGGCGGGGGCGGCCCCGGTCCCGGCGGGGCGGCAGGTCCACCAGGACCTGCGCCAGGGCCTGGCGCAGGTCCTCCAGGCCGGCCCCGGTGAGGGCGCTGACCGGAACCACCGATGCCCCTTCCAGCCGGGTACCGGCCAGGAGATCGTGGATGTCCAGCTCCACCAGCTCCAGCCACTCCGGGTCCTCCACCAGGTCCACCTTGGTCAGGGCCACCACCCCGGCGGGCACGGCCAACAGATCCAGGATAGCCAGGTGTTCCCGGGTCTGGGGCATGACGCCTTCATCCGCGGCCACCACCAACACCGCGGCGTCCACGCTGCCGACGCCGGCCAGCATGTTCTTGATGAAGTCGATGTGGCCGGGGACATCCACGATGCCCACGGGCTCCGGCCGTCCATCCGGGGGCAGGGGAAGCTCCATCCAGGCGAAGCCCAGGTCGATGGTCATGCCCCGCTGCTGCTCTTCGATCAGGCGGTCGGGGTCGATGCCTGTGAGGGCCCGGACCAGGGCGGACTTGCCGTGGTCCACGTGGCCGGCCGTCGCGAGGACACGCATGGCTGAGGGGGGGCTAGCTGGGCTCGGGCCCGTTGCCGGTGAGGATGCCCGAGGTGCGGCGGCGGTTGCCCTGGCTGGCGTAGAGCTCCGCGTTGCGGCGCTGCCGCTCCCACTCCTCCTCCAGGGCCTTGAGGCGCTCGTCCCGGTCGGCCAGGGCCTCCTGCAGGCCGTCCAGCCAGGCCTGGGCCGCGGCCAGGTAGCGGGTGCCGTAGCTCTCCTGCAGGGCCCAGAGCTGGCGCAGCAGCTCCTCGTGGACCCGGAGATCGTGGTAGATGGCGGGGAAGCGCTCCTGGATCTCCTGGTTGTGCTTGTGCTGTTCCTGCCACAGGTGCTGCTGTTGGAGCTCGGCCTTGCGGCGGAGCTTCTCGTACTCCTCCCGGAACTCCTCCATCTCCCGGCGCAGCCGCTCCTCGGCCAGGCGCTGGAGCTCCTGCACCTGGGCATGGTCCCGCCGAATGGCCGCCTGGAAGTCCTGGACGGTCTGCGCGGCTCGGCGGGCCTGTTCCACCTGCTGGCCGAAGCTCTGGATCTGCTCCTGGGCCCGGCGGACGATGTTCTGCTGCTCCTCGATCACCTCTTCCCAGCGGGCCAGCACCTGCAGGCGATCGTTGACCTCCAGCCGCAGGCGATCCATGAAGGCCTGCTGTTCCTCCCGGATCTCGCTGAAGATGGGCCGCCACTTCTCCACCTCCGTGGAGGTGCGGCGCAGGGTCTCCTCCAGGATGTTCAGGCGCCCCTGGAGGGCCTCGCTGCGCTTGAAGAGCTCCACGGTCTCCTGTTGGAGCTGCGCGATGCGCTTGGTGTCGCTGGTCCGCTGCTCTGCCAGGAAGGGGAGCTGGCGGGTCCGCTCTTCCAGCTCCTTGGAGAGCAGGCCGATCTGGTTGCGGACCTGGGCCACCAGCTCGGCCAGGCGGGCGTCCTCCTCCCGCCGGGACTCCAGGTCCTCCTCCAACCGGTTGAGGCGAGGGAGCTCCCGGCGCACCTCCGCGATCTGACGGGTCAGGGCCTCCCGATCGCTCAGCCGGTTGCGCTCGGTCTCCCGGAGGGCATTGGCCCGAGCCTCGCTCTCCCGCTCCACCAGGCCGGTGACCTCGTTCTTCAGGTTCTGGATCTGCTGCTCCAACTGGGTGAAACGGGTGAGCTGGGCCTGGGTGCTGGCCAGGCGGCCCTCCAGTTCCTGGATGCGGCGGGTCTGCTCCACCATCTCCGCCGACTGGGTCTCCACCAACTGCTGCAGGCGAGCGATCTCGGCCCGATCTCGACGATGCTCCTCGTCGAGCCAGTTCACCATCTGGGCAAGCTGCGCTAGGTCCATGGGATCCTGTCCTTGTGTCGCGTTTCCGGGTGGGTGTGGGCGTTTGGGTCCATTATACCACCTTGGGCCGATTTTCCCGAGACAATTTTGACCATGGAGCGGACCCACTGTTACAATGCCCTGGGCCGTCTAGAGGGTCCAGGGCGACGAACGGGGCCCGCTGTCCCGCCAGGCATGGAGATTCCCTGCATTCCATCCCAACGGTGATCTATGCGCATCGGCATCGACGCCCGGCTTGCCCACCACCAACGGGCCGGGATCACCCGATACACCCGCAGGCTCCTGGAGGAGCTGGTCCGCCTCGACCCGGAGAACGAGTACTGGATCTTCCAACACCGTCGCCACCTGGCCCCCCTGGTGTCCGGGGCGAACTTCCGCCGCCGAACCCTGTACGCGCCCGTACACCACCCCTTGGAACAACTGGCCCTGGCGGTGGAGCTCTTCCTGGTGGGCCAGTCCCTGGATCTGGTCCACTGGCCGGACTTCATCCCTGCCCTCTACACCCCCCTCCCCGCGGTGATCACGGTCCACGATCTGGCGTTCCTGCGCTGGCCCCACTTCCTCACCCGGGAGCATGCCCGCTACTACAGCCAGATCGACCGGGCGGTGCGCAAGGCGCGGCACATCATCGTGCCCAGCCAGAGCACCAAGGAGGACGTGATCCAGCAACTGGGAGCCCCGGCCGCCAAGGTGACCGTGATCTACGAGGCCGCGGCCCCTTTCTACCGCCCCATGCCCCTGGAGGAAGCCCGGGCCCACGTGCAGCAGCGCTACGGCCTGCCCGAGCGCTACATCCTCTTCGTCAGCACCATCGAACCTCGGAAGAACCTGGGGGGGCTCCTCCAGGCCTTCCACCATCTGGTCCACCGGTACAATGTGGCCGACACCGCTCTGGCCCTGGTGGGCAAGCCCGGGTGGCTCTACGAGCAGGTCTACGCCACCGTGGAGGAGCTGGGGCTGGAGGAGCGGGTCCACTTCCTGGGCCGGGTGCCCGACCAGGACCTGAGGCGCCTCTACGTGGCCGCCCGCTGCCATGTCCACCCGGCCTTCTACGAGGGCTTCGGCCTCCCCCCGCTGGAGGCCATGGCCTGCGGCACCCCCACCATCGTCAGCAACGTCAGCAGCCTGCCCGAGGTGGTGGGGGACGCGGCACTGCTGGTCGATCCCAACAACTGGGAGGAGATCGCGGTGGCCATCCACCGGCTGCTGACAGACCCGGACCTCCACGGGGAGCTCCGGGCCAAAGGGCTGGAGCGGGCCAAGGTCTTCAGTTGGCGGCGGGCCGCCCGAGAGACCCTGGAGGTCTACCGGATGGTGGTCCAGGGCAGCAAGGTGGCCGTGGCCGAGGCCACCCATTCGTCTCAGCCCTTCTGATCCCTTCCATGTCCTCTCTGGAGGCACCGCGGCCCGCTCCTCTCCCCCCTACCGGGACGGACACCCCCCGTCCTCTTCGGATCCTCTTCCTGGTGCCCCACTGGCCCTGGCCCCCTCGGCAGGGCACATCCCTTCGCAACAGCCATCTCATCCGGGGAGCCGCCCAACGGCACGTGGTGGACGTCCTCGCTTTCGGCCCGGCCGGGGTCTCCTCCCGGCCGGAGGATCCCCTGACGGCCCTGTGCCGTCGGGTGGAGGTGGTCCCCCTGCCCCGCCGCGGCCTCCTCCGTCGAGCCCTGGACACCCTGGTCCACCCCCTCCCGGACATGGGGCTCCGCCTGGCCAGTGCCCAGGCCACGGCTCGGGTCCGTGCCCTCCTGGCCGCGGAGGCCTACGACGTGGTCCAGGTGGAGGGGATCGAGATGGCCCGCTACGGCCTGCTGGTCCGGGAGCTCCCTCCCCAAGGGCGGCCCTGCCTGATCTTCGACGACCACAACGTGGAGTACCGGCTGCAGCAGCGGACCGCGGGGGTGGATCTGCGGGTTCCTCGACGGTGGCACGGCGGGGTCTACAGCGCGATCCAGTGGGGCAAGCTCTGGCGCTACGAACGGCAGATCTGCCGGGCCGCGGACCGGGTCCTGGCCGTGAGCCGCCCGGATGCCGCGGCCCTGGCCCGGCTGGCCCCCGCGACCCCGGTCCACGTGGTGCCCAACGGCGTGGACGTGGCCCACTGGACGCGCCCGGGGCAGATGGCCCCGGTCTACCCGCCCCGCCCGCCGGCCCTGGTCTTCACCGGCAAGATGGACTACCGGCCCAACGTGGACGCGGTGCTCTGGTTCGCCCAGGAGGTGCTGCCCTACATCTCCGCGCGACAACCTGTGGTATTCTATGTGGTGGGACGTGATCCCCATCCCCGCCTGTCCGCTCTGCAGGGCCGCCCCGACGTGGTGATCACCGGCCCGGTGGAGGACGTGCGGCCCTACGTGTGGCAGGCCGCGGTCTACGTGATCCCCCTCCGGGTGGGCGGCGGCACCCGGTTCAAGGTCCTGGAAGCCATGGCCGGGGGCACGCCGGTGGTGAGCACCTCCCTGGGCATCGAGGGCCTGGATCTCCGGGACGGGCGAGAGCTCCTGGTGGCCGATACGCCCCGGGCCTTTGCCCAGGCAGTGCTGGCCCTCCTCCAGGACCGACAGGCCCAGGGGGATTGGGTCCAGAAGCTGGTGGACGGGGCCCGCGGCTTCGTGGCCGAGTACGACTGGGGCCGGATCCTGCCCCGGCTGGAGGCGCTCTACCGGGAGGTTGTCCCGGCACAGGGGTAGGGCTGGAGGGCCTCCAGCCGGTCTTCCGCGGACCCACGGTCGGCTCCCATGGGTCCAGAGATGGGGGCCCCTTCGTGTCCTGTGGCTCGGTCTGAGCCGTCCATGCGGTTGTCGAGCACCCTTCAAGGAGTGACCA
>JALSIX010000066.1 GCA_026989655.1 Caldilineaceae bacterium
GGCCGTACCCTCCTTGGGCGTCTTCGCAAACTGAGCCGGTGGACCGATCGCTGATGTCCCCAATGGGGTTGGTGAGAATATTGCGCCCAGTGCTACCTCGCACACATCCTGGGTGTATGCGAGGTTACGCTGTATCGTACTATCTGAAAATCATACTATCGGCGCTGCGGATGAGCCGCCCCGGTGGAGCGGGTGTAGCCCCAGCGGAACCGGGGACGGCTCCATCCGCTTGTTGGGCCGCCGCAAGCGCAGCGCAGCAAGGCCCAGCAAGCGGACGCAGTCCGCAGCGCCCTTGGGTCCGAGCGCGCAGCGGTCGGACCCAACTGGTAAAGTAGAAGGAGTGCTCATTCGCTCCGGTGAGTTTCGTTTGCCCAGGAAGAAGGCCTTGCAAGCTAGCGATACATCCATTGAAAAGGCAACGACGCTCAGCCCGTTGAGGCTCAGCTCCTTTACCTCGGCTCGAATATAGCACAAGCGCCCCTGTCCTACAAGGCGCTTATGGAGCTGACGGAGTGGCGAAAAAATATGTATGGCTCTGCCGCAGAGAATCGTGGAAAACTCCGGGTATCCAGATGATCTTCGCCCGCTGCGGGATCGCAGCCCAGGCCCAGCCCTGTCCACTCCGGCTCCATTTGGTGGGACCCGTGGGCTCTGGTAAGATGGGGGCCCCGACCGTTCCAGCCGAACGCCGGGAATGCAGTGTCTGCCGAGGAGCCACCATGGTCGACATGGCCTTTCTCCAGTATCTGATCGCGCTGGCCCTGGCCAGCCTGTTGCCCGCAGGCGCTCTGCTCATCCACGTGGCCGGGCAGCCCCCCGCCCAGGCCGGTCGGGCCGCGGTCCATGGGTTGGTGGCCCTGGGGCTGGGGGCCGTGGCCTACTGGGCCGTGGGCTTCGCCCTCCAGTTCGGCGGGGTGGGCCTGGTCTACACCCGGCCGGAGCTGTTGGGCCTGGTCTGGGAGTGGAGTGCGCTCCCTGCCGAGTGGGGCACCGGGTGGGGCATGGCGGGCCTCAGCGGCTGGTTCCTGCAGGGCGCCGGGATGACTGCCACGGTCTACGCTCTTTTCCTGGCCCATCTGCCCTGGGCCATGACCGCGGCCCTGGTGCCTGCCCTGGCCCTCCAACGTCGAACCGCGGTGCCGGTGGCCTGGTCTGTTGCCCTCCTCTCGGCTGGGGTGATCTACCCGGTGGCGGGCAACTGGGTCCAGGGAGGCGGCTGGCTGGCCGCCCTGGGCCGCAACCTGGGCCTGGGCCACGGTTTCGTGGACTTCGCCGGCGGTGGCACGGTCTTCCTGGTGGGTGGGCTGGTGGCTCTGGCCGGGCTCCTGGTGTGGCCCGGAGCGACGCCCACCCGGGTGTCCGACGAGCCGGAACCGCCCCGGGTGTACCTGCCGCTGATGGCCATCACCGGCGGACTGCTCTTCCTGGTGGGGGCCTTGGGCTGGTCGTGGTCCAATCCGCTCTACCTGGAGCTGTTGGGCGAGGCCCCGACCCTGCGGGCCGGCGTCAACGTGGCGCTGGCCGGCCTGAGCGGCACGGTGCTCTCGGGGCTCTATGGGTGGTTTGTCCGCGGGGAAAGCCCCGCGGCCTTCGCGGTGCAGGGGGTGCTCGCGGGTACTGTGGCGGCCCTGGCCATGGGGCCCTTCGTCCCTCCAGGGGTGGCCGTGGCCCTGGGTCTGATGGCGGGAGGGGCTGTGCCCCTGGTCACCTACCTGCTCCAGCGGTTGGGCCATCTCTACGCTGCCTCCGGAGTGGTGCCCACCACGGTGCTGCCGGCTGCGACGGGGCTGTTGGCTGTCGGCCTCCTCGCGGACGGCCTCTACGGAGCGGGGTGGAACCAGGTGGGGCCGGAGGGTTACCTGGGCGTCCCAGGCCAGGGCGTCTCAGGGATCTGGGTGGCCGCCTCTTTCGAGCCCGACCTGTTGGGCCAGTTCCAGGCCCAGCTCATCGGCCTGGTCAGCCTGGGGATCTGGGGTTTTGCCGCCGGCAGCCTGCTCTGCGTCCCTCTGGGACTTCTCCAGCGGAGCATGGAGGCGAGCCCGACGCTGGAGCCGGACGCCCCCGCCGACGACCCGGAGCTCCCCGCCGTGGAGGCCGAGGACTCCGTGGTCGCGCCCTCGCAGCCGGAGACCTCCAACCCGTAGTTGCCGCTACCGCGGACCCGGGTCCGCCTCCCCGTGCCCCGAACCCAGTTGGAACCGGCCCAGGGTGGTGTACCGGGCCCCCTGGGGGGTCAGTCGGCTGTGGATGTAGTGGACCGCGGTCACTCGCCAATCGAGGGTGCTCGGAGGAGGCGGCGTCTCGGCCCAGCCGCGGATCACCGCGGCAGCCCGGCGCAGCTCCTCGGGCGGGATCCCCCGCCGGCTCCGGGCCAGGGTGATATGGGGGGAGAAGGGCCGGCGCTCGGCGACAAACCCCACCGAGCGGGCCAGGGCCTCCACCGCGGCCTGCAGGCGGGCCAGGGCGTCCTGGTCCCCGGCCAGGCCCACCCACACCACCCGGACCCGAGACCAGTTGGGAAAGACCCCGGCCTGCCCCAACGCCAGGCGGAAGGGCCCGTGCTCGCAGGCGAGCTGGGCCAGTCCTCGGGCGATGGCCGTGCGCCGGGAGGCTGGGGTGTCGCCGAGGAAGCGCAGGGTGAGATGGAAGCCGGCAGGCCGCGACCAGGTGAAGTGCCGTTCCAGGCCCCTTTCGGCCAGCCGTTTTCGCAGCTCGGCCTGGCGTTGTTCCAGCTCCGCCACGATCGCCTTCGGCGGTTCCAGGGCGATGAAGGTGCGCAGGGGCTCGCTCATGGCAGACGTCTCCGCCGGGAAGAGGGCCTGTGGGACCGAACGTGGACCAGGAGGCCGAAGACCCCGGTCAACCCCAGCAGCCCCACCCCCAGTCCTCCCAGACAGAGGGCCGCGACGAGGAGGTCGGTCGGATCCAGGCCCCAGAGCCCTCTGTCCGGGGCCTCCAGCGCGGGCAGGGGGGTTGGGGTGGGGGTGGGCACCACAGGGGTGGGCGTTGGGGTGGCGGTGCGCACCACGAAGGTGGGCTCGAAGGTGGGCGTGGGGGTGGGCACCTGTACGAAGAGACCGCCCACCGGAGTCCCCTGGAAGGTGGGTGTGGG
>JALSIX010000067.1 GCA_026989655.1 Caldilineaceae bacterium
CACCAACCGCAAGTTCGCCCGGCTGGTGGCCCAGGCAGGCGAACGCCTGGGTGCTCCCAAACGCTGGGTCGCGACGGTCATGCCCGGCTACGACGACACCCGGACGGGCCGGGCCAACGCGTTTGTCCGGGATCGGGAGGGCGGGGCCTACTACGCGGCCTCCTGGCAGGCGGCCATGGCCAGCCACCCGGCCTGGATCGTCATCACGAGCTTCAACGAGTGGCCCGAGGGGACCTACATCGAACCCAGCCAGGCCTACGGCAGGCTCTACCTGGACCTGACCGCGGAGTGGGCAGCTCGTTTCAAGGCCCAGGCCTCCACGCCGGGACAGGTCCGGGGGGCCTCGGTGGCCCCTGTCGAGGACGCTGCCCAGGCCCCTGCACCGACGCCGGCGCCGACGCCCACACCCACCGAACCCACCGCGGTGGTGGCCGTCCACCTGCTCAACCTCCGGGATGGGCCCTCTACCGTCTATCCGGTGCGGGCCATCATGGGGCAGGGCCAGGCCCTGCCGGTGATCGGGCGGCCCCCCCTGGAGCTGCCCTGGTGGCAGGTGCGCTATCGGGGACAACCAGGATGGGCCTACGGCCCCTACCTGCGCCTCACAGGTCCGGTGGACCGGGTTCCCGTGGCCATCCCGCCGGGGGTGGACCTGCGGGCTCGGCTCCAGAGCCGCCTGAGGCCCTCTCCCGTGGCCTGGCTCGTGGCCCAACTGGGGGGGCGAGCCGGGGACGAGAGGGCGCGCCTCCGGTGGGGATCCGGCCCCTAGGGCGGTGTCTTCCGGTGGGCCGTCGCCCGGCACCTCTCGGATCCATCCGTCTTCGACCGTACATGGGGTGTGTTTCCAAATGGACCCACAACAGAGTGCCCGGATCGCCGCTCTGGCCCTTGAGGACACGGAACTGCCCGAGGAAACACGGCGTTCGCTGGAGGAGTGTCGGCAGCCGATCGCGGTGCACGGGCGGGGGCACCCTCCCCCGCCCCGGATCCCCTTGGACGAGGACGTGGCCGCCGTGCTCATCGACGAGGAGACCCTCCAACGTCGGGTGGCCCAGTTGGGCCGCTACATCAGCACCAAGTATGCGGGCAAGGATCTGGTGTTGATCTCGGTGTTGAAGGGCAGCGTGGTCTTCCTCGCAGACCTGATCCGCCACATCACCATTCCCCATGAGATCGATTTCATGGCCACCAGCAGCTACGGGGCATCCACCGAGAGCAGCGGCGTGGTTCGGATCCTGAAGGACCTGAACAAACCCATCCAAGGCCGCCACGTGCTGGTGGTGGAGGACATCATCGACAGCGGTCACACCCTGTCCTACCTGTTGCGCATCCTGGCCGCCCGAAAGCCCGCCAGCCTGAGCGTGGCCACCCTCCTGGACAAGCCCGCGAGGCGAGAGGTGGACATCGACGTGGAGTGGACGGGCTTCGCCATCCCCAACGAGTTCGTGATCGGCTACGGGCTGGACTACGCGGAACGCTATCGAAACCTGCCCTATATCGGTGTGCTCAAGCCCGAGGTCTACCAGGGTGGGGAGGCCCAGGAGGAGGAGGAGGAGGAGACATAGATGGGATCGGGGCGTGTCCGACGCGCGGTGGCCGCCGGTCTGGTGGCCCTGGTGCTGGGGGTGGGCCTGTGGCAGGGGCTGCTGGCCCAGGAGGAGACCACCTACACGGTCCAGCCCGGGGACACCCTGGCCGGCATCGCCGACCGCCTGGGCGTGGAGATGGAGGCCCTGGCCGCGGCCAACGGGATCCAGGATGTGGACCGGATCTACGTGGGCCAGGTCCTGGTGATCCCCGGACGAGAGCTGGGACTGGCCACCGTCCGGGCCCGGCCCGGGGAAAGCCTGGAGGCCTTGGCTCGCCGGGTAGGGGTGGAGCCCCCCCAGCTCGCGGTGTTGAATGGGCTGTCCGAGACGGCCCGCCTCTTCCCGGGGCAGCCTGTCCGCCTGCCTGCGGGCATCTCCCCTCCGTCTGCCCCGGGGTTCGGCGCGGTGACCCGGGTGGAGGTGCCGGCACGCCTGGTCCAGGGACACACCGGCCGGATCGTGCTGGCGGCCCGACGGCCCCTCTCGCTGACGGTCACCTGGAATGGGCTTCCCGTCCCGGTGTATGGAGGCCGGCCTCCGTCGTCTTCCGAGTGGATCTACCGGGGGTTTCTCCCGGTTCCCGCCCTGCTGGCCCCTGGAGCCTATCCGGTGACCGTGGCCTACACGGCCACCGGCGGTGTCTCCCTGGTCCGAGGGTTCTCCGTCCGGGTGGTGGAGGGCGTCTACGAGGCCCAGCGTATCATGTTGCCCCCGGACCGCAGCACCCTTTTGGACAGCCAGATCCTGGCCGATGAGCTGGCCCGCCTGCGCGCGGCCTGGTCCCGGGCCGACACGCCTGCCCAGTGGCAAGGGCCGTTCCGCATGCCCATGGACGCGGACTACCCCACCACCAGTGCCTACGGCACCCGCCGCAGCTACAACGGTGGGCCTTTCACCTCCTACCATGCGGGACAGGATTTCGCGGTGCCGGCTGGGGTGACCATCACCGCGCCGGCGGACGGCATCGTCGCGCTGGCCGAACCTCTGCAGGTGCGGGGCAACGCGGTGATGTTGGACCACGGCCGGGGGGTTTTCACGGGCTACTGGCATCTGGCCGAGGCCCTGGTCCAGGCGGGGCAGGCGGTGAAGGCCGGCGATCCCATCGGGGTGGTGGGGAACACCGGCCTGAGCACGGGCCCCCACCTGCACTGGGAGCTGCGTATCTACGGCATCGCGGTGGATCCCATGCAGTTCGTGGATGAACCGCTGTTTCCCCCACTCCCCGGCCCATAGCCCACCCATCCCGCACCCAGTGGGCCAAACGAACAGGGGATCGGCCATGTAGCCGATCCCCTGGGCGGTCTCCCCCTTCTCTTCCAATCCAAGGAAGGGGAGCGGGGGCTATCCCTCCTCTTCCTCCTCCTTGCCCTTGGCCATCACCTCCGGCTCGCCCTCGGCCACCTCCTCGGCGGCCTCCTCCGCGGCGGCAGCCTCGGCGGCCGCGGTCATGGACAGGCTGAAGACCGCGGCATCGGCCTCCTCGCGATATGTCACGCCGGGCAACTGGGGCAGATCGGCCACGGTGATCACGTCCTTCTCGCCCGGCTTGAGCAGGGCCAGGTCCACCTGGATCTGGGCGGGGATGTCCGCGGGCAGGGCCTCCACCAGCACCGTGTCCAACACCTGGAGGACCATCACGTCCGCGCTCAGCCCCTCGGGCTCGCCCACGCCCACCACCGGGATCTCGATCTCCTGCTTCTCCCGCATGCTCACCGCGTAGAAGTCCACGTGCAGAGGGGTGTGGCGGATCGGATCCCGCTGGACCTCCCGGACCAGCACGTTGTGGGTGCCGTTCCCCTGGATCGCCACCTGGACCAACTGGGTCCGCCCGCCGGTGTGGAGGATCCGTTCCAGATCCCGCTCCGGGATCTGGGCCAGCACGGGCTCCATCTCCTGGCCGTAGATCACCGCCGGGATCCAGCCTTCCCGGCGCAGTTTCTTCACCTTGCTGCGCCCCTTGGCCGTCCGGGGCCTGGCCTCGATCAACAGTTCTGCCATGGTTCACGCCTCTCTCAACGTTTGGCCTGTTCTTTGGCCTTCGTGCGGCCTCAGATCTCCCTTACCTCTATACTGTTATACTGTTTCCGAATATCTGTACCTATACCCATGCGGCTCGTCTGACGACCTCCAGCCCGTCCGCCCTCAGCGACGCAGGCGCCAGAGAAGCCGGACCACGCCCAGCCCCAGTCCCAGCCCAAAGCCCAGGAGGAGGGCCCCCCTGGGGCCGATGGCGGTCTGGACAGAGCCCTGGACGTTGCCGGCCAGCACCAGCCCAGCCCGGAGGGTGTCGGCCTCCACGTTGCCAGAGAGGAGCACGGAGACCACGCTGCGCTGGAGCTTGGCCTCCTGGGCCAGCACCGCGCCCGCGCTGGAACGGTCCGTCTCCAGGGCATCGGTATAGGCCAGGCCCAGGGCGGTTCGATCGGCCCGGAGGGCATTGGCCCGCAGGGAGCGGACCGCGCTCCTCTCCAGGGTGACCTGGCCGCCTTCCAGCCGTCCCACCGACGAGCGGGTCACCTGGACCGACTCGGCGCGCAGGTTCTGGACCGTCTGCTCGGCGTACTCTTCCAGGGGGTTTTTCCCGTCCGACCGCGGGGCTTCGTCCATGGTGTTCCTCCGGTCCGGTTCCCGAACACGCGCGGGATCAGGGCAGCGCCCCGCGCGAGACGCGACGGCTATTATAGCGCAGAGGGGACGGAAAGGCCAAGTGCCGGGGCACCCCGGAATGGACCACGCCGCATCGAGGTTGCTCAAGGGCATGGCCCTGGGCCTCCTGGAGCGTGGCAGCGATCGCCATGGAGGAGCAGCCCCCCGGGCCCCGGAGCCGGAGGCCCCCGTGGACCCGGGCGAAGGGGCTGTGGACGCGGGGAACGCCCCCTGATCAGGGGGCGTTCCGCCGGGGCTGCGCGGCCTTTCCTGGGTTCAGGACTGGAGGAGCTGCCGCAGACGCTGGTACTCCGCCTCGTCGATCTCGCCCTGGGCCAGCCGGAGCTTGAGGAGCTCCTCCGGCGACGGCGTCGCCGAACCCCGGGTCTCCGGGGACGTGGCCGGGAAGGGGGTTCCGCTCTGGCCGCTGAACTGCCGCACCGCCCAGACCACCCCGTAGATGATCAGGGCCAGGAACCCCACCCAGATGACCAGGTTGAGCAGCATGCCCAGGATGCCCAGCCCACCGAAACCGCCCAGTCCACCCATGCCCAATCCACCCATCATGCCTCCACCCATCATGGTCTCTGCCTCCTTGTGTTCGCTGTGTCCGGTGTCCGGCCGTTGCCGATACCCGGTGGTTGTGTCGTTGCTGTTCGGCTCACTCGGTCGGAGGAGCGTTTCGGTCCGTCCATCTCCTCCGTTGCACCTTGAGCATCGCATGGATGGATGAAGGGAATGTGAATCAGATGTGGTGGGGCTGTGAAGTGGAGAAAGGGTGGGGGGAGTCCGCGCCGGGCAGGCGCACGGTGAAGGTGGTTCCCTGACCTGGGGTCGACCGGACCTGGACCCGGCCGCCGTGGTCCTCCACGATGCGTTGGACCACCGCGAGCCCCAGGCCGGTGCCCGTGTCCTTGGTGGTGAAAAAGGGGTCGAAGATCCGGGAACGCAGCTCCGAGGGGATCCCGGGCCCGGTGTCGTGGACCTCCAGCACCAGTGGGAGGGGCTCCTGGGCCTCCCACCGCACCTGGAAGGTCACCGTCCCGCCCTTCTGCTCCTCGGCCATGGCCTGGATGGCGTTCATGGCCAGTTGCACCAGGACCTGTTCGATCCGCTTGGGATCCACCCAGGCGGACGAGGGCGTGTTGGGGAGATCCACCTGCAGGGCCACCCCGTGGGTCTGCGCGAGGGGCGCCAGCCGTTCCCGGACCCGGGCCAGCAGCGCCTGCAGGTCTGTCCACTGGGGGGTGGGTTCGTGTCCGGTGGCCAGGTGCACCAGCTCGGTGACGAGCTGTTCAATGCGGTCCGTCTCCTGCTGGATCACCGCCAAGCTCTCCGCGGTCTCGGGGCCGCACTCCGCCTGGAGGAGCTGGGCGGTGGCCCGGATGATGCTGACCGGGTTGCGGATCTCGTGGGCCAGGCCTCCGGCCAGGGTGCCCAGCGCGCTCAGCCGTTCTGCCCGCCGCAGCTCTTCCCCCTGGGAGCGAAGCTTTTCCAGGGAGCGAGCCAGATGGCGGGCCGTCTCTGCCTGGGCCCTCTCGGCTTCGTGCATCCGGTCCACGGTGGTGCCGGTGATGATGGCCACGCCGATCAGGGCCGCGGTGACCAACAGGTCGTTCAGGCTTTCCTCGGGGAAGCCGCTCCACTTGAAGAAGATGTGGGGGGCGAAGAGGAGGCTGGCAGCCATCGCGGCCAACACCCCGCCCCAGAACCCGTAGCGCAGGGCCGCGTAGACCACCGGAAGGAAGTAGAAGTAACGGTAGATGGCGTGGAAGCGCACGAGCCCGGGCAAGGTGGTGTAGTGGAGCCAGGTCACGAGCAGGATGCCCAGGCTGGCCAGGATCGCGGGCCCTGCCGCGGCCAGGAACCGCTCGCCGTGGCTCTGCAGGGACCGCACAGGCCCCTGATCTTCGCGGGAAGGCTCGTTCATGGTGTATACTCAGTCCAGGAAGAAGGTACCGACAGGGGTCGGTCGCGATGCATTGTATCACTGCCGGAGGGGCCAGGGCGAGAATCCACGGGCCATGGGGTCTGGCCTCCTCGACCGAATGGGGCGTATCGGGCATCTCTGGTGCAGATCCCACAGTTTGGCCCTGGCCGGACCGTCCGCCCAGGGAGATCCGGTGGGATCTTGACCGGGTCCACCGGGGATCCCTACACTCTACCCAGGAGAGAGGGGAACCAGGTGGGCGTCGGGCCCGGGCTCCCGGTATATCTGCCTACCGATCTCCCCGCGGGACCCATGATATCATCGTCTTCGAAGCCCGTCGGTGCGGTCGTGGTCTGGCCTTCTGGCCGCGGTTTGGTCGAGGAGAGGAGGTCCGCATCCATGGTTCGCAGCGTTCGTTGGTGGTTCCTGGGGCTCTGGGGGCTGCTGGGCATCTGGCTCCTGGGGGCCTGTGGTGCCCCCGAGGCTCCGCCGCCACCGCCGGCGGGCGGGGCCCAGGGCAAGCCCACCCTGCTCTTCTTCTACACCGAGAACTGAGTGCCTTGAGCGGCCATGCAGCCCATCGTGAATGGGCTTGAACAGGAGTACCGCGACCGGGTGGTCTTCGAACGGGTGGACGTCAACACGGAGAGCGGGCGGCTTCGCTTCCAGGCCTATCGACTCCGGGGACATCCGGGGTTCGTCCTGGTGGATACCCAAGGGGAGGTCCTCTGGTCGTTCACCGGGCCCCTGGACTCGGAACGGTTTCGCCTCCGGTTGGAGGCCCTCCTGCCCCCGCCCGAGGAGGCTCCTCCGGAGTAACCAAGGGCCGGAGACGCGGGCCACGGACCCATGTAGTTCACACCACGGGGAGGTCTCGATGGAACGACGGAAGACTGGCTGGAATCGATTGGTGCGGGGCGCGACGATGTTGGGCATGGGGATCCTGGTGGTCGCGGTGGTGTTGGCCACGGGCGCAGGGCCCCTGTGGGCCCACGAGGAGGAGGCGGGGGAAGGCGCGCTCGCGGCCGAAGCGCCGAACCTGGCCGAGAACGAGGAGCTCATCACCTATGTGGTCCAGCCCGGGGATACTCTGCTCTCCCTCGCGGGCCGGTTCCGCACCTCCCTGGCCCGCCTGGTGGAGATCAACCGGCTCCACCCGGGGCAGGTCCTGGTCCCCGGCCGGGAGCTCCAGGTGCCTGCGGTGGTCCACGTGGTCCAGCCCGGCGAGTACCTGGGCCAGATCGCGGAGCGGTACAACACCACCCCCCAGGCCTTGATCCGGGCCAACGACCTGCTCAATCCGAGCCTGTTGGTCCCCGGCCAACGGCTGGTCATTGTGCCGCCCAGCCTTGCGGAGCGGATGGGCCGGGAGAGCGAGGCCGCGGTGGGCTACCACGTGCACACGGAGTTCCCCACTACCACGGAGAAGTGGATCGACGTGGACCTGAGTGAGCAGCGGGTGGTGGCCTATGAGGGCACCCGACCTGTGCGGGCCTTCATCGTCTCCACGGGCCTGCCGGCAACCCCCACAGTGACCGGCACCTTCCGCATCTGGGCCAAGACCCCCCTGCAGGACATGTCCGGCGGCAACCGGGCCACTGGCGACTACTACTACCTGGAGGATGTGCCCTGGGTCCAGTACTTCTACGAGGACTACGCGTTCCACGGCACCTACTGGCACAACAACTTCGGCCAGCCCATGAGCCGGGGCTGTGTGAACATGACCATCGAGGACGCGAAGTGGCTGTTCGAATGGGCCTCCCCGCGCATGGAAGCCCGTGCCGGATGGCTCTTCAGCACCCCGGACAACCCGGGGACCCTGGTGGTCGTCCACCCGTGAGGCGATGGACGAAAGGACGTTGGCCATGCAGCGGACCCATCCCCTGCCCCCTGGGGGGCCTGAAGCGGAGGTCGATCTGCCTGCCCTGAGCCCACAGCCCGGGGCTCGGTGGACCGCCGGCCACTGGCGTGGGCTGATGCTGGTCACCTTCCTGCTCGGCCTGGCCTGGATCAACCTCAGCCGGGTGACGGTGGACCTCTCCGCGCTGGAGGCGACCATCGAGGCCCCCCAGACCGGGTTTCTGGCACCGGACTTCACCCTGACCAGCACCGACGGCGAGACCTTCACCCTCTCGGCGCTCCGGGGGACGCCGGTGGTGTTGAACTTCTGGGCCACCTGGTGCCCTCCCTGCCGGGCCGAGATGCCGGCCTTCGAGGCCGTATGGCAGGAGCTGGGCCGGGACCAGGTCTGGATCCTGGGCGTCAACCAAGGGGAACCCCGAGAGCCGGTGGTCCAGTTCGCCCGAGACACCGTGAGGACCTCGTTTCCCCTGTTGTTGGACCCGACCACCGAGGTCGGGCGGCTCTACGGGGTCCGCGCGCTGCCCACCACCGTCTTCATCGACGCCGAGGGCCGGATCCAGGACATCAAGATCGGTGGCCCCCTGAGTGTGGCCAGCATCCTGGACGGCATCCGCGCGGCCGAGAGGTGAGACCATGATGCCCGTGCTGCAGTTTCTGGGCCTGAGCCTGCCGGTGACCCCTCTGTTCGCGCTCCTGGCCTTCTACCTGGGGGGCGAGGTGAGCGGTCGGGCCCTGTCCTACCTGAACCGGGACCACCCCGAGCGAGAGCGGTGGCTCTCGGCCCTGAGCACCGCCATCTTCCTGGCCCTGCTCCTGGCGCTGGTGGTGGCTCGGCTGGCCTATGCCGCCCGCTTCGCGTCCCTCTACCTGGAGCGTCCGAGCATGCTCCTCTCCCCTCGGATCCAGACCTTGGCCATGGGCCCTGGGGTGGTGGGCGGGGCCCTGGCCCTGTTGGCCTACCTGCGCTACCGCCGGGTGCCGCTGGCCCGGGCCGCGGACGCCCTGGCCTTTGGCCTGGTGGCCGGCGGGATCGTGCTCTACAGCGGTCTCTTCCTCAGCGGGGACCTCTACGGCACGGTGACCTTCGTGCCCTGGGCAGTGGAGGTGTGGGGCCTGCCCCGCCATCCGGTGGGGCTGTACATGGCCCTGGCCCTCCTGTGCATCGGCCTGGCCCTTCTCCGGACCGCCCGGCGGGGCTATCTGCCGGGCGAGATCTTCTGGCGTTTCCTCATGTTCTACGGCCTCTCTTTGCTCATCCTGGGAGCCTACCACGCGAATTCGCCTACCTGGGGCCCGGGCATTCGACTGGTCCAGGCCGGTGGCCTTCTGGCTAGCCTGGTAGGCATGTTCGTGTTATCTTACTATGCAGCGGCATGGCAGAGGACCATGGGGTCCCGGGCGTCGCTTCGAGAGGCAGAGATGGAATATGAGTTCGTTTCCCGGCAACGCGCCCCCTGAGGTCTCCGCCCCTTCCTCCACCTCCCGCGCGCCCCTGGAGCGAGCAGCGGTCCAGGCCGTGGATCGCCTGGTGGCCTGGGCCCTGGATCACTGGCTCGCCGTCCTGCTGACGATCCTCCTGCTCTTCACCGGGCTCCCCTTCCTGGCGCCGGTGTTCATGGCCCTGGGCTGGGAGCTGCCGGCCAAGGCCATCTACACCCTCTACATCCCCTTCTGCCACCAGCTTCCCCAGCGCAGTTGGTTCCTCTTCGGCGAGAAGCTGACCTACACCCTGGAGGAGATCCAGCGGGTCTACCCCAGCGCGGACCCGTGGGAGCTCCGTTTCTTCTACGGGACCCCCGAGATGGGGTGGAAGGTGGCCTGGAGCGATCGGATGATCAGCTTCTACACCATGACCCCGGTGTTCGGGCTGCTCTATGCATGGCGACGCCGCCACCGCCCACCACGGCCCCTGTCCTGGGCCGTGTTCGGCCTCACCCTGTTGCCCCTGGCTGTGGACGGAGGCACCCATGCCCTCAGCGACCTGCTCTACGGGGTCTCCAACGGGGGGTTTCGCGACACCAACGCCTGGCTGGCCTGGCTGACGGGGAACGCGTTTCCAGGTTTCTACGCCGGCGATCACTTCGGTACCTTCAACTGGTGGGCCCGGCTGTTCACGGGCCTCCTGGCCGCCTGGGGCGTGGCCTTCACCCTCTTCCCCTGGCTGGAGCGGTGGATGGCCCAGGTGCCCCGCCCTGCCCCCCGGGCCGTGGAGCTGGCGCCCCCCTCGACCGCCATCCAGAAGGAGGCATGATGGATCCCATGCAGAGATGGGTTCTTCCGATGCGGCTCGCCCTGTTCCTGCTCGGTGCCCTGGGCCTGGTCGCGGCCTGTGCCGCCGCGACACCTGGCGACGACACCGCCTCGTCTGGGGCCTCTGAAGAGGCCATTGCCGCGGCCGTCCAGGCCACCCTGACCGCGGTGGCCCAGGAGCCGGATGCCGCCGCGGACGCCCCCGGGGCCACCCCCACCCCCGCGTCCAGCGACCCGGTGATCACCCTGCCGGCCCCTGTCCCGAACTGGGAGTCCCTGGCGGACAAGCCGGGCGCCACCCGGGGAGCCCCTGAGGCCCCGGTGGTGCTGATCGAGTACAGCGACTTCCAATGCCCCTGGTGTCTCCGTTTCCACCAGCAGGTCTGGCCTGCCCTGGAGCCCCTGGTGGAGAGCGGAGACCTCCGCTTCGTCTACAAGCATTTCCCCATTCTCGGAGAGGCCTCTGTCCTCACCGCGCTGGCCAGCGAGTGTGCCCTGGAGCAGGGCGATTTCTGGACCCTGCACGACTGGCTCTTCGCGAACCAGTCCGCCTGGAAGGGCCAGGGAGATGTCCGGGAACGGATTGTCCAGGCTGCCGGAGAGCTGGGCTACGATGCCCAGGCCCTGGACGGCTGCATCGACTCTGAGGAGGCCAATCGCCGGGTGGGCAGCGACTACGTGGAGACCCAGGAGCTGGGCTTTCGGGGCACCCCGAGCTTCGTCCTCAATGGGCGTCTCATCCCGGGCTTTCTGCCGGCCGAGCGGTTCCTGGAGCTGATCCAGGTCTTCAAGGCCGAGGCCTTGGGGGAGCCTCTCCCCGAGGGCTATGCCCTGGCACCCACCCCACCGCCCCCGGATCTGGAGTTCGAGCCGGAGGAGTTCGCGGTGGACGGCGATCCCCAGGCCCCGGTGGTCATCGTGGAGTTCAGCGACTACCAGTGCCCCTTCTGCAACCGATTTTTCCAGGAGACCAAGCCCCTGTTGGACGAACAGTACATCGCCACCGGCCAGGTTCGCTTTGTCTACAAGGACTTCCCCATCGACAACATCCACCCCCAGGCCCAGAAGGCCGCCGAGGCCGCGGAGTGTGCCGGCGCCCAGGGCGCGTACTGGGCCATGCACGACCGCCTCTTCGCCGGGCTGGAGGCCTGGAACAACAACCCGGATGCGGTGGCGATCTTCAAGGAGTACGCGGCCGAGCTGGGGCTGGACACCGCCCAGTTCAACGAGTGCCTGGACCAGGGTCGCTACGCGGAGGAGGTCCGGGCGGATCGGGAGGAGGGGACCCGGGCCCAGGTAACAGGGACGCCCACCTTCTTCATCAATGGCCGTCGCCTGGAGGGAGCCCAGCCCTTCTCCGCGTTCGTCCAGATCATCGAAGAGGAACTGGCCAAGAGCCGTTGACGTCAGAATATCGAGCCACCCATATCGAGCCACCCTGGCTGTACGACCCCGTGACGGAGGCGTGGGAATGACATCTCCCCTGGTAGAGCCGGAGGTGTTGGAGAGGACGGAGGAGGCCCCTGCCGAGGCCCCGGTGGGGGAGGCGTTCGAGGAGGGGGCCGCCGCGGAGGCCGTCCGCCGGCGGAGCCTCTGGGTCTGGATCCCGGTCTTCCTGGCCCTGGTGGCCCTGTTCGGCCTGCTGGCCTGGGGCATCTATCGACAGCAGCGAGGAGGGCCCACCAGCTTCAGCACCAACGAAGGGCCGGCCACCGTGGCCGTGCTCAGCCGGCCCGCGGCGGACTTCACCCTGCCCCTCTACGAGCCCTTCCGGGGCAAGAGCGAGTTCACCCTGAGCGACTATCGGGGCAACGTGGTCATCATCAACTTCTGGGCCAGTTGGTGTCCTCCCTGTCGGGAGGAGGCGCCCGTCCTGGAGGCCACCTGGCGCCAGCTCCAGGGCCGGAACGTGATCCTCCTGGGCGTGGACATCTGGGACACGGAGGAGGATGCCCGGGCCTACATGGCCGAGTTCGACATCACCTACCCGAACGCGGTGGATCCCCGGGGGCGTCTGGCCGTGGAGTACGGGGTCACCGGCATCCCCGAGACCTACTTCATCACCCCGGACGGCATGATCCGGCGCAAGGTGATCGGTGCCATCACCGCGGAGATCATGCTCCAGGCCATCGCGGAGGCCTTCGAGCCCGTGGATGAGGGACGCTGATGGAGGGGTTGCCCTCGATCGGCCTGGGAGTGGCCTTCCTGGCCGGTATCATCAGCTTCTTCTCCCCCTGTGTGGCCCCTCTGGTGCCCGGCTATCTCTCCTTCATGGCCGGGGTATCGGCCACGGCAGGCCCCGGTGTGGGAGGGCCGGCCAGGCAGGGACCCGGCCGGCCCGGCTGGGAGCTCCTGCTCACCAGCCTGATCTTCGTGCTGGGGTTCACCCTGGTCTTCGTGGTGCTGGGGGCTGGGGCCGCGCTGTTCGGTGGGCTGCTGGAGGCCTATCGCCAGCCCCTGAACCGGGTGACCGGCCTGGTGATGATCGGGATCGGCCTGGTGATGGCCGAGGTCATCCGGCTCCCGGGTCTGGAGCGGGAGTACCGCCTTCGCCTGGATGCCCGGGCATTGGGGCCCAGCGCGCCTCTGCTGTTGGGGATGACCTTTGCCTTCGGTTGGGTGCCCTGCGTGGGTCCCATTCTGGCCGGGATCCTGCTCTACGCCAGCAGCACGGCCACGGTGGGCACGGGCATCTGGCTGCTGTTCGCCTACAGCATCGGCCTGGGCATCCCCTTTGTGGTGAGCGGCCTGGCCGCGTCGTGGACCCTGACCGCGACCCGGCGGATGCGGCGTTACTGGCCCTGGGTGGCCCGACTGAGCGGTGTTCTGCTGATCGCGATCGGGCTCCTCTTCCTCACCGGCCGATTCTTCTACTTCAGCATCGCCATGCAGCGGCTCTACTATGCGCTCTTCTACTGACCCCGGCCCGCGGGACCGATCCCGCGGACGGGGATGGATCCAGATAGGCCCGAGGATCCTGGGGACCTGAGGACGGCCCTAGGGCCCATGGGGACAGATTCACCGAGAGGACGGAGACAAGGGCAATACCATGAACGAGCTCTTCGATCTGGTGGATGTGGGGAACGGCGCCCTGTACCTGGCGCCGGTGTTCGCGCTCTACGCCATTGTGGCCGCGGTGGTGGGCGATCGTCTGGAGCGGCCGGCCTGGGTGCTGTCGGCCCGGAACGCGCTCTACGCGGTGTGCGGCCTGTTGATCGTGGTCAGCCTGGCCCTGGTGTACGCCTTTCTGGTCAAGGACTACAGCGTCTTCTACGTCTTCCAGAACACCCGGAACAGCCAGAGCCTCTTCTATACCTGGACGGCCTTCTGGGGCGGCAACGCGGGCAGCCTGCTCTTCTGGGCCACCAGCCTGGCCATCTTCGCCAGCATCGCGGTGACCACGAACTGGCGGAGCCAGTTCCGGCTCATGCCCTACGTCATCGCGATCCTGATGACCATCGCCCTCTTCTTCATCCTGTTGATGGTCCTGGTGTCGAATCCCCTGCGCCGCATGGACTTCGTTCCCCCGGATGGACGGGGGCTGAATCCCCTGCTCCAGGACCCCGGCATGGCCTTCCATCCTCCCTTGCTCCTCACCGGCTACATGAGCATGAGCATCCCCTACGCCTTCGCCATGGCCGCGCTCCTGAGCGGCCGGTTGGATGCCAGCTGGATCCGGGCCACCCGCCGCTGGACCCTGACGGCCTGGGGCCTGTTGAGCCTGGGGCTCCTCTTCGGCGCGTGGTGGGCCTACCGGGTGCTGGGCTGGGGCGGCTACTGGGGCTGGGACCCTGTGGAGAACGTGGCCCTCATTCCCTGGCTGGCGGCCTCCGCGTACATCCACTCGGTCATCGTCACCGAGAAGCGCCAGATGCTGCGGGTCTGGACCATGGTGCTGGTGATCCTCTCCTTCGAGCTGTCCATCTTCGGCACCTTCATCGTCCGCAGCGGCGTGATCACCTCGGTCCACAGCTTTGCCCAGTCCGCCATCGGCCCCTGGTTCTTCAGCTTTCTGGGGGCCACCACCATTCTGAGCTTCTTCGTCCTGTGGTATCGGCTGCCCCGGATCACCACCCGACGTCGGCTGGAGAGCGTCTTGAGCCGGGAGAGCGGCTTCCTGTTCAACAACCTGCTCCTGTTGGCCCTGGTCTTCGCCACCATCGTGGGCGTGCTCTTTCCCATGCTCAGCGAGCTGTTCACCGGTGTCCAGATCACCGTGGGGCCTCCCTTCTACAACAAGGTGAATGGCCCCATGCTCCTGACCCTGATGGCCCTGATGGGGCTGGGACCGCTGCTGCCCTGGCGGCGGCTGACCCGTCAGCAGCTCTGGCGACGTTTCCGGTGGCCGGCCGCGGTCTTCCTGGTGGTCCTGGTGGTCCTGGGCGTCATCCTGCGCCAGTTCTGGCCTGTGCTGGCCTTTGCCACCAGCGCGTTCACCGGAGCCACCGTGATCCAGGAGTTCGTCTTCGGTGTGGTGGCCCGACGTAGCCTGACCCAGGAGAGCTGGCTCCAGGCCCTGTTCCGCCTGATGGAGCGGGCTCGGGGCCGCTACGGGGGCTATCTGGTCCACCTGGGGCTGGTCTTCATCGCCTTCGGCGTGATCGGAAGCCAGTTCTACGACCTGGAAAGGGGCATCACCCTGGCTCCGGGTGAATCCGCCACCGTGGGCCGCTACACCCTGACCTATCTCTCCCTGGGCACGGAGCAGAGCAGCCACGAGCGGACCGTCTACGCGCGGCTGGCCGTGGACCGGGACGGTCGACCCTGGCAGGAACTCGTCCCCCGCCGGCGTTTTCTGACCGGGTTCGAGGAACAGCCGGTGAGCCTGCCGGCCCTCCACACCTCCCTGGTGGAGGACCTCTACATCGTGCTCACCGGGTGGGACGACAGTGGGGCCAGCTTCTTCGTCTTCGTCAAGCCCATGGTCCTCTGGATCTGGATCGGGGGCTTTGTGCTGGTGGTGGGCGGCCTGATCGCCTGGTGGCCCGAACGGCATCCGGTGGCCGCCACGGCCCGGGCACCCGCCCGCCCCGCGCCCCAGGAGGGACACAGCCATGTCTAGGTCCTCCTCTGTCCCCGGGACCTGGGAGCGTCCCCGGATCCTGTGGCTTGCCGCGGCAGGGATCGTGCTCCTGATCGCGGCCCTGGCCCTCCGGATCCAGGGAAACATGGAACAGACCGCCAACCTCTCCGCGGATGATCCCTCGTTGCCGCTGGACCAGCGCATGATCCTCATCGCGGATCAGCTCCAGTGCCCCATCTGCGAGGGCCAGTCGGTGGCCTACTCCAACTCCCAGTTGGCCGCGGAGATGCGTCGCATCATCCTGGACAAGCTGGAGGCCGGCGAGAGAGAGGAAGCCATCGTCCAGTATTTCATCGACCGGTACGGCGTGGAGATCCTCCGGGAACCCCCCCGCCAGGGGTTCCTCCGCTGGCTGTGGTGGACGCCCCCTATCGCGCTGGGCCTGGCCGCCCTCTGGCTGGTGACCACCCTCTGGCGTATGGCCCGACAAGGCCCCCGTCCTGAGCCGGCCGCCCAGGCCGCGCTCCAGGGCGAGGAGGACATCCTGGATCCCGAGGTGCGGGACCTGCTCTCCCAATACGACAAGGATCTGTTCCGATGATCACCCTGCTGTTCCTGTTCATCCTCGCGCTGGCCGCCGCGATCGCGGTCCTGTGGCCCCTGATCCAGGGCACCCTGGCCCCCTGGACCGTGTCGGTCCCCGAGGGGGAGGACGAGGCCCGTCGCCAGGAGCAGATCGCGGCCCTGGAGGCCCTGCGGGACCTGGCCCTGGACTACCGGCTGGGCAACATCGAGCTGGAGGACTACCGGGCCCTGGCCGTCCCGTTGCAACAGCGGGCCCGGGGCGCCGCCGTGGCAGCATCCCCCCGTCCCGCGCCCCAGGGCCTGGAGGAACTGGATAGCCTGCTGGAGGCGGCCATCCAGGCCCGCCGCCAGGTGCGACCGGTGCCGGCCCGGCCCAACGGACGGGGCGAGCCGGCCGTCCGCTACTGTCCCCAGTGTGGGGTGTCGGTCCATCCGGAGGACCGTTTCTGCAGCGCGTGCGGTGCTCCCCTGTCCCGGGCCGCTTCCGAGCCGGCACCCGTCCCCCCGGGCCCAGAGGAGCCCACGGCCGAAGCCCCGGGAGCGCCCGCCCAGGAGGTATCCGCAGCCCAGGCTGCAGAGGCTGCTCCCCGCCCGGACGGCCCCGCCCCGGCGAGGTCGGAGGAGCCGGAGAGCCGCCGGCTTCCCCGACGGTGGCTGGCCGTGGCCGGCGTCCTGGCCGCGGTCCTGTGGATCGGCCTCATTGTTCGCTTCTACATCTCGGCCCGTACCCAGCAGGAGGCCCAGGTTCCCATGGCCTCCTTGCCCGGGGTGCCCATCCAGGATCTGGCCCTGACCCCGGCAGGCCTCCTGGTGGCCGAGCCCGGGGGACTGCGCCTTCTGTCCGGTGGGGAGGCGGGCTGGCAGGCCCTGGGGGTGGACGCGGACATCCGCTCCCTGGCCCCCCTGGATCCAGGCCGCATGGGCTGGCTTGCGGTCGGTCCCCAGGGGCTGTGGCGCAGCACCGACGGGGGCCAGACGTGGACGGCGCTGGTGCCCGAGCCCGCGGATCTGGCCCTGGTGGCCGTGGCCGCCTCCTCGGTGGAACCCGGCCAGGTGTTCGGGGCCTCCCTGGACGGCATCTGGCGGAGCGTGGACGGGGGGGCCACCTGGGAGCCCATGGGGAACACCCTGCCCGGCCCGGCTCGGGACCTGGCCCTGGGGCCCTGGGATGTCCTCTTCCTGGGCACGGGTCGGGGTGTCTTCCGCTCGGAGGACGGGGGGGAGACGTGGCTCAACATGAACGGGGCCGCCAACGGGGCGCTGTCCTCCTTGGATGTCCAGGCCCTGGCCTACGACCGGGCCGGCGAGATGCTGTTCGCGGGCACGCCTATGGGCCTGTCGTTCCGGAAGCTCGGCGCGGTGGGCGGCTGGGGCGATCGGCCCCTGCGGGCCGTGGTCACCGGGCTGGCCATGGAGGACACGGAGCCGCCCACTCTCTGGGTGGGCACCCGGAGCGGGCAGATATTCCGCAGCACCGATCGAGGTGTCAGCTGGCAACCCTAGTCCTCAACCTGTCTGGCGGAGGCGACCATGCGCACCCATCCACCCTTTCGGCGACCGCTCCTCGGGCTCTGGTTCGCCTGTCTTGCCCTGGTCCTGGCCCTCCAGCCGGCCTGGGCCGCCGATCCCGTGGCCGAGACCGGCACGCCTCGCACTCTCGCGGCCGCGCCTCGTCCTCCCCTGAGCAAGGCCCGGCTGGAGCCCCTGGCCCTGGTCCGTGGGCAGATGTTGGCCTGGGCCCGCTCGGTGCCTGTGCGGGGGCGGATGGCGGACGTGGATCCGGACACGTCGCCGGCCGTGAACGCAGCCCGCCTGGCCGGGGACAAGTGGATCGAGGTCGACCTCAGCGAGCAGCGGGTCTACGCCTATGAGGGCACCCGGCGGGTGCGGACCTTCGTCGTCTCTACCGGCGTGGCCCGGACCCCCACGGTCACCGGCGAGTTCCGCATCTGGATCCGGACCCCCCTGCAGGACATGTCCGGCGGCAACCGGGCCACTAGCGACTACTACTACCTGGAGGATGTGCCCTGGGTCCAGTACTTCTACCAGGAGTACGCGTTCCACGGCACCTACTGGCACAACAACTTCGGCCAGCCTATGAGCCGGGGCTGTGTGAACATGACCATCGAGGACGCGAAGTGGCTGTTCGACTGGGCCTTCCCCGAGTGGGACGGCAGCCCGGGCTGGTTCCGCCCCACCCAGGAAAACGCGACCCTGGTGGTGGTCCACGAATAGTCCCGCCATCGCCGGGGAAGCCCCCCCAGGGCCACACATCCCTCGACACCGAGGAGCCAACCATGACGGAGCCCACACCCTCCAGTCCCTCTGCCCACCCCATCCGGGTTCTCCTGGCCGACGACCACGCGGTGGTGCGCAAGGGCATCCGGGATTTTCTCGCCGAGGACCCGGAGATCCAGGTGACGGCGGAGGCCGCCAGCGGCGACGAGGCCTGGGCCCTCCTCGCCCGCCAGGCGCCGGACGTGGCCGTCCTGGATATCCGCATGCCTGGCCTGTCCGGCATCGAGCTGACCCGCCGGATCAAGGCCCAGTATCCCCAGGTCCGGGTTCTGATCCTCACCGCCTACGACGATGAGCCCTACGTCCTGGCCCTGCTCCGGGCCGGCGCCGACGGGTACATCCTGAAGACCGCAGACAGCCAGGAGCTGATCCGGGCGGTGAAAACCGTGGCCCAGGGCAAGAGCGTGCTGGACTCCCAGATCGCGCCCAAGCTCATCGCCAACCTGGCCGGCACCCGGACCATCGAGCCCTTGAGCGAGCGGGAGCTGGAGGTCCTGCGGGGGGTGGCCAAAGGGTGGACGAACCGGGAGATCGGCGCGGCCCTGGGCATCAGCGACCGCACCGTCCAGGGCCACCTGGCCAACATCTTCGGCAAGCTCCATGTGGCCTCTCGCACCGAGGCGGTGACCGTGGCCCTCCAGCAGGGGCTCATCACCCTGGAGGACACCCAGCCTTCGGCCTCGTGATCCCGCGCCCCGGCCTCCCTCTTCGGATTCCCCCCATGGTATCCCGCCTGGCTCGAAGGCTGCGCGCGCTCTCCGTGCGCAGCCTTCGGATGCAGCTCCTCCTCTGGATCGCGCTCCCCGTGGCCACCATCCTCTTCGCCCTCTCCCTGACCGAACTGCGCAGCCACGAACAGGCCATGGAGCGGCTGGTCCAACAGCGGGCCGACAACTGGACCCACGCGGCAGCCTCCTTGCTGGCCATGCGCCTGGACGGCCAGCGGGATCTCCTGGTTCGGATGGCTACAGAGCCCGGCCTCCACGACGGGACCCTTTCGTGGTCCACGGTCTTCGCGGAGTATCAGCCCTTCTTCCCTGCGGGCCTGGCGGTGTGGAGCCCCTCGGGCACCCTGGTCTCCCGCACAGCCGCCGCTGCCTGGGCCGAGGATGTCGCGGTCCGAAAGGCCCTCCTCGACCTGTGGGAGGTCCACGACCAGGCTGGAGTGACCTGGTGGCCCCACGACCATGCCCCGGTGCGCATCATCGGCATCCGGGTTCAGGTGGAGGCCGGGAAACCCTGGATCGTGGCCGGGGCCATCCCGGTGTCGACCCTCTCCCTGGAGCGGCTGCCCGCGCTGCTCTCCCTGGACGAGCCCAGCGTCCTCCGCATCCGGGACGAGACGGGACGTCTGCTCTTCGTCCAGGAGCAGGAGGGGTGGCAGGAGGGCATGGAGAAGGAGGTCTTCTCCCGGGTCGCGGTGCCCGGGGTCGGGTGGACGGTGGAGCTCCAGACGGCCTGGGCCGATCTGGTGCCGCCGTTGCTCCGCTTCGAGAACCTGGTCTTCGTGGTGGTCATTGCTGCGCTCGTCATCTCCCTGACCTCGGCCTACTTCGGCCTGCGGAACATCGCCTACCCCCTCCAACGGCTCAACCAGATCGCCAACCGGATCGGATGGGGGGATTTCGACGCGGCCGCGACCCCGGCAGGGGGGGTCCAGGAGATCGAGGATCTGCGGCTGGCCATGGCCCACATGGCCCGGCAGATCCGCCAATACCAGCAGGAGCTCCAGAGCTACATCGGCGCGATGACCATGGCCCAGGAGGAGGAACGACGGCGGCTGGCCCGCGAGCTCCACGATGGTACGGTCCAGGCCCTGATCGCGTTGAACCAACAGTTCGAGCTGATCGAGCGGCGCCTGTCCACCGATCCCGAGGAGGCTCGCCTGCGGCTGCAGGAGCTGCGCCCCCTGATCGCCGAGACCATCGCGGATCTGCGTCGGCAGATCCACGACCTGCGCCCCCTCTACCTGGAGGACCTGGGCTTCGTGCCGGCCCTGGAGATGTTGGTGCACCAACTGTGCGAACGGCATCAACTGGTGGGGGAGCTGGAGGTCCAGGGGCAGGTACGCCGCCTGGACTCCGCGCTGGAGATCGGCGCGTACCGGATCGTCCAGGAGGCCCTGCACAACGTGGCCGCCCACGCCCGGGCCACCTGGGTCCACGTGGAACTGGCCTTCGATCCCCGGGGCATCACCCTACGGATCGAGGACAACGGCCAGGGGTTCCAGGTGCCCGAAAGTCCGTCCCGCCTCGCGCAACAGGGACATTTCGGCCTGTTGGGCATCCAGGAACGGGCCCAGCTCCACGGGGGGTGGTTGCGCATCCACAGCACCCCCGGCCAGGGGACCACCCTGGTGGTTCGCCTGGAAGATCCCCAGGGCCCCGCGGCCCGGTCTCCGGCCTGAGCCTTCGATAGGCCCCCTGGGAACAGTGTCTCCGGGGCCAGGACCCCGCGAAATTGCCTGGTGGAGGGGGGGCATCTCCCTCGGCCGGAAGGGCGCGCCATCCTGGTATACTGGGGCCTGATCGCGCATCCGACGCGCGGAGCGGGCCGTTCGATCTCCAGGAGGATGCCCCCATGGCCGTTGATGACCGTCTCGATTCGCCCGAACACGATCCGGGCATGTGCTGCTATGTGGAGGCGCTGGACAAGCCGATCGCCCCCGGGGCGCTGGCGACGGCTCGGGCTGCCTACCTGTTGATCGGAGGCATGGGATGCCCGGCCTGTGCCATGCGTGTCCGGAATGCCCTGCTCATGTTGGACGGTGTGGTGGCGGTCCACGTCCATCTCCAGCGAGGTCTGGCCCAGGTCCTCTACGATCCCGCGCAGATCTCCCCCGAGCGTTTCCCCGCGGCGGTGGCCACGGCCGATCCGGAGGGAAGGCACCGGTACACGGCCCAGCTCCTGGCCTGACCGCCGTCTCCCAGGTCGCCACCAGGGGGCCTGGGGTGCCTCACAAGATCGAGGTGTGCCCGAAATGCGACATTGTGGCGGAGAATAGGCCCTTCGGGGCCACGGATCCGCGAGACGGTTGACAGACCGGGCATAGGACACTACCCTAACTGCCAGGGTGCCGCCCCTCCTTTGCCCGTCAGGCGCCGACGGCCTGGGCGGGCACGAGCTCGATGCCGGCACCCCCGATACCCACAGCGAGAGATGGAGGTCAACGCCCTAATGGACTCCGTACATCGTCGCGGCCGCCGCAGGGCCCGGCTTCGACGGCGCAACTCGGACCCGGCCCAGGAGGAGATCGGCCTGTTGCCCCTGCCCGCCCTGGCCGGCCTGGCCTTCGGCTTCTTCGGCTTCTTCCTGGCCTCCGAGGTGGCCTTTGCCACCCGCCCCCATCCGATCCACTGGGTGGTTGCGGCCGGGGGCGGTGCTCTGAGCTACCTGGCGGGCCTCTACCACGCCCATCGTACACGACGCTGAGTGTCCCTGATAGGGCCCATCTCTGCTCTCCCTGCCCATGAGGAGTGACATGCAATGAATCCGGTGATCTTCCAAATTGGACCTTTCACCCTCCAGTGGTACGGCGTCTTCATCGTGGGGGGCGCTGTCCTGGCCGCGTGGCTCGCGTCCCGCTATGCAGCCCGCGCGGGGGTCCACCCCGATCACATCTGGAACCTGTTGGCCTGGACGCTGATCCTGGGGATCATCGGTGCCCGGGCCTACCACGTCTTCAGCTCGCCGGCCAGCGGCGGTGGCTGGGAGTACTACCGCCAGAATCCCCTGGAGGCCATCAACTTCTGGGACGGGGGCTTTCGGGGGTTGGGCATCTACGGGGGGCTCATCGGCGGTTTCCTCGCGGTCTTCCTGTACACCTGGCGCCAGAAGCTGAACCTGTGGCAGGTGCTGGACTTCATTGCGCCCAATGTGCTGTTGGCCCAGGCCATCGGGCGCCTGGGCAATTTCGTGAACCAGGAGCTGTACGGCCCGCCCACGGATCTGCCCTGGGCCTTTCGCATCGATCCCCGCTATCCCTGTATGCCTCCGCCGAATCTGCCTCCTGGGGTCCAGCCCTGTGGCTCTCCCAACCTCACCCAGGAGACGTTGAGCTGGTACGCCAGCCAGGGCTTCCACCCCACCTTCTTCTACGAGGCCGGGTGGAACCTGCTGATGTTCGGCCTGGTGACCTGGATCCTGTGGCGCTACGGGCATCGCCTGCGACGGGGCGACGGGATCTTCCTCTACCTGATCGCCTATCCCCTGGGTCGTTTCTGGGTGGAGTTCTTCCGCCCCGATGCCTGGACCATGGGGTCCCTGGCCACGGCCCAGTGGTTCGCCCTCCTGGGCATTGCCATCGCCGTGGTTGGGCTGGTGCTCCGCCATCGGGGCTGGCGGCCGGAGGAGCATCCCGAGGAGACTCTGGCCTACTTCCGGCGGCCCGTCCAGGCCTTGGAGCCCGCGGCCACCTCGTCGAGCTGAGGAGAGGAGGGCGACAACGGCCTTGGGGGCTTGG